>NZ_KV834651.1:41640-46170 GCF_001837905.1 Streptococcus sp. HMSC076C09
TTGTAATTACTGTATTTCTATTAAGCTTAACTTTGCCTTTTCTCTTGATATAGTCTTCAATATCAAACACAATGTCCTTTGTTTCTTCTAGCATCTGATTTTTAGCAATCCAAAGGGCAGTTCTCGAAACAGAAACTGCAAAGTCGTTAATCTCAATTCCATAGAATTGGCTCAGTTGGACTTTAACAAGTTCTTGTCCAACGTCGAATGCGACTGCATAGCATAATGGCTTCATTTTCTAAACGTCTTAAAGATATATAGGTCTCTGTAAGGACGTTACCTGAACCAGGTGTGAAATCATGAAGTAATTTCAATGACTACAGATATAATTTTTTTCATATTTATGTGATATATTGAAACCAAAAAATTAGAACGGTAAAAAAACTTACAATAGACCGCATTGCTTATAAATTTTTTCAATAACACCTGATTTATATTCTATATATTTATCTATATTATCCGGAAATAAAACAGCAGCTTTTTCTTTAACTTTTGAATATTCATCCACTAACTCAGAATGTTGCCTTAAATAATTTCTAAAAGTAATATGTTTAAATAATTCTTCAGAGTCTTTAGGACATACATATAAATGATGTGTCATTAAATCATTTTTATTAATATATGAAAAAGCCTCCCTATCTCTAATACCTAAATCGCCTTCATGTACATACCCTTTATCTTCAAGCAATTTTTTTAAAATTAGAAACTTATCATTTTCAATAACAATATCCAAATCAATTATTGGCTTTGCTGACATCCCTTCAACCGATGTACTACCTACGTGTTCAATCTTAATTACATTCTGAATGATTTCTTTTCCAAGTGATTCTACTATTTTTTCAAATTCTTCTTTCCATTTTGGATTCCATTTTTCAACTACAACATTTTGTGTCCTCATAATCTATTTACCTATATAACCCTTTTTCCTCTATTCAATCCTTTATAATAATGTAATTATAATACTTATTTTCATAAAATTCTACAAAACACCATCGATTCATTTTTTTGATTTTAAACTTTGGTAGAAGCTCTAAAACCCTTGTATTTACTTGACTATTTGCCTTTGCCATTATTATGACACGAAACCCACAAGCTGGGTCAAAGAATGTAATTCCGAGATTACATTTGAAATAAACTAGTATTCTTTTTTCTCCATAATCATAACGGACAATTTTACTGCACCCCCTATGATTAATACGCTTACAACTAAAATTCCTAAGCAAATCATTGACATAGAATTCTTACTAAAAATCTCCATTAATTTTGCAAGAAAATCTGACTTTTCTTTTAGCAATGTTGATAAAGCAAATATTAAGAAATAAGTGATTACCATAATGAGTCTACCCTTTTCAGCACCATATTTAAGAATAAATGGTAATTGAATGGCAGTCATAAGTATACTAGCAGCTAGTGTAATTAAAGCAATAAACACTATACTATCCAATGACATTTGATTTTTTGTCATCAACAGTACAAAAATGCAGATTGAACCGACCAAACCAAAGGCAAATGCAAAGAAAAGCTTGCTCAACACATAACTGCTCTTTTTTATTGGCATCGAAAATGCAAACTGTTCGAAATTTGATTTTGTATCATAACCAAAGGCGATTGCAGAAAGTATGAGCGGAATCATTACACATATTAACGGAACCATAAACAATTCATTTTCATAAATTCCATATACAGCCAGTGCAATACTGATAGTAACCGTTAATAATAATGTCTTTTTTAAAGTAGCTATATCTTTCAAAATTAATGCTGTCATTATTGTCTCACTCCTTTCACAAAGTAAATCATAATATCCTCAATTGACGGTTTTTGTAACTTGATACCATCAGGTACAAGACTCTTTTTAACAAGTAACTCTTGCCCAAAAGAATGTATTCTTCTTCCTACAATGGCTTCTTCATCAATGTTATTTACTTCTTCATTGGATAAAGTACATATACCGTAGTTTTCTTTTAACTCATCTTTTGTTTCCATAAATAAGATTTTTCCATTGTGAATAAAAGCAATGTAATCTGCCACTTTTTCTAAGTCAGATAAAATATGGGAAGAAATAAGAATTGTATGATTTTCATCTTGCATAAAATCTAATAACAAATCCAAGATTTCCTCTCTTACAATTGGATCAAGCCCACTTGTTGCTTCATCTAAAATCAAAAGTTCAGCATTGTGAGATAAAGCAACAGCTATTGAAAGTTTCATTTTCATACCACGAGAATAATTTTTAATCATCTTTTTATGTGGTAAATTGAATTTTTCAATGAATCCATAAAACTGCTTTTTATCCCATTTTGAATAAACTCTATGACAAAACTTCTCAACATCGATTAATGTCATTTCTTCCGGCACTAACAAATCATCAAATACCACTCCAAGTTTATCTTTCAGTTCAACACTATTAGGATTTTCCTCATCTAAAAGTCTTATATCGCCAGAGTCTTTTCTTAAAAGCCCAAGTAACAATTTTATAGTTGTACTTTTACCAGCTCCATTCTGTCCGATATATCCAACTATTGTTCCTTTCGGAATAGTAAGATTTACCGGTCCTAGTTTAAAACTGTCAAATGTTTTTACTAAATCTTTAATTTCAATAGCATATTTACTCATATTCACCCTCCACATAACTCTTTAACATTTCTATCAATTCATCACTGGATACATCTGCAATTTCTGAAAGTTCAACTACTTCTTGAAGCTTCGATTCAATTTTCTTTAAGTATTCTTCTCGAATTAGTTCTTTATTTTGTGCTGCAACAAAATTACCTTTTCCTTGTACCGAATTTATAAACCCGTCTAACTCTAATTCATCAAAAGCTCTTTTTGCAGTTAACATACTTACTCTGATTTCTTTCGCTAAGAATCTTATCGAAGGTAGTTGTTCTCCCACTTTCAAATCTCCAGAAATGATTTGTGCTTTAATTTGATTTTTTATTTGCAGATATATTGGTTCATCACTGGAATTATTTATCTGTATATTCATCCTCAACTCCCCTACTGTTATTTGTGTTTTAACTGTTATTATTGTAGCATAACAGTTAAAACATTTCAATATGTAAAAAAGAAGCAGACAAAATTTTCTTTGCTCGCTTCTTCTAATTGAGTAAATCCTGCATCTAAGATGGGGTCTTTTCTGTTGATATTAGTGGAGTTAAGCATGACTACTATCTTAAAGGTAGCGAAGCGTATAAAAAGGCTCTAAAACAATATGGATATAAATAACATCATTCACACCTATTTTCCCGAATAGGTGTTTTTTTGTGCTGAATAGATTACTTCAAAAAACTTTTAATCTTATTCTTAACCGAATCGTTTATATTTCATGCAAATTAGTTTAATCAAAGAGCTTGGATTATATTTTGTTATACGATGTATTCATGAATAAATTAAAAGAAGAAAATATTAGAAGAGCGATCTGGCATATAAAGCGACATCTAGAAGGACTATGGAATTCTCAAGATGAAGTAGATAGAAAATATGAGATGTTTCATCTGCAATCTAGTGTTGAATGTTTAGAACGTATAATGAACAACGAAAAACCCTATCCACCTATGGATAGGGAAGAAGTATTTTGAGCATAATTTTTTAAAAACGTTGCTTAAGTTCTTGCTTTCTGTAAAGATACTTTCAAAGACTAATAAACATATTTGTCGTCAAAAGGTTTACTGATGATAGTTTCAAATTCCGGACAATACTTACTTGCCTCAAATTCAATGATGTCATATTGAGCAATTTCATTTTGGTAGAATGGATCTTGTGTAATGATTTCTTGGATTAATTTTTTATGGTTTGCTTTTGCGAGAATAATACCACCGGTTCTTGGATTTTTTCTACCAGACGCGATAAAATAGCCTTTTTTATAGTGTTGTTCTAAAAAGATGATATGCTGTTGTAGGTGCTTTTCAACTTCTTCTAGTGGCTTGATATAGGTGAGGTTTACAATAAACATAAATATAACTCCTTTAAAATGAATGATAAATAGATTATAATACTTAGGAAGCCGTTTGAACAGTAGGCACATTTTTGTAAGGAGAAATAATGCTGACAAATAAAAATTGGAATTGTAGTATGTCCCAAGTTTTGGATGTGGTTGGTGGCAAGTGGAGGATGAATATCTTATGGGTGATCAACAAGCATCAAACGATTCGTTTTAACAAGTTAAGAAGAGAAGTCGAAGGAATCACAACGATTAGTTTGACACGTGGACTGGATGTCTTAGTGGAACATCAATTAGTTAAGAAAGTTGATTTTGAATCCATGCCCCTTCATACAGAATACCAGCTTACAGAAAAAGGCAAATCGCTAATGCCGATTTTAAGAGACTTGAATCAATGGGGAAAAGAATGGCTGTAGTCTATTTTGGATTTTGTTTAATGTCTACTATCGCACCACTTAACCTGGCATTTTAACCACTTATCTTCGAAAGCCGTTTTTCCGACGGCTTTTTTGTTAGACTAAATATGTCAGAAGGAGGGAGAAATTATGCAAGACTAAATTTAAGATTCTTTAGGTCTTGATATCATTAGA
>NZ_KV834651.1:46270-52638 GCF_001837905.1 Streptococcus sp. HMSC076C09
ATATTAGAAGAGCGATCTGGCATATAAAGCGACAACAGACCTATTTCTTAGTCATATTCGCTAAAAAAGTCCCCCGCCAATTCCCCGACCAAGACCCGAAAAATACCGGGATATATCGAAAAATGATTTTAAGAATAGTCCCCAAAAGTCTGAAATAGAGCCAAAAAACTCCACCAGTTCCGGTGGAGTTAAGGGAGATTATTATGAAAAAGAAAAGTTTAGGATTTCTATTAAATAAAGTTAGGAGGTCTTTACTTAATAACTGTATGATACAAGAGAAGACTTAAAATTAACTTAAGATAAAAGAATTATTGTAATTTTTTTCGATCCACCCAAATCATTCCTGTGCAGTCATAAGTAGATAATGTTTCAAACCCCAGTGAACGGTAGAAACCCAAGGTTTTTTCTGTCTGGTCGGTCGCTAGTTGGACTTGATAGGCATCTTTGTAATCCCCTAAAGACTCTTTCATCAAGGTGCTACCAATCCCTTGGCGCTGATAGCTAGGCAAAACAATCAAATCCTGGATAAAGACCGATGAAAAACCATCTCCAACCAGACGCACTAAACCAACGATTTCCTCGCCATCACGGGCAAAATAAATAGCCAATGAGTGAGCGAAAGATTGCTCCAACATCTGTGGTTGATTGGTATAGTTTGTCCAGCCAACTGCCTGATAGAGGGGCAAAATGTCATTGATTGAAACAGATGTTTCTTTCGTAATATTAATCATAGCAAACCTTTCTAAATTTATTCGTATATGTTGCTTGATATTATAGCATTTTTTAGGCATTTTTTCTACATCATATTTTCAAAGAGATTGTTTACTATTAGAACGTAATGCTCTTTTTTTAGAGTAAGAGTAATTGCTTTTGCAACCATCCTCACTCAAATTTGATTAAAGATTTCTAAACAATAGGACAATAACTTATCAATTATTCGGGGGAAAAGTAACCTAATTGTTCCGCGACATGAATAGCTTCCTGTCTACTGGATACTCCTAATTTTGAAAAGATGTTTGCAAGATGATTTGAAACAGTTCGCTTGCTTACATAAACTTTTTCACAAATATCATCTATACTTAGACCATTTCGAACTAATTCTAATATTTCTATTTCACGTGAAGTTAAAATATCTACCACTACTTCATCTGAAAAAATCTTTCTACCCTGATAAATTTCTATCAAATTTTGAATCAATTCTCCTGGGGCAATGCTCTTATCCAAAAATCCCCAGGCCCCCATTATCTTAGCACGATACTCATACATTTTTTTGCTATATCCTGTTAAGATAACAATTTTAGCAGAAGATCCATTTTTAATAATCGTTTGAGCCAAAGATAGCCCATCCTCCTGATACAAGCTAGTTAAGTTTATGTCAATCAGCACAATATCATAGTCATCATAAGGGAAATCCAAGACAGAAGAAAAATCATCTATCAAATCCACTCTTTCAATATCCTCTGATAATTCCAAAATCAGTTTAATACTCTGACTAAATAATTTATGATCATCAATCAATAAAATTTTCATAGCATAGCTCCTTATCAATCGGTAGTTCAATAACAATACGAAAAACACCATTCTTATCTAAAGTATTCATCTTACCACCTAGAACACTTAATTTATTTGCCATATTTTTCAATCCATATCCCAGAGAATGTTCTTGGGTAGAAATCGATTTATTTTCAGAAACTATAAAAATAACATCCTGTTTTATCTCGATTTCTAAAGAAATCTCTCCTTCTTGTGAATATTTAACCGCATTAGTAATTAACTCCTCAACAAAACGGTAGACAATTTTATCATAGGGAGTCATTAAAGAAAATTTAGGTGGAAAATATACCACTACTGAACTTTCTTTATTATATCTTTTCTTGATCCTTTCAATGAGTGCCTGATATTTTTTTGAAAGAGGTTCATCTACCTCACTCATAGGCTGGTAATAATCCATTCGTTCTCTAATTCGTTGCACTAGTTCTTCAGTAACAAGATTTATTTGATTTCCAAACATCTCATTTTGACTATAAGCATTGAAATTCTTAATAGCCATCACACTTTGTAAAATTTCATTATGGAGAAATTCTGAAAATTGCTGTTCTACAACTTCATTAGAAAGAAGCTGATTAACCATTTTATTTCGCTTCAAAAAAAGAATTTCCAGGTATTCTTTCGCATTTCTCATATCCGATACGTGAAACAATCGAATACATTCTTCGGCAACAATTGCTATAATAAGCAGAACTATATTAAAAATTAAAAAACTCACTTTCAACTCTAGTTGAAACCCGATAAACGAAAGTAGTAACAATCCTCCCACTAAAAAAAATAAGCGAGTAAAAGCTTTTAAGTATGATGATTTCAATTCATCAATTTTCATTTTTAGTGATGTAAAAATTGTTTTAAAATGTAAAAAAGTCAGTATAGATAATACCTCAATATACCACACTAAATTTAAAACACCTGACTCCACAGTATTACCATATACTACAATGTAGGAAACAGGTAACACTACCGAAAGAATCACGATATTTCTCCTTTGAGAAGCTAATACATTTCTCAACTCTTTTCTATACAAAATCAACAAAAGCAAAGGAAGAGCTGTGAGAAAAAAAGTAGTGAATATTGATAAAAACAAAAATAGTGGAAAATACATCCAGTAAGAAAAAATTGTTATGATAGTTAAAACTAGTGAAACATTTACCAATTCTTCCCCAATCCTCTCACCTAATAAAATAATCGAAAGAGAACTATAAACCAATAAAAATGAATTAATTGGATTCAATATGTCAAAAAAATGAAGGATAGTATTATTTGTTTCTTGTTGAAAAATTGCTTGCCAACTAACTAAAGATAATAAAAGTATTATCCATAATTTTAGTTCACTATATCGAAATTTGATAAAATTACAAATATAACTGAAAATAACCAACAAAACCACTAATATTAACGAAAGTTTTTGCGTGTAAGCACTAGAATAATCATTAGGAACTTTATAATATATATATACCATCAACCCTAAGTGATTCAACAACGTTAATTGCCACAACCACAGTGGATGATTTGAAATAACTTTTACAATTTTTTTCATCATAATCATATCCCTCTATTTTATAAGTATAGTATAGCATAAAACTAGAATACTATTTAACAGTATCCTAGTTTTATGCTAATTTCTATCAAGAATATACCAACTTACTTTATAGGTTATAACTAAATAAATTAGAAAGAGAAGAGCTGCCACTCCTAGATAGGTCACATCAATTGTGATAGTTGTATTGGCAAAATTTTCAAAGTAACCTAATAAGGACTTGCTTAGAGAAACCGCTAATGGAACAGCAAGTAGCAAGGGAACAAAGAAGTAACTTATAATTTGCTGAATAAGTATTTTCTTATTTTGTTTTTTCTTATTTCCCAATAGATATAAGATACGATAATCATTAATGCTGTCTAGTGCACTAGTTGAGATTTGTAGAGATAAAATGCTAAGTGAAATAATAATAAATACAACACTAATAAATAGCAATACTAGTACAATGACTCCCATAAATCCTATATAAATCTCAGATAATCTCACCTTAGTTTGATAAGTGAAGTCATTTACTTCTGTACCATCCACCGTAAAGTAATACTTATCAACCCACTCCTTCAAAAATGTTTCAATTTTTCTTTTATCAATATTTTCTTTATATTTAACCACATAAGTTGTAAAATCTTCGTTCAATTCTTTAATAACTTTATCTGGTACAATAAGAGTCCCCGAATCATTTAATCCTACTGAAGAAAGAAAATAAACAGTATCTAATGGTTGGGGCGATGCTAATTTTAAAGAATAACCGCCAATCGATAACTCTTTCTTTTGTAGTAAAAATTCTTGGATTTGTTTAATGGTTCCTTTGTAATTGGCATTTACTAGATAGGCATCATCAGCTAAGTCAATATCTTTTTTGCCTTGTAGTTTTCTTAGATGATTATAAGCTGAAATCCCTAAAATATGAACTTTTGTATTAGGTAATCCTTTATCATATTCCCATAACTGACTAGTATCTATTATATCCTTATAAGTCAGATCACTCGTATAAGTTGAATAAGCATATTCATCTTTTACAACATCAAAATCAAAACCATCCGCTTTTAATCTATCTTTTACACTCTCGTTTCCATAATGAAACTCACTACCTCTATATAAACTGACTTGCAAGTCATAAGGGGCATAACGATTCAACTCATGGTTCATGGTTGTGTATGAACTACCACCAAACACTAGTAAACTAAGAGCCAAAGTCAAGGTCATAGATAGTACTGCTAGCGTTACAGAGTTGCTGTCCGCTTGTTTGGAAAATTGGCGGATTTTAAATGAGTTTAATTTATTATAATAGACAGCAGATACTCTCTTAACAACTCTAAGTAAGAAATAACTCAAGGTGTTGTAAAAAAGAATAACAAAGACAACTAAAACAGAGACAAGTAATACGCCCCAATTTTTCAAAATAGATAAATGATGGTAATCAGAAAAGTACAGACTTGCAGAGATAATCACAACACTTGAAATAATGAAAATAAACAGTTGAATAATAGAGTTCTCTTTGATGAGTCGAGATTTTTTAACACCATTTTCTTGAATTAAGCTAATGATTTGTTTTTTTCTAAATGTTGAAACCTCCATAACACCAACAATCAAACTTGTTACTAGATAGGAGTATCCAAGGAGAGAAATTGATTTAGAATCCAAAAAGAACAAATTTCCAAAATAATTTGCCATGAAAAACTCAGAAGCAATATGAGCAAGTAAAACAAGCAAGACTAGACCAAAAGTAAAGCCCAGAAGTAAAGCAAAGATGTTTACTAACATGGTTTCAAAGAAGAGTGTTCCAATAATCTGGTGCTTTTTCATTCCAAGCGTTGCATAGAGTCCAAGCTCTTTTTTCCGTCTCCCTAAAACAAAATTCGTTGAGTAAACGATGAGAAAGGCAATAGCTCCTAGTATCAAATAAGATAACAGCCCCATATACTGGGTCATAACTGTCGTCAGCATTTCTTTCGCACCTGATAAGCTCTGCATGACAGGATGACTTGGAAGAGCATTAAAGGCATACAAAAGACTATAAATCAAAGCAAGACTTAAAAAATAAATCGTATAGGTTTGTAAGTTTCTAAACACATTGCGTAAAATTAACTTTGGATACATAGCTCCCCTCCTATCTTGTTCGTCTGTATATTTCTTCTAGGTATAAGTCGTTTGACAGTCCATTCCGCTCAATATCATCGATAATCTGTCCATCACTGAGAAGAACCATTCGAGACGAATATTTAGCAGCAGCAGGATCGTGAGTAACAAGTAGAATAGTTATTTCAAACATTCGATTAATTTCTTGTAAGAGGGACATGAGATTTTCTGAGTTAGCAGAGTCAAGAGCTCCTGTCGGTTCATCTGCAATCAAGAGTTTGGAATCATCTATTAACGCTCTAGCTGTTGCGACACGTTGACGTTGTCCACCTGATAATTGATTTGGAAATTTGTTTTTTAAATTTTGAATAGCTAATTTACCCAAAACATCATTAATTTTCTTTTGATATTTTCTAATGGATTTTCCTTGAATTTGAAGTGGTAAAATTACGTTTTCATAAACTGTTAAGGTCTCTACCAGATTATAAGATTGAAAAATATAAGAGATATTCTTAGCGCGATAATCGGCTAATTGGCTTTCTTTTGCTTGAATCATATCAAAATCTTCAAAGACAATACTGCCCGAATCTGGTTTATCAATAGTGGATATACAATTCAATAGAGTTGTCTTTCCACTACCACTAGCCCCCATAATGGCTAAAAATTCACCCTTATTTACTGAAAGGTAAATATCAGATAAGGCATGGACTAAACTTTCGCCTTCTCCAAATGTCTTATTTAATCCTGTTACTACTAGTTGTGGCATTATCGTTTCCTCCATTTCTTTTATATAATTATTATAGCTTGTAGAAAAATCTATTTCATGAGTATTTCGTGCAAAATTGAGATGTAATTGAGATTTCTTGTCTTTTTCTAGGGCACAATAAAAACCAATACTCCTCAAGAGCATTGGTTAGAAATAATAGTGATAAAACCAATCTATCCACTATTTTTTATCATTACGTTTTTTCATAAAGTAGACAATACCAATGACGAATACTCCTAGTACAAGTGCAGGAGCATAAAATTCAAGCGTTCCAATAATTCCTTCCATTATCGTTTCCTCCATTTCTTTTATATAATTATTATAGCTTGTAGAAAAATCTATTTCATGAGTATTTCGTGCAGAATTGAGACGTAATGAGGTTTCTTGTCTTTTTCTAGGGCACAAATAAAAACCAATACTCCTCAAGAGCATTGGTTA
>NZ_KV834651.1:52738-121249 GCF_001837905.1 Streptococcus sp. HMSC076C09
TCCACTATTTTTTATCATTACGTTTTTTCATAAAATAGACAATACCAATGATGAATGCTCCTAGTACAAGTACAGGAGCATAAAATTCAAGCGTTCCAATAATTCCTTCCATTCTATCCTCCTTTAAGGTACAATTCACTTCTTTTAACCACAACTTACATGTGGTGTAGTACATTCATAGGAATATGTAAATGCCCATCCGCACCGACCAACTAGTGTTAACTGAATCGCTGAAAACCAACCAGAACCTGATTTCCCAGCAAGTTCTTGATTGGTAACTTCAAAGTCTAGAGAATCAATCACTGGACGTTCAGCATTCTTTGCCATAGGCTTATTCCTCCTTTTTTCTTTAGATGATCATCTTTACAATAATTAGTATACAACTTAATCGTAACTACGTAATGAGTAAATCGTGCAAAAGTTGTAAGTTTCTCAAATTAACAATATTTTTTTAAATTGGGTTTTAAAAACTTTTCGCCCACCTCAAACAACTAACAGAAGTTATAAGTAGACTATATTTTAAAACTCATGATTTAACAACCATTTCGAACAGTTAAAACTTTCAACATTTCTTCCCCAGATTTAAGCATCTCTTTCTCCACTTGATTCCATTCTCCAAATAGTAAATCATGAAGAACGGTTGCCGCTGAAGTTGTATTTTCTTTTGAATCATATACGCAACTTCTATCTCGTTGGTAAATTTGAATTCTTTCAAAGATAGCTAGTTCTTCCAATTGTCGTGTATTATCAACTAGATGATTTACAATGAAATCATGATGTTCTTTTGGAGTTGCGCGTGCTTGATGTGGATTGATAGCGTACAGTTCTTCGTATCGGATAAGGGTGCTCAGATAGGACAATTCGGGCTTTGTCGCAATTAAGGCTAATTGTACTTCATATCCCTTACTTTTCAAGAGTTGTGCTGTTTTCTTTGGAACATCTATCGTTCGTAAGGTCCCCTCTATCAAAAGATTGTATCCCAAATGACTCAATTCGGTTACTAAAGACTCTACCATTTTCCCCGCAAAATCTTTGGTGTATTCAACACTATCTTTGCCATATTCTTGCTGAAGCTCTAAATAGTGTGGATGCTGAGAACGAAAACTATCTCCATCTATGATAACAATATTTGATTGAAATTCTTTCTGTTTAATACGATGAATAGTAGTCTTACCAGCTCCACTTTGCCCTCCAAGCAAGATCGCTATAGGTTGCTTACTGGACTTTTTTCCTCTTGTCAGTGAGCGAACGTTCCGAGCTAAAGCATGTTTGAATGCACTATCGGTATAATCTTGGATTTCCATTAGGCTACCTTCCGTTTTTCAGATATCTCTAACATACGTTCAATTCCATCCAAATAGCCGCTATATCTCTCTATTTCATCAAAAGTTTCTACTAGATAGATATTCGTATGAATCAAATCAGATAGATCATCACTCATTAAAATCCAAGGATTAGATTCATCATCAATGCTAATTCCCTGACTATCTTGATAACGATAGAGTCGAGATAATAGATTAGCACCTCTTTCTTTCACAATTTCAATTTTTAAAGTCAATTCATAATCTTCAACAGGATTAAGCATTTTATCTTCTCCTACAATATCGACATAAGATACATTAAACTTTTGACAAATGATGTCTATTAGTTCCGTAGAGACTGAACTCGTTCCATTTTCATAACGACTCAAGCTATTTCGAGAAATTCCTATAATTTGGGCAAATTCGGGTTGGGTCAAGTCATGTGTTTTACGTAAGGATTTTATGTTTTTTCCAATCATGGGAAACTCCTTTCATTTGATAATACCATTATAACATTTAGAAAAATAAAACGCACCATTTTTGGTGCATTATTTATTATTTTTCCTAAATCTCTCTAAATTCTTCTCCAATTGTTCCTTATGAAGTTGATTTTTAGCTTCCTTTAATGTGTCGTCCAAAGTTTCTTCCCTATAAGTTGATTCTGTTTTTAGTTGTTCTGATTCTTGTTCTGGAGTGAAAATGATATCTAACAGTCGGTAAATTTTTTCAAGATCTTGGACGGGCATACCAGATAATCTATGAATCAACTTCTTAAATATATCACTATTGTCTTGATTTTTCTTAAAAAATGTTGTAAACATCTATAACCTCTCAAAAAAAGCAGCCTATCAGGACTGCTTAGTACAATTCGGAAATCGCATCATAAATTGACTGCAATTTCTTATTGTCTTTATTCTTTGTGTCAATCAAAGTATATAGCTCTTCAATTTTCTTTTGACTACTTTCAATATCGGTATTGTTATCCGCAATCAGTCTTTTAAGATGTTGCTGATAACTTGTAGTGATATCTGTCTCTTTTCCTGTTCTAACCTCTGCAACTTTGGGTTTAGAACTAGAATTTGATTCCGTCACAGGTGCTTGTTTTCGCTTTTGAAAAGCTGCTTCATAATTTACATCATTACCTCCTTGATGATTTCTAAATAAGGCCGCAATTTTATCTGGATCTTCTTGATTTTCTGATTTACTTTCTAATGGTTGATTAAAATTCCAATCTTTTGTCATTCACTCATTTCATCCTTTCTAAATTCAGAATCTTCGAATTGTCTTTCTCTGCCAAAGGCATGGTCAAGAGCTTCTTCAAAACTCATGTGACTGATGCTTTGACGCCTTTTGAACGTCGCAAACATCGCTGTTTCCAGTTGCTCTTTGTAAGCAGCTAGTTTTTCTGTCTCTCTTGCTACCTTGCTTTCTTGCCTAGTGACCTTTTCTTCTAAGCGTTCAATAATGGTCATATACGAACCTCCTTCATTCTAATATTAACTAGATCAGCTTGATTTTGTTATCACAATTCTAAACATTGAGAGGATTGTCTTACTGGTTGGTGCCCTAATGTCTCTTTTACAGTTTCAAGCATACATTGTAAATCTGATTTCTTTTCTCTAAGAACATCATTCCAGTCTATCTTTACTTTCCCAGATTCATTATTAGGTAGATCCATTAAAACAGGAAATCCTGATTGAGATAATTTATCAGAAAAATCTTTTCCAGCATCATCACAATCTACCGCAAGTGTTAATAAATCAGGATGATTATCAAAATAGCTGGTGGTATCACGAATTGTATTGATTAGAGGCAATAATTTTGAAGGTATTACTGTATCTAAAAATTCCAATTTCTGATTTTCTTCAGCTATCAGTCGTAAAGTTTGATAAGCGACAACAGACCTTTTTAATCCCTCCATAGATACCAAACGAACATCTGATAGACTTTTTTGATGAAGTTCGTAATAGCTCATTAAGTCGATGAACGATTCACAAAAGACTAGTCTATTGGGGTGACCAATATCAAAGGATATTCCAACATGTCCATGGCTTCCTTTTAGAATTGTTTTCAACCTCTCTCTTGGAAGAGAATGATTCTTATAAATCCCTTGTAAGCTCGCTGCCTGCAGTTTGTGACGATGATCAAAGCTTTTAAAAACAATAACAGGTTCAACTGTTTCATTTGTTTTCCAACTAGCTTGTACTATCAAACCTTGTTGAATCATCTTTTGTATGATTTCTTCTGAGATTCCTCTACATTCTGTTAAGTAATATCTGGCAAGACTACAGTTAGAATCTTCTATTCTCTTTAAAGGATAATAAAATGCTCTCTCTCTTTTTTCTTGAACAGCTTCTTTTTGAAAAAGTTCTTCAGAAAGAAATGCTAGAGCTTCTTTAAAGGAAATCCCCTTAACAAGTCGAACAAAATCAATGACATCACCTTGAATATCTCTTGAAAACCATTTAAAAGTATTGGTATTCGAAAAAATCCGGAATGAATCGTGTTCAGGATGTTCATAGACACTGCCAGAAACTTGTTTAAAGGAGATACCTAAACGACTTGCTACATCAAGAATTGAAATTTTCTTACATTCTTCTATTTCCATGCAATATCATCATTTTGTCGTAGTATTTGGCAGTGATGGTATTGATGATGATTCTTCTAAAGTTTTAGGAGTTGCCTTATCTAAATCATCCAACCCAGATTTCCAAACCTGCACTTGATTGACCAATAACTTACCCGGCAGTTTAGAATAGGACAATTTAACAGTTCTGGTTTCTGTCTGATTGGTCTTTGATTGGTTGGCATCCTTTAAATCGGATACATAGGTTACATTATAAGAGACCATAGCAATAGCTTGATTCGTAGTCTGATTGACAAAGATATCAGCTTTTTCAAAATGATAATCCAAAATATAGTCCTTATAAACTTGGTTCATGGCATCGTTTTGACTTGTCAATTCTTGAGAATAAGCCGATTCAGTCATATAAGGTTGAATGCGTGTATTATTTTCTCCGAGCTTTTCTTTCGTATAGTACTGTGTCAAAAATTCTTTTACAGTATCCGATGACAAAATGCTGGCTTTATCTTCTGCTTGTTTATCTTCCATAAGTTTAGCTGCAGCCAATTCAATTTCTTTGCGACTTTGTTTAGCAGTAGAATGTTGACCAGCAGTATATCCCATCATGAGAATAAAGCTAGTTGCAGCCACTGCTCCAACACTAATTAAGGCTTTAGTTTTGACTTTATTTAACATCTTAGACCTTCTTTCTATAAAAACTAGGTCAAGAATATCAAAAAGAACTTGTAAGTTTTATCACAATAAAAAGACTCCGAAGAGTCTTCGCATTACTTATGCAATTCTTTATTACTCAATGTATGAAAAATCCCCCACAGAAGAATATTTACAATGATAAACAGCAATATTTCCACTAAATTAAAGTCTATCAAATTCCGTGACCGCATTGCTACCATAGCTTGGGAATAGGGATAGATTAAAGATAATTTATCAGATACAAAAATCATCATAAATCCTACGAAAGTACCAATAGAACCAATTCCCACAGATTTACTAAAAACACGAGTTTTAGCTGTCACAAAAAACTGCACTGCCATCATACTAATTGTTCCAAAAATCCCCAATAAATCCCACTTAAGGTAGGTGAACAAATTAGAAATTTCTAAATGAATTAGGTGAGCACTGACATAAAAAATACCAAACAAGAACAACTGTAAAACAGCAATAAACAAGATAATTACTATTTCTTTTGCCAACAATAATTTCCCAAGACTGACATTATTGGCTCTGAGAAATTCAATATTTTTCCTATCAAACTCTTTTCCTAACATCATGGCTACATAAATGCTGACTAAAATCGGAAAGAAAAGCTGGCTATAATAGAAGGTCAATTGTCCCCATAAAACAGGCACTTTTTCACTTTCTGCAACCATAGAATAAGCTGCACCTAAGTAAATCCCAAGACCAATCAGGCTACAAAAAGCTAAGAAGAAAATACCAATCATCAACATGGAAAATTTTTGGGTTTTCCGCCATTCTACTGATAGATAAGACATCATAGCTTGCCTCCTTTCTTTTCAACTAGATAGAGAGATAAGAAGAGATAGATTAGGGCTATTGGCAAATATGTAAAGAGTTTAAATCCTAGATTTGTCGCAAAAACATAACTCACTTGACTGGCGACTTTCTGGTAATCCACCAGAGACAGATATGCTATACCACCAAATGGGAAAATCAGCTGTAGAAAAGCTGTTGCATGACCAAACCCAACTCCAAGAAATCCTCCGAAAATCCCTAATGCCATTATCAATGCCTGCTTTTTCAGTAAAAACTGCAAAGTCAAAAACAGACAGGTTAAGACAAAAGATGCTAGCAAGAAAATGACGATTTGCCAGAGGATTAGGCTAACAGGCATTTCTAGACCAGAAAAGTTTGCAATCAACTGGACTACTACTCCCTCCAAAAAAGCGAGAAAGGTCAAAACGAACATAGTCAGGCCAAGCTTACTTAGAAAGATATGCCGTACATTTTCACCATTTGCCAAAAGCAGTTTGAAAGTGTTGCCCTCCTTCTCGTTCTTGACAATCCGGGATACAAAGAGAGCGACCACGATAGGGAGAATCAAGCCATTTACTTCTTTTATCATATAGAAAATTAGGTTAATCTGGTGCATGTCTGGATTACTTAGGTAACGTGTAGCGGCTGCAATTGCCCAAGCAAATCCGACTCCCATAACTAGTATGATAATGAAGAAGGATTTGGTTCGTTTTGCCTTGAGCAATTCAATAGACAAATTATTCAACATAAGACTCACTCCTTGGTTAAGTTGAGGAAGATAGATTCCAAGGTTTCTTGTTCTTGCTTCACTTCATAAATTGGAACTTTCTCGACTATTAAATCTCGTAACAAACTAGAAATCTGCTGGTCGGCAAGGTTAGTCAGCTTGAGTTTATCCTCTTGTATTTCTAACATCTTGCACGGATAACCAAATAACACTTGGCTAATGGCTTCACGTCGACCTCTAAAATCCCCACGCACTTCCAGCCATTTATTGGACTGAATTTTACGAATTTCTCCCTCGTAAACCAGTTGACCATGATTGATAATCCCTACACGGTCAGCGATATGCTCTACTTCAGAAAGGATATGGGTAGAGATGAAGACGGTAATGCCCTGTTCTTTTGCCAATTTGATAATCAGTTCCCGAATTTCATGAATCCCTGCTGGGTCTAGCCCGTTGGTTGGCTCATCCAGTATCAACAAACGCGGTTTCTTGACTAAGGCAAAGGCTAAAGCCAAACGCTGTTTCATACCCAGAGAATAATCTTTAACCAATTTTTTCTTGTTTTTAGGTTGATCTAACCCAACAATTTTCAAGGTTTCCTGAATATTTTTCTTATCAAATCCAAGGATTTTTTGGAAAACCAAGAGATTTTCATAGCCTGTCAAATTAGGATAATAAGACGGTTCTTCAATCATAGAGCCAATCTGATTAAGATACTGCTTGTCCGTACCTATGGATTGACCGAACACTTCAATATCCCCAGCTGTACGAGAAATCAAAGACAAAATCATCTTCATGGTGGTTGTTTTCCCAGCTCCATTTGGACCTAGAAAACCATAAATCTCACCTTGTTGAACTGATAAGGAACTAAGGTTAACTACCTGAGTGTCCTTAAATTCCTTTTGTAAGTTTTTTATCTGTAAAACATTACTAATCATTATGAACTTCCTCCATTAAACTAAAAAATTTTCTATAATTTTGATTTCCATGAATCAAATTATCATGAGTATCTTTGATAACATCTCTACTACTCTTATCAACAAAAATGATAGAATCAACATAATTCACAATATCTAATTGGTGAGTCACTATTACCATTGTTTTGTCTGAATAAAATGGATTTGGATTACTCCACCAACAGCACCAAGAACGTTATCAAGTTCTTCAAGAGTCAATTCTTGAAGAGAATTCATTGCTTCAATCTCAACGAGATTCATTTGTTGTTTAACCATTTGGAAATACCTTACTGATTAAAATTAATTTGAGAAGTATCTCTATCTAGGTTATGTCTTTATTATAGACATGCTAGATTAATTTTAAACTAAGCTAACCTTAATTTTACATTAAGATTAAAGTATTTTTCTTTTTTTCACTCTTTTAAATGGTATAATTTAAATAAGCGAGGTAAGATTATGAGTTTCGAACAACAACTCCTGAATAAGCACATCCTTATCATTGATGACGATAAAATTTTAAACTCTTCCATAAGAGATATTCTCACTGCCTACGGATTTTCCAATCTAACATCAGCCTATGATATAGAATCTAGTTTGGACATGATTGAAATAGAGCAGTTCGACCTTTTCCTTTTGGACATTATGCTACCCGATGGGGATGGCTACACATTAGCAAAACATATCCGAAAAAAAGGCGATACTCCTATCCTCTTTCTGACTGCCAAAAATAATCCTGAAGATGAGATAGCTGGTTTCAATGCTGGTGGTGATGATTATATCATGAAACCCTTCATTCCAAAAAATCTTATCTATCGTATTATGGCTTTGCTCCGGAGAAGTTATAAATCAGAACAGGAATCAATACAGATTGGACAGACTTTGGTGAATTTTCGGAATGCAACAGTACAAAAAAATGGAGCAGAAATTTCTATTACGCCAATTGAAATTCAGATTTTGAAAAAACTTTACGATAATAAAAATTACATCGTTTCAACCGAATCTCTCTGTGATACGATTTGGGGAGTGGATAGCTTTGGTTATGAAAATTCTTTGACTGTACATATTCGGAAAATTCGAGAAAAAATAGAAGAAAATCCTTCAAAACCTCAATATTTAAAGACAGCTAAAGGGCTAGGGTATAAATTGTTATCATGATTATGAATCAAACCAAAATTTTAAGGTATTCACTAAAGAAATTTATCTTTTCTTCCATCATTATCTTTATTACCAATATTATTCTAATTGCCAGTTTTGTTTTCTACATTAGTAAAAAGCAAACTGCTACTGAGACTGTGAAAATAATTTCTGAACACATTACCATCACAAATAATAACGTCCACATACCTGAAAATGATATTTCTAGTCTAAAAGAACAAAAGTTATGGCTCATGGTATTGGATAAGCAGACTGGAAAACAAGTGTACGAACAGTATAAACCTACAGAAGTTCCTTCGCAATTTGACTACGGGGACATTTTACAGTTTTCTCGCTATTATCTTTCAGATTATCCTGTTTTTAGTCAGATAAAAGGTGGATACATCATTGTTGTTGGTTTTCCAAAAGATAAAATTGCTCGTTATAGTTTTAATTACTTAGATATAGATAGTCTCCGCCTGTTTCCACTAATAGCATTTGGAGTATTGCTTTTCAACTGCCTTTATTTCGCTTTTCTTTACTACTATGGCGTGACGCATATCAATCGTAAAATTGTGCCTCTTGTAACTGCTATTCAGAATCTCCCATATGGTTTAAAAAATCCAATAAATTCTATATCAGAACTAGAATATCTTACAACTGCAATTAATCAAACCGATACTCTACTCAAAGAGAATGAAGTCTTTAAAGAGCAATGGATTTCAGGTATTGCACACGATATCAAAACACCTCTTTCTGTCATCGTTTCTAACGCATCCTTGTTAAATGATTCTGAACTAGATACACAGTCTAAAAAACATATTCGCCCAATATTGACGGAATCCTATTACATCCAAAATATTTTAAATGACTTAAATATAGTTGCTCGCCTTTCATCCGGTCATCTTCAATTAAATCAGACTGAAACAAAAATTATCCCCTTCTTCAAAGACATTCTCATCCATATTTTAAATCAAGAAATTTGGAATGAATTTGAATTTGAATTTGATTATGATTATTCACTTGTTAATCAATCTATCATGATTGAGCCGTTTTTAATCACAAGAGTTATCCATAATATCATCTACAACTCTGTTTTACATAACGAAAAGGGATGCACAATAAGAATCCACTTATTCAAAAAAGATACAAATGTAATTGTCGAAATCAAAGATAATGGACAGGGAGCTTCACCAGAAAAAATTACTGAACTTAATGAATTATCTTTTAAAAATATTGATATTTCTAAAATTAGAACGACTGGAATTGGTCTAAAAATTTCAAAACAAATTGTTGATTTGCATCAGGGCTCTATTTCGTTTGCTAGTGTCCAAAATGAATTCTTTGAAAGTATCATTTCACTTCCGATTTTCAACATTACCAATTAGATAAAAAAATGGAGAAGAACCATTAGAGTCTTCTCCATTTTTTTCATCTTATCTTCCACTTATATCCTGTCCAGCATGCTAAAGCAAGTAAAACTAAATTAAAGATGATAAAGAAAGTCGTAAAACCAAATAATCCATTTTGAGCTAAATCTGCCGTGTAAAGTTCAGTCTCAGTAAAGAACAGATAAATTCCATAGACCTCCACGAAAATAAGAAAACTAACAAAACCAATCAGGAAAAGTCCACTGGCAATTAGAAAGAGTCTCCATAAAAGAATGAGAATTCCTCCTACTGCTAAAAAAATTACTGGGACAAGGAGTAAATCATTCATGACTTTCTCCTTTCTAGTCAATCAATTGACGATAATGGGTGACAAGAGAGGAATCAAACTCTTCTAATTTTTGAACTAAGTCCAAATACTCCTCTTTCTCATAATCTTCAAAGTCCACGCCTCGATGATTCTGAAGAGCGATTTCCAATTGACTAGTGAGTTCCCGTATAGAAAAGCTGTAATCCCCCGTCACTTCCTCATAATGTTCCTTTAGTTCCTTATAAGCTTGATACTCTTCAGGGGTTTGAAATCCCTGTACCAAGGCCTCTTCTAATTGATAATAGGTATCTTCCATCATAATCGTACCTCGTTTCTTTCTGTCTATATTCTACCGCGCTTTTCTTTTCTTGTCCGCTATTTGTATCTATTTTTTAATCTAATTCAAAAGAAAGTTGTTCCTGCTTTTCTTTTCCTTTTTCGTGGAATTGTCTTAAGGCTTGATCAATAATATCTAGATCCGTTTCTGTTTCAATCAATGGCGCGAGTACATCGTATTCGGCCTTTTTAATTTGATAATCATCTTCCTTTGGAAAATTTTTCTCAATTTCTACCTTAGCAGTAGTCCATTTATCCTTTAATTCATCTAATAAGTTCTGAGTTTTTACCTGGTCCTCTTTAATGTGATCAATCGTATGCTGAAGCCTTTGAATCGTTCCCAAAGGAGAATACAAATCTAAACTGACAGAATACTGATTTTCTCCTACAAGCTTAACGGAGAAGGTTTCAGGAAGAGGTTGATTTGTTGGAAGACTAAGCATTTTAATGTCAAATCCTCGATAGCTTGCTAGGGTACGAAACTCTTTACTGTCAGCTTGATTATGACGGATAAGACGGTGTAAGGATTCACCTGCTTCAGATCGTTGATCAAAAGCTTGCTTACCTACCGTCATAGAAAATGTCTGGTCTTTAGACATTTCAGACTGTTGAATGTCGCCTTCATACTTGCTTAATCGTTTCTCAAGAATGGGCATATTTTCTTCACAGTAAGAGATTGTATGACGATAGTGATCCTTGCTGCGTTGAAAGGCGCGTCTTTGATTTTCTAATAGGGTTAGATCATTCTCTAGTTCCATCTTATATTTGAGATAAGGATTACCTGTTGCTAGTGCCTTAAAATCAGAAGCTGTCATGGTCTGTTCATCAATGTCTTCCGCAGCACGAATCGGCTCCTTAGAAGTCATAATCTGCTTAATATAACGGAGTTTGTTCTCCTGAGTTGCCCATAGATAATTATCAAACGAACCTTTAGTAATATAGTGGTAAATATCCACTTCCTTGTTTTCATTTCCCTGTCGGATAATACGTCCATTACGTTGCTGAATGTCACTTGGTCTCCACGGTACATCCAGGTGATGAACTGCTTTCATCTTGCTCTGAACATTTAAACCTGTTCCTCCTTTTTCAGTTGAAGCAAGGAGAATCCGCACCTCTCCTGCATTGACCTTTCGAGACAAACTATTCTTCTTTTCATCACTATTGGCATCATGTACAAAGGCAATTTCTTTACTAGGGATTCCTCTATCAACTAATAATGCCTTAATCTCAGAATAAACATCAAAGCCATTATCCTTTTTCTTAGGTGTTCCAATATCTGAAAAAATCATCTGAGTAGCCTTATTTTCCATTCCCTCACGATAAATTCTTTCAACATTATCCACTACCTGAAGCAGTTTATGATTGTCTGCTAGACTATAACTAGAATCCAATAAACGCATATCAGTAGCTAGTTTCCGTGCCTCACCTGTTATCTTTAACATGTTATCCTGGCTCGGATCAACTGTTCCACATTTAACCGCATCTGACCTCATAACTAATTCTTCTAAATAGAGTTTCTGGTTTTCAGTTAACTCACTCTCAATAGGGATAATATGAGCTTCTGGAACAGGTAAATCCAACATATCTTGTGTTTGAATGTCGGCTGTTTCTTTATAGATTTTCATCAACTCAGGTAGATTGACAAACTTTTTAAATCGTTTCTTAGGTTGGTACTTATCCCCTGTAGGAGCTAATTCCATAGAGTTTTGAATTTCTCCAAAAGCACCTACCCAAGAGTCAAAATAATCAACTTGATAGCGTTTTAAGATATCTGGTTGAATGTAGTTCATCATAGTATACAACTCACTAATAGAATTGGAAACAGGTGTTCCTGTCGCAAAAACAATATTCTTAAAATCATGTTCTTCCTGAATCTGTCGAACCTTCATTTCCATATCCACATTCTTCTTAGACGTTGTATTAGTAATCCCTGCTACATTTCCAAGTCCAGTAATTGGACGAATATTTTTAAAGTGATGTGCTTCATCCACAAAGAGAAAATCAATTCCTAAGTTCTCAAAATCAATAAAACTATCACGATTAAAGCGTTGGAGTTCTTCCAATTGTTTCTCTAGACCACTTATTGATTGCTCTGCTTCTTTAACGGTATACTTATTTTCAGAATGTGTTTTAATCTCTCGTAGTTCATTGAGTTTATCCTCAATATAATTCATCTGTCTTTCCTTACTGACAGGGATTTTTTCAAATTGAGAATCCCCAATAACAATGGCATCGTAATCTCCTGTAATAATACGAGAAACAAATTGTTTTCTTCTCGCCTTCACAAAATCTTTCTTAGTGGTCACAAAGACTTTTTTAGTAGGGAAAAATTTCATGATTTCTTGGCCAAATTGAGCAGACAAACTAGAGGGCACTACATACAAGGGCTTATGAACCATCCCCAACTCCTTTAATTTAAACCCAGCACCAAGTATGGTCAAGGTCTTTCCAGAACCTACCTCATGAGCTAATAAGGCTCTTTTTTCTTCTACGATTCTTTGAATGGCATTCTCTTGGTGAGGACGAAGACTGATGTTTTGTGCCAAGCCATCAATGACTAGATGACTACCGTCATACTCTCGACTAACCGTTCGATTATAAAGACGATTGTAACTTTCTTCAATGACTTGTTGGACTTCTGGATACCGTGAGACAAAGTCTTGAAAGAGTTCTTGTAAATGCTGCTCTTTTGCTCTTAGAACAGAGGTTTTTTCCAAATCTGTGATGGTCTTTTTCTTTTCTCCTTCCGTAACAGTCATGGTAATCGTCGGTTGGTTTGAATTTAGTAAATTCTCAAAAATCTTTCTTCCTGTATCATACCGTGAGCCACTGACTCCAAGACTACTATCTTTGGCACTTGGATAGCGATAAGCAAATGATGTCCTTAAATGAACCTGTCCATCAACAGGATTCACTTCAATGACCTGTGCAACCTCTGACGAAGACAATTCAAATTCGCGATTGGTAAAACATTCAAAGGCAAATTTACCATAAACGGATTGAGGGATCCAACGTGAACCGATTTTAAACTCAATATCTGCCAGATGAATCCGTGGAGGGCGAACTGATTCTAATAAATCTAAAGCATGGGACCAGTCACATTCTTGGTTGTTTTCCTCTACTAATAGTTGTACTACTTCTATCTTGTTGAGAATATCTCCTGATAAAAACTGATTCTTAGAAAGATATTTCTTTTCTCCTCTTAAATAGCTTTCTGGATCCATTAAAATCTGGTCTCCTAACTCATCTAAAATAACAGCTTGGCTATGTTCAGGGTAAATTGATACCATATAATCTAAATCAACCCCTCTACCATCCGATAAACTGGAGTTTAAGGCATCTAAAGCCGTTGAAACTTTTGTAATCACTCTCTCTGGCCTAACTAATGCTTTTTCAAAAGCTAAAGATTTTTTGTATTTTACTTTTTGATCTTTTGAATCAATGTATTCTTCTTCTAAACTTGCTAGTAAAGAATACTTATCGTCACTATCAAATAAGTTCCGATTAACTGAGGAATTCAAGTATCCAAATTGACTTACAAAGCGGTCATAGTGATGATTGAGTTTACTAAGTAACACCTGAAATTCTGTCCGACTATAATCTGGATGACGTTGAATTTCAATTAAGGATTGATAGGTCTCTCTCAAATCAACCATGCCCTTAATGCGACTAATATCCTTATCCGATAAGGGACTTTCATAAAAGACAGTTTTTTTGAACAGTCCCTTATATTTCCCTCTTTTACTCGCTTCTTCTGACTTGTAAACATCTAGTGCTTCCTCATCTGTCAAATGAAGTTGCACGAATCGGTCTATTTTATGTTCAGACAAAGAACTGTCCCAAGCTTTAAAATCTCCCTTCTCATCTACATAATAACTAATTTCGTCTACTTTTGAACTTTTCCGAATGCCATGCGTATCTCGGTAATAAATTTGATTTCCCTCATATCCAAAAGAATAGAGCGCTAAGTCCTCACGTATACGACTTGGGATCGAATTATCCACTTCTTCTTGGATAAAAACAGGTGCTTTCAAAGAATTGTCAATTTGTTTAGGTGCTTCCACATTCTCGAATGCTTTCATTATATCAGTAGATAATGTTTCTGATACCCCCTTTACATTGAGGGTTCCTCCATTAAAATTACGTACTTCATATTCACCCAAAACTTGTGTGTTGTATTTCCCATCAAAATAAGGATTGATCCAGACACGCTTATCTTCCTCAAAGGGAATAGAGCCACTAAAGACAAGTTCCTCCTCATTAAGATTCTTTGCTTGATCCTTTTGGAAAAAGAGGAGATCTGTAGTCACTCGAGTACCTGCAATGCTTTTAAAAGCCGTATCCGGCAAACGGACTCCCCCTAAAAAATGAGTGTTGGTTTTAATCTCTTGTAAGACATTATCTGTCCGCTTATCCATTGTCCCGATAGATGAGATAATCGACACTTGTCCTCCGTCTCTTACTAAATCAAGTGAGTGTTTGACAAAGTAGTCGTGAATCATATAAGGTTTATCATAGTTTTTATCAGCAATGCGAAAATTTCCAAATGGAACATTCGTTAAGACTAAATCAAAACTATTATTTTGATAGGAAACTTCTTCAAATCCTCGCACTTCAATATGGGTATTGGGGTGGAGTTGTTTTGCGATTGCGCCTGTCACGCTGTCTAATTCAACTCCATAGAGTTCTGACCTCTCTCGTATACTTCTAGGCATAGCCGCAAAGAAGTTCCCAGTCCCCATAGAAGGATCTAAAATCCTTCCTCCTTCAAAACCATCATCCAGTAATTTTTGCCAAATCTGGCGAATAATCATTGGGTCTGTATAATAGGCTGTAAGAGAACTTTGTTTCATGGTGGAGTATTCTGATTTACTTACTAAGCTCCTAAGAGTTAAACGTTCTGATTCGTACTTTGGATTGAGTTCATCGAAAAATTCATTGGCAAGACCACCCCATCCAACATACTTGGCTAGTAGTTCTTGTTCTTCTGGATTCGCTTGTCGTCCCTCTTTTTCTAATCTTTTAACAAGTTCAATTGTGGCGATATTCGTTTCAATCTTTTCTCGATTTGTCTTAGGATAAAAGTCCTCTAAGTCATCTGGAAAAACAAAATCTTGAACAGTAACATCCGTCTCTTCTATACCTGAAATTAAAGGTTTTATTTCCTTATCCTTTTCCTTTTCATTATCTTCTTCCAGGTAGGAAAACAAATCTATTTCCTGACTTTCACTTGATGGATCAATCTCAATCTCTGAATCTTCTTTTTCAAGTTCTACATGAGACAATACTTGTTCAATCTCTTCCAAACTGTTCAAGTATAAAATAGGGTTCTCTTCAAATAACTGGTTAGAATCATTGAATAGCTCTAGGCGAACTAAGTCATTTAACTGTGCATTTTCAATCGAAACCAATTGAAATACTTGTCCTTTATAACTTACTTGTGAACCGATTGGATATTCCCTCAAAGCTTCTTCTACAATTTTATCTACTTTAGATAGGGAATGAACTTCCACATTTTCTTCTACCTGGTCAATATTATCTAAAGGTAAGACCGCTTCCGCTACTTGCTTAGACTTTTCTCTTATAGCTTTCAATTCATCAAAATGAGTAATAATCTTCAGCTTTTGTGTCAGTGGGAGTTGTGTGTAGTTTTCTTCATGATGGACAAGATCCGTAACGGTATCTAAAGTAGCCATCAATTCTGAACCCAAATAGGCTAGAACATCTCCCTCTTTTTCTTCAAAATGAATCTCAAGAAGTTCTTTTTTTAGTTCTTTGGAATCAACCATTAGAAGAAATTCCTCTATATCTCTACTAATACGGTCAGATAGATTATTCGCAACCCGATAGACATTGACTAAATTGACATCCTGATTCTGATGAAATACAAGCTCACTTAATGGTGTTAGCTTCTCTTTTTCAGATTGGATATAAAATCGAGTGGAAAGGTTATAGGTTGCGACTTCTAGCACCAAGTTTTTCTCAAAATTACTTAATTGAGATAATTTACTTAGACCTGCTTGTCCAAATTTTCTTGTGTAACTTTCTAAATCTTGGTCATTATTTTCAGAACTGGCCTCTAGGAAAGAAACAATATCTTGATGAAACGAATAGACATGAGGTATCTCTTCTATTTTGCCCTCTTTAGTCAAAAAACTCTCTACCAAATCCTTCCATTTCTCATCAAAATGTTGCGCTTGATAACGAAGAAATAGGTCCATTTTCTCCCTATCTTTTGGAATTGTTCCACGAAACATAGCCAATAATTGCATTACTTCCATACTCGCTCCTTTCATCTATACGAAAATAGGAGAATCACATGATTCCCCTACAACTCTATCTCCATTTCAACCTCTTGAGGACTGATTTCTAAATCACTAGATAAAAGAGAAACGGCATCCGTTCTCATGTAGTAAGTATATAAGTCTTCTAGGTCTTGTTGGTTTTCAATCCCTGTTTCAATACTAATCAGAGCCTGTATAAATTCCTTGTAGTGACTCTCCATCATATCTGAAATCTTTTGTTTCATTTCCATAAATACTGAGGACGGTTCAGTGATACTTGTTTGGTCTATGTCTTGTAAATCCTTTTCTAAGGGATTGGTTCCTTCTTCTATTTCCACTAAATCTGAACGTCCATCACCATCAGAATCTGCGCTAAGAGGATTGGTTCCTAGCGCCAATTCTTGAGCATCAGTTAGTCCATCTTGATCCGAATCACGTTGATAAATGGCTTCCATATACTTCCTTCTTTCCTAGTTAATCTTTTTTCACTCCAATCCTACCAAATATTCCTTGAAAGAAGTATCACAACAAAAAAAGAGAACGAGCCAAAACTGCGTTCTCAAATAATATTGTGATTATAAACAAGTACTCCAGATTTTCGAAATATATGCTGTATATAATCAAAAACTTTCTTATTGCTGAATCTTGCCATATCATCTATGTGATAAATCGGTAACTCGAATGACTTGGTCCACTTGCTCCCAAATAAGAGGATTGTGGGTCGCAATAATAATGGTTCGATTCGGATTTTTTAAAGATTCTAGGATAGAGAGTAATTCCTCAGAGTTTTTGGGGTCTAGCGAAGCGGTTGGTTCATCTGCAAGGATCAAAGGTGGATCCTTTAAAATTATCTTCGCTAGTGCAACACGTTGTGCTTCTCCTCCTGATAACTCAAATATGGGTTGCTTTAAATCCAAATAAGAGAGGTTTACACGGTTTAGAGCTTGTTTCATCAAAGAGAGTTTCTCTTTTTCTTTCAACTTTTTACCAACTAAACCCAGATTGAGATTCTCTTTGACGGTTTGGCTTTCAATTAAGCCAAAATCTTGAAATAAATATCCCAAGTGATCTCTAAAGAAAACAGAGGGCTTAATGTCTTCAAGAGAGGTGCCATCATAGATGATTTGCCCTTTGTCATATGGCTCTAATCGTCCAATCATATTCAAGAGTGTTGTCTTACCACAGCCACTTGTACCGATTAAGGCATAAATTTTCCCACCTTCAAAATGAAGATTAATATCTGAAAATAGCTGACGGCTTCCAAATTTTTTAGATATATTCTTTAGTTCAATCATCCTATTTTCCTTTCATAATGATCATAGAAACACGAGATTCTTTCTGTGCTTGACGGTAGAGAGTCAGTATAGCACTAACGAGGAAGATTGATAAAGTTACCAATCCAATCATCACATCCCGACTACGCCAAATAAAGAGACTCGCACCGAATACAAAACTAGCAAATTGACTAATCATATACTGAGCATGTGTTTCAAAAAATTGCAAACCAGAAATTCGTTTAATCAAAATCTCACGACGGAATTGTTCAAAATAAAGAAGATTCACAGAATAAAAGAGAAGCAAAGAACTCGCGATTCCAATAATAGCTCCTAAAATAAGGGTTAGAGTTTCTGTTTGAACCTCATAGTAATGAGCGAGGTAAACACTTCGTCCCTCCTTGAGATAGGAGACTTGATCATAAATTTCTGCATTTTTCAAGAGTTTAATCCCATCTTCATATCCTTTGACAAAGATATTCTTACCAGCATTGATAGACCAACTAGATAAGGATGTAAAACTATCACCTGTAGAAGTCGGCGTGAATACCACTAAAATCGGATCAGTCAAATACTGAGTGGATACGGGATTCTCACCGTTATTATAAACAAACCGCTTTTCTCCCATTGAAAGATAACTAACGTGCGCTTTCATCTCATAATCCAAAGGAGCACTTGCCTCCTCACCAGATTTTCCATAATAACTCAATCTTTCTTCAAAGATTTTTTTTAGTTCTGCTTCTCGAGAGCGCAAATGTTCTGGGAGCAAGAGAATAAACTCACCTTTTTGGAGATGGGCTAACTTCTGTTTGGTCTCAGCATCTACCACGACCTTTTCCTTCTCCAAATAACTAGGACTAACATAGAGCGTATTGGCATCCGGACTATAGGTATCCAGTGTCTCTCCCTGTTCATTTTTTCCTTGTGGATTGGCAAAATGGAACAGATTATCCTTTACATAAAGGGCTTGTTCTTCTTCGATTGCTTCCTTGGCAAAGGCATACCACTTGCTCTGATTTTCCGCATTTTTTCCTCTATCACCGATCCCAAAGGAAATTTGGTAATAATCTGCTCGATCTTCCCAAGCTTGCTTGGATAGCTGGAGTTCCTGTAAACGCTGGTAAGAAGTCAAGCCAGTCTTGACTGCATAACCTACTGTAAAGACAGCAACCAACTGACATAGCAAGGTCAAGGTCATCAAACGTTTGAGGGGCAAACGTCCTTTTAACACAGGAACCAAAGCCTTGTAGCTCAAGCTCATCAAGTAGAGCAGGCTCAGTACGAGCGAAATTCCCAATAAAAAGAGAAGATAAAGCCCCACTCCGATACTAAAGGTTGCTAAAAGAACGGAATAAAAGAGCCCTTGACCGAGGAGGACAGCACCTCCCACTATAAGGGATCCCCCCCCAGCTAAGCAAAGCCACTTGACGTCATCGTATAAGGCGCTTCCTATAATGGACAAGAGGGTCTGTCCTGAAAAGAGCTGAAGCCCTGCAGCCCGCATCTCTTTAATCCGAGTGATAATCACCATAGCAAAGAAAGCTAATCCAAATATAGCTAAACTAATCAATAACAACGGATTTAAAGCGATCCAAAAAGCTAAAAGATACGGAGGAGTTTTGCGGTCTGCAATCGCTTTATAACCTAAATCATCTAATTTTGCAGCTAATTTTTCCTTGGTCAATGAACCAGACAAGAGAAGGTAACTATTGAGAGGATCGCTCCGTTCTCGGCTTTCTTGGCTAGCCGCTTGAAACTCTTTTGGCAAGCCTCCCTGACCATAGGTTGCATAGGTGAAGTTGGTGCTTCCATCCTTACTCGGCTCTACTATCCGTCTTGCAATCAAACTCTGTTCTGATTTTGCAAAATTCTCTAATTCCTGTTCAAATACCTCACGCGTTGGTTCCTGAGTATCCTTTTTGACACGAAGTAAGGAGACGGAATCATAGCTTGCATATAAATATTGTGGCGCACGTAAGACAATAATCCAAACAAAGAAAAAGCTGAGAAAAAAAGTTGATAGTAATATGAATAGTTTCTTCATTGTAGACTCCTTGTATAAGAGAATAACCCTATAGAACAAAGATTTTATGTTTTTTAAATTCTTAGAATTATTTTCCTAGTTTAATCCATTACACCCTGAACACCAAGACAACAAATTTAATCCTTCCTCGTTTTGAAAACGGTTTCTTATAACTTAAGTATATCACTTTCTATGTAATCTATCAACATATTTTACTAAAATATTATTAGTAATAGAATTTTACATTTTCTTTAAAAATAGATGTCATTAACGAATTTTATTCAAGTTTTTCCCATTCATATTATCCAAGAAAAAAAGATGACTTACAGAACCTGTAAGCCACCTAGTCAGTCGGTTTATTCTGGTGTCTGCCACCGCTTGGCCCTTACGTCCAAGATTACTATCGGATTTTGTTCTGGTGTCCGCCACCGCTTGGCCCTTATGTCCAAGATTACTATCAGATTGACCATGAGCCGACCACTCATCTACACCATTATTCTAACGAATATGAGCTACAAACGCAAGAGAAAAACTTATTTTGGATTTATACACTATAGAAAACATACACTATCTTCAGATTGAACTTTTGTTCAAAATAAGCTATAATGAATTTAAGTAGAAACAGGAGGTAGAACAAATGGCTACAATCAGTTTAACACGTGATATAAAACTAACAAACGAAGATGCTCTAAAAATTCTTAATCATAAACCATCTAAAAAGCTACAAGCAGTCTTGAAATCTATTGAATCACAGGACGCTACCGCTCCAACGAAAAATAAACTCATTTCAAAGTATCTGTAAGATGACAATTCAAGTAACACCACTTAAGCAATATCTTGAAAATATTCAAGTGCTAGCTCCTGATAAAACTGAGAAACAAGTTCAGGAGCTATTTAAAACTATCATTTTAGAAAATGTTGATTTCAACGGTAATGAAGAGATGTTGACTTATCTATCTGATAAAGCCCCCAATTTTGAAAAACAACATCGTTCTCGTAATTTTATCGTTGAAGAAACTGAAACAAATAACATCATAGGATTCTTTAGTTTATCTCTCAAAGTTGTTGATATTTCTGATTTAGAGAAATCCTTAAAAAAGAAACTCGTCCTAAAAGGGAAAAGTCCCAAAAATATTGATTATCTCCCTGTGTTACTTATCGGTCAATTCGGCAAAAACACAAAGCTAAATAAACTATCAGGACAAGAGTTATTTGAAATTGTAATTCAAAAAATTGAAGAATTTCGAGCAATTGTAGGAACTCAGATGGTATTTTTAGATAGTATCAATCATCCTAAAGTCATTCAATTTTATGAACAGTTCGGATTTGTTACTTACAGTCAATTGATTAAAGACGATCATCAAGTAACTTATCAGCCTATGGCATTAAATATGTCACTCTATAAAAAATAAGAATCATGTCACCGAAACTGATGACATGATTCTTTTATTTCACCGTATAGGCAAAACTGATGGCACTATCTGCTTGAGAGATTTTTCTAAAGGTATAGTTAGGGTTGCCACCATAGTTGGTTTCAGACACAAGGAAAGAACCATCATCATAGACCTTCTCTACAAAAGCCACATGACCATAGTCTGCTGGTGTGCCATGTGTACCTCCTACAAAAGAAACAATGGCACCTGCTCTTGGTGTAGAGCCAGTTTCCCCACCAAGACTTGAAGCTGTCGCAACCCAGTCCTGACCATTTCCCATGGTATTAATGATTGAAATCTTCTCTCCATTACTTCCTTTTAATTTTAAGCCTAATTGATTCATACGAGCCGCAACACCCCATGTACATTGTCCATAGGCATAGGCCATACCATCTCCACCACCAGGAACAGAATGATCATACAAGTCCCCACGAACACCCTCAAGGGATTGCGGATCACTCTTTGCCTGTCCTCCATTTGTTTGGCTAAAGCCTTTTTCAATTTGGTAATACCATTCCGTTGCTCTGGTTTGTCTTTCCAGTAGTTTGTCACCAGAATTTCCCTCCCAATAGGTAAGGAAGAGTTGGGCTAGATTGGCTGCACTGCCCGTATTTTTAAAGAAATCCTTTAACCAACTTTGATAGTAAGGACTATCCCCATGAAGCATAAAATCAAGTTGGAGGTCTAAATCATACCACTTCTTATTTTGGGTGCGAGCATAATTCAACAAGGCTGTATGACGTGTTGAACCATCTGCGGTATCCGTCCATTGACCTAACCCCAAACCTCTATGAAGGATATTAGGATAAGCACCACTATAAATGGCTGGACCTCCAATCGCTAACCAGGTTTCATTATCCCATGAGGAATCGGTAGCGCCAACAGGAGGAGATAAATAATCTCCTTCAGCTCGTTTAGGATTGATAGAAGACTCTACCGACCAATTTCCTAAAATTGCCGCAATGGCTTGGGGACTTGCCCCTTGAGATTTCAAAAACTCATAAATATGTTTCGCTCGTTCAAACTCATCCCCACCAAACTGACCAATGGCAGGTAAGATAGTTGTCTGAAGTTGAATGACTTTGGGAAAATAAAATTGCGGATTGACATACACCAATTTTTCTTTCTTGTTCTTAAACTTTTGATAGGAAACTTTCAAACCTGTATCGTCTGGTGTTTCACCAATAATATCACCCGTTAGGACTCTTGTCCCCTCGATCGCACGGCCATTATGAATAGAATACAAGGTCAATCGACTCTCATTCTCTCCTTTTCCGTTAGTGAGAATAACATCATCTCCGTCTAGAGATACAACTCCATCCATTGGTGCGACAATTGTTTGGTGAGCCTTCGCTTCTAGTAGAATATACTCCTGAAGAGTAGGTTTTCCGTCTAAATCATAGTATCCATAACGATAAGTCATGGTTAGACTATCTTCGTTGCTTTTCCCCTCAAATGGATTGTCCAATTCCTGCATGGAAGTATAGACACCCTCTTCTTTTAGTTCCTTTATTTCCTCTTGATCGTCTTTCGATAGTTTATACTTAGGAGTTTTATAGAGGTCTTGCATGGATTTCAAATCATCCCCATCGTTTAAATCATGCCACAAAGTAGACAGATAATCCTTGTAAGTTTCTGAACTAAATAAGTGAACTGGTTTGTGTAACTCATAGTCATGGAATTTAAAGTTCATATACCCCATCACATCATCAACTTTTGTGTAATAAGTAATTCCTTTGTCATTTGTGCGAGTATGTTCTGCATCTTCCCAAGTTAGGTGGGTATAAGCTTTTGTTAATTCAAATTCATCTTGTTGAATTAAACTAGCAGATGAAAATCCTAAAAAGAAGCTCATCATAAGTAAAAGAAGAAAGACTATTCCTCCAACTATCCAGGTTACAGGATTTCCAGCCGCAAATGTAAAGAAGGAAAAGGCTGCTTTTAATTTTTGATAGATATTTCGGACACTTGTAAGACCTTGTTTCTTTATTTTTCGAAACCGATTTTTAAAGGAACTTGGATTCTCTTTCGCTAGTTTCCATCCTTTTCCATCCTTAAAATGATGGTATCGCTCTTTTGTGTTGGTCAGTCTTTTCTTGGTAAAACGACCTGTTGCTTGTCCTGTTTTGACACTAGCTTTTCCAAGGTTATAAGAAATCCGACTGTAGCGTTTCCCTTTTCTAATGGTCTCTTGAAGTGTGCGATAGCCTTCTAAATCTTCATTTTCTGAAGCTAACTCTCCTCCTTCACGTCCAAGGACATAAAGAAAAGTTTTGGCTTTCCTACTGACTTTTTTGGACTTATAGGCTTGTTTAGTAGATTTTAGATTCTCTTTAGCAGCCTTTACTTCCTTCTTAGCTTTTAATTCTTCTAAACTCTTCCCTTGAAAGAAAAAATTAGATTTTTGTTTCGATTCCTGACCATAAAGAAATTTTTGATTGGTTTTTCTTTCTTTACGACTCTCTTTTCTTTCTTCTTTTGCTTCTACCTTGGCTTCTCTAAATTGCTTCTTGGCTATTTTCAATCGTTTCCGAGCATGAGGCAAACGTCTGTCTCTTAATTCTTTGCGATTTAAAAGAGATGGAGGACTATTTTGAAGAATATGATTGTAGTCTTCATTTGCTTGTTTTACTCTAGCCTTTGAAGCTTCTCTCATCTCCTCCAGCTTTTCCTTTATCTCTTTTTTCCATGCTTTTTCATCCAGTACAGCGGAATTTTTTTTCTGTTTCTTCACCTCCTTCTTTCCTTGTTTCAAGAATTTCTTCTCATCTTTTAGACTTCTTCTAAATGCCTTTCGGGCACGTATGATTTCTCTTTTATCCTTCATTTACCTTCTCCTTAATTAGAAGCCATTTTATCAGGATCTGTACTCATGATATCAAACAATTGAGTACCTTGAGGAATCTTATTTTTAAAGGGAACTACAACGGAACCAGCTTTTATCAGTCCTGCACCTTTTTCTGGATTGACTAGGTATTTTTCAAGTTCTTTTGACAAGCCTAAGAGTTGAACCAATTCTTCTCGGTCATTTTTTGCTTGCTTGAGGAGAATCATAAATTCACTATTTGCAATAATCCGTCTACCATTTGGATCTAACAATAAGGTTTCGACATTTTGAGTTATCCCAGTCGGACTGGCTCCATATTTTCTGACACGACTCCACAATTTAAAGAAGAAGTCACTGGCATATTTATCTAATAAGAGAAGCTGCATTTCATCAAAATAAATCCAGGTCTTCTTCCCTAATTTTTGATTCCGTACGACGCGATTCCATATCTGATCAAAAACCACCATAAGGGCGATTTGTTTCAGCTCATCTCCTAACTTCTTAACGTTATAAATCAAGAAATTAGATCCTGTCTGAATATTGGTCTTATGAGAAAAAATATCAAGAGAACCTTCGACATATAGTTCCATATCAAGTGCCAAATTCTGCGCTTCTTCTTCTGGTTGTTGACTCAAGACAAAGACCCATTCTTCCAAAGAAGGCTCTTTAAATGACTGATAAGTGAGTCTCGTAACTCGGTCAATAATCGATTTTTCTCTTCCATCCATTTTTCTATCCAATAACTTGCCGATAAAGGATAAAAGAAATTCTGATTTTACCTTTACAGGATCTTCATCCATATTTTCTTCAGACAAGTCAAGAACATTGAGATAGGTTTGGGAATCAGGCGCAATATCAATCATTTCTCCACCAAAAGCCCGTCCAATCACACTGTACTCTGCTTCTGGATCAACGATGATAATTTCTGTATTCTCACCAGATTCTTTGATTTTTGTCGTGATAATCTCATGCTTGGTTGCCATGCCTTTACCAGCTCCAGATGTCCCTAAAATCAGACCAGACGGTGTATTTAATAGGCTACGATCAATGGTAATAATATTACTTGATATTTGATTGATACCGTAATATTTCCCACTACGGTCTTGTAAGTCTACTGAGGTCCAAGGTGAGTTCACTGCTATATTGGATGTTAATAAACTCCGTGATACGCCCTCTAAAAAATCACAACCAAATGGCAGCAAACTATTAAAGGCTACTTCTTGCATATATGGAAGTTTATCAATCATTAGGTCATTTGAGCCGGCCACTTGTTGAATCGTATCTAGGGCTTGTTTAAGTTCTTCTTCATCCTGACCAAAAACACCAATCAAAAAGACTGTTTGAAATAGTTTATCTCCTGTCTCGGTCATGGTTTTTAAGAGTTCTTCAGCTTCATCGATATTGCTTTCTAATACATGACCTACTTTTTCCAAATAGATACCTGTACGAGCCAGTTTTTGTTGTTCCCCAATCTTTTGGGATTCCATTAAGGTCTTCTTTGTTCGTAGTTTCTTCATGGCATCCGCCTTGGTCGAACTTTGAGCATGGAGGCTCACAATCAATTCCAAATCTCCTTGCATGAGGTCTCTAATAAACTGATCTCCTAATTCCATACCGTAGTCTCTGACATAGACGATCTGCAATAAGCGGTCATTGATTTGTAGGTAATTCTTGTTTTTAAAATCCAAAAGATTAGGTGCTATAAAGTGACGAGTTGTCTGACCAGATCTCGTTAAATCGCAGTAAGAAAAAGGAAGATGGTGTTCTCCTCTAAGCATATCGGCCAACAAGTTGACACGGTCTTCTCCAGCCAAGGATTCAAAGCGAGCATCAATTTCTGAGAAACCACTCTTGAAATATTCGCCTATTTGAGACAAGGAACGATAGGCTTGTTTGGGATTAGAATCCTTTCTACCAAAGCTAATCAGTTTCACAGCTGAAAAATTATTTTCACCACTGTCTAAATTCTGATTCATCATCCGATTCAATTCTTTACGATAGGTATCATATCCATCTTCTTTTTCCTCATACAAAACACTCTGTCTGAATTTTTCTAAATTCAATCTTTTATTAAAGATAGTCAATTGGAAGTTGGTTTGATCATCTAGGGAGTTAATCAAATCAGAATACTTCTCAATAATTGCGCCCTTATCTTCTAAACCAACGGTCTGATAATTGACATCACCAAGTAAATAACTTTGTGAGAAATAATCTTCTTTCACCTGCATCAGACCATTTTGATACAGCGCTTGATAGGAAAGAGTATTAGCCGTTGAAGGTAACACTTCTTCTTTTTTTCCTTTAACTACTTCTTTCTGATTAGTCATTGAAGTTTTTTGTTTCTTTAATGTATTTGATTTTCTTTTCATGTTCAGGTCCTTTCTTTCCTGTAATTGTGCGTAGGGGAACCGTTAATTCAAAATGAAGACGGTATTTCAAATAATGTTCAAAATATAAATCATTGGGTTTATAGACTCCAAAAAGCATGAGGGGGATGGTAAAGGTAAACACAAAACCGTAAACAAACCAATCTCCAAATTGCCAGAAAAAGAGATTCAAGCCCAAAACAATAACTGTGACAATAAAGGCTGGTAAAACAAAGATGATTTGTCTTGTGGTGAAACCTAACCAAGCCCTGTGTTGGTATTTTGAGATGTCTTTAAAGACACGTGTATTCATGACTTTCCTTTCTAAAAAGGCTAAGAAGCAATCACTTCCTAGCCTTTATCTAATTACATACCTAAAATTGAGCGAGCCGTACGTTGAGAACCAACGAGGGCAATAATCAGTAAGATAGCTTGTATCAAACTACCAAACATAATCGCAAGTGATTGCAAGACTCCTGCACCATTTGAAACAGCTATTTTCCCAGCAGATTCAAACAAAGGAACAAGTGAAACAATCAGAAAAATGAGAACCCCTTGTACCGCATAGACCATAATATTTTTTAAATAGCCAATACCAATAGATTTCCAATCATCGCTTAAAAATGTTGGAATCGTAAGAGGGGCAAATGGAATCATAAGGTAAAGTTGAATAAATCGAATGGATACCAAAAGATTGACCATGGCTGCACTTACTATCCGAACAAGCCAAATGAGGAGAGCGAAAAATCCCACAATCATCCGACCAATAAATCCTGAACCTTTTAATCCAGAGATTGTATCATACTTTGCCCCACCGTGAGCCACAATCGAGGCCACTTGTTCAATGGCGTGACTCGCAATCCCGATGATGGCTTCTACAATAACAGTAGTATTGGTAATTACAACTGCGACCATAATATAACTAATCAACATCGGGGCTAATGCTTCAAATGTCATCGCTCCACCAGAGTTAGCAATTTTCTTAGCCATCTTCGAAAATTCTAGGATGAGAACAACTGATAAAATCGCAACTCCAAGAGGTTGCATAACACTTTTAGTAATACTAGACATATAAGTCCAAACGGTTGGATTATAGCTAGATAGTGATTTAATCAGATCTACCGTAGATTGTAAATCTACATTAAATCCTTCAAATAAATTTTCAGCTGATATTTTTTCAGATGCAAGGTAAACAAAGGGTGAGACTATACTAAGATTCATGTCATTGTTTATCCTCCTAAATTGAAATCTGGGTTACAAAGGCTCCAGCAGCCCCGACCATAACTCCACCGACAATTTCAAGAATGGCATTCCGAACACCTGGTCCACCATCTTTAATGTTGGTTGCAAGATTGACAATCCCCACAACAACGAGAAAGGCACCAACCGCAATCAATCCCTTCTGTAACAAAGACATAGCTTGTGCAAACATGGCACTTGCGTCTACTCCATAAACAAAACCTTTAAAATGCGTAATCATCTATTTCCTCTTTTCTATTTTTATTTTCTTATTTTAAACTAGATTCAAAAGTTAAATCACGAATTCTAAGGTCGTCAAGATGATTTTCTTGTCTTTGATTCAAAGGATTGATTTGATAGTTCCACCACCTTTCATCGGTTTCTTGATTAGCTAGGTACTTCCAGTTTGGATGCTTGGTTGAATTGTATTTTTTGCTTTTAAAGACAGGCATATTGGCAATTCGAACCAGGCATTCATGCCGTTTCATATTTCCGACTTCATCAGGTGTCATTAAATCACGAGCAATCTTTTGATGAGAAAGGGATCCTGAACCTGTCTGGCCAAAGGAACGACTAGTATTTCGAACATCAATGGTTTGTTTACCGAGTAAGCCACTCATAAATTTAAAGGTATCTTCATCATTACCACCTAAGTAGACTAAGCTATCACAGTTCCCAAGAATGGTTTTCCAAGCTTCTTTTTCTTTATAGAGCCCTTGAAGTTGGGCAATATTTTGAAGAATAGGAACGAGACTCATATTCCGAGAACGGACTGTTGAGGTTTGTTCAGCAAAATCTGGAATTTCTCCGATATTTGCGAACTCATCTAAATATACTCTCACATGAAGAGGTAATTGGCCCTTAAAATCAATATCTGCTTGTCTTGTTAAGGTTTGAAATACGGTTGAAAAAAAGAGGGCTGAAAGAAAGCGAAAGGTACTATCGTTATCTGGAATAACTAAGTAAACCATTGATTTTTCCTGACCCCATGTTTTCATATCAAGGGTATCTCTTTTGGTCAAATCCATGACACTTTGAATATTGAAGAGGGCAAATTTAGCAGTGGTTACGGCTATAACAGAATCCAGAGTCTTATCTTTATAATTTTGAAAATCTGCCCAATTTCGCATGGTAAAATTGTCAGTCCCATACTTTTTAGCATAATTTTCAAATAGAATTTCTAAGACACTTTTTTCTTGATTCTCACCTTTGGATAAGTGTTTAATGAGTTTTGATATCTCAGCAAAACTTGGATAACGCCCTCGTTTTTTTCGCTCTTCCACTTCTTTTTTTTGACGTTTCAACAAGTTTTGGTATTCCTTTTGACTCAAACGACTTTCTTCTATAAGCTGCTCTCTTGTTTTGGGTGGATTATAGAAATCGACCAAGTAGGAGGCTAAAGCTCGTACTAAAGTCATAGAAGCTTCATCCCAAAATGGATCACTACGGGAGCCAGAGCCTTTGGTGTTATTGAAATAAACCGTCAGCATACGATTCAAATCATTTTCTGTCTCTATATAGCGAAAAGGATTGAAGCCATCTGAGTTCTTCATATTGACTAAATCTAACACCTTTACTTGGTAGCCATGTTCTAAAAAGAGTTTACCTGTTTTCTCGGCCAAGTGATCTTTAGGATCCACTACAATATTAGAACTATTCATCTGAATCAGATTGGGTTTCACAAAGCGGAATGTCTTCCCACTTCCTGAACCTCCTATCACCGCAATATTCTTATTTCTATCATATTGGGGTGGTTTTTTATCTAATAATGTCAAACGAACATCTTGTGCCAAAATCGTATCATGAGAAAATTCCTTACCGTAAAAGAGCTTCTTTTCTTTTAGAGTTCCAAAACGGGCGCTCCCGTATTCTACCCCTTCTCGGTATTGTTTTTTACCAGTCTCTAGATAGAGATAAACCAGCAACATCATAACAAAACCTAGTAGAAAAAACGTACTTGATTTTCCAGTAAAAGAAACATTCCAGGGCGACTGAAGAACTTCATCTTGACCTTCCATTAGAAGATGAGTCCATTTATCTAAGGTATTTCCAGCATAGGAATCATACAAAAGCGTCAAACGATGAAAGATATAGCCTAGTAAGATGCCTAACAGTGAGAATAGTAGGAATTTCTTTCCACTGTACATCATCTCACCATCTCTTTCTGTTTGACGGCCCCTTCTTGTCTAAAGGTAATTTGGGATTTAGCCTCATCAATTGCATCGTCTAATGACTTATCCATGGTAAAATCAGCTAATTTCTCCGGATCATTAACCATTTTTTCTAACAGATGGTCTAAATGATTGTCTAGAATTGAACGGTCTTTCGTGTAGAAATGTAGAGAATCCCCTTGCCAAGCGATGGCTAAAGGAATCTCTTCTTTTTCTAAAAAAGCTTTAAATTTCTCTATATCAATTGGTTTGTCTAAAAAATCTTTCTTCAGATTAATCGTATCAATCGCATAGGGAGATTGTAACAATTCTTCTAATTTCTGTACCCCTATCTTATAGGCGGAATCCTGTGCTAAAGCCTGACGTCTAGACCATTCTAGAATCTTTAAGAGACTTCTTACAGTAAATAAAAGACTACGCTCTGCATATTGAACCGCCAATCGTTCCTGTTGTTCAGAGGACATCTGACGCCTCCTTCTTAACAAATAGCAGTTTTCCTTCTTTATAGCGATAAGCTATCAATTTCTGATGTTGCTTAATCGACTTGACAACCTGCAGTAGATCTCTCGAATAAGGTTCTCGAAGAGTGACTTCTACTGCTTTCCCATCAAAGATACCAACACGTTTAAATTCAATGTAGTCTTTTTTGAGATGTCCTAAGCCCATACCAAAGGGAAAGTGATGAATCAATTGGATGGTACAACCACCTTTATTTCCCATTTGTTTCAAATCATACAAGTTTACTACCTTCATGATTAACTCCTTTATCTAGTTTGTCGCATCGTTTAAGTCTGGTAACGATAAACTCCGTGTCTGTTAGAAAATTCTCACACACGTCTTGTGCCAGTTGCCCTTCACAGGGGAATACTCTCAGTCCCTACTTACACAGGCACGCTAATCAAGACGGAGTGGATTCAATTTTCAAAGAACAGGTAGCTTTATTATAGATAAAAGTAGTTGAAATTTTTATCACATTTCTTATTTTTCTGTCTAGCTAAATTCATAGTAAGCAAAGAGTTTGAAATAAAAGACTAACATCGTTAAATAACGTTAGCATTTCATTTCCCTAAAACAAGCAAATTTGGTCTAAAAAAGCAGCAAACTATAAACTAGTAGATTCCACACCAAATGTAGCCCCATACTGCCCCATAAGTCCGATTTATAGCGCACCATCCCTAAAAACATTCCCAATGAAACATACAAACACCAAGCTAGAATGGTTCCTGGATGATGTACTAAGGCAAATAAAACACTTGTCAAAGCAACTCGAATATCTAATTTTCTAACCAAGTTCCATAAAATTTCTCGATACAAAAATTCTTCAACCATACTCGCATTGATTAAGAACAATAAAAATGAAAACCAAGGAACTTGATGTTGAAGCCCAATTAAGTTTGCTTGATTCGTGCTTCCTTGAGCATGAATCAGACTAAAACATAGACTTATAATCAGTAGGCTAACGAATCCAATACCAAGCCATTTCATCCTAGTTTTCATATTGACCTTGACCACTTGTTTTCGTTGACCATACATCCATAAAAAAGAAATAAGCGACGCTCCATAGAGAATCTGTAGTATAGTTAACTCACCGATACAAAGAAATTTCAGTAAGTATAGGGATACCAATAGGACATTTACTTGTTGGAATATATAAACTGGAATTATTCTTTTCATAGTTACCTCCGAAATAAATCTTCATAATCTAAATCTAATACCTGCACAATCCTTTCTACCCATGGACTTTGAGGCATTCGTTGTTCCATCTTATAGTGGCGAATCTTTTGATACAGACGATTCAATTCACTTGGATAGTGAAACTCTCCCGCAAACATTTTTCTGGTTAACTCAATCCAGCTGATATTTCTTTCAGCCAAAATAATGGACAAGTTCTCCCAAAATCGTTCAGCCATATTGTTTCTCCTTTAGTTAGATAAATAATGTGTTTGTGCCATGTAAATCAATTGTTTCGTATCTCTTGGCAATAAAGCTCTAGCCTCTTCCAGATTCAGATTTGGATAAACTCGCTTATTTGAAACCGCAAGAGGAAGTCTGATGGTTAGTTCAGGATTTTTTAATATCATTTCGATGAAATCTGTTAATCTGAGGTTATCTCGATTCTTAAATCGTAATAAATTGGGAGATAAAAACTCAAAACAATCTGAAGAATAGCTCATCATCTCAATTAATTTGTCCTTTGTCATTTCAGAAACTGAATGACAAGATACCTCGATACCGTAGTTTTGAAAGAAATCTAAAAGAAGTTGATTTCTATGGTTATTTTTACTTAGGTAGAGATCAATCATGGGAGACCTCCAACAAATTTGCTTCCATTTGATATTCTGAGACAATTAAGGAATCTAACAAATTTGAGAAGTTAATCGGATTCTTATCTTCATCAGAAGCTTTTACAGTTACTTGGGTTGTAAGTATTCCCTCTTTTCCCTCGGCTCGATAGCCTTGTCCATATAAAATAAAAACGAGATTTTGATGATCATCTACAAAGGCATCAACCCCATTCTTTATGTCTTGACTTTCAAGGAATTCCATAACGTTTTGAAGATAGGACTCATAAAATAGTGGGTAGTTGTGTTTTTTATGGTAATCATCTAAAAATGTTACTTCAAACTCACATGGATAATTGGGTATCAAAAATAATTGTTCATCCAGCTGTTTGATTTCTGCATCATGTAATTCTGTTTCTAATTCATCACAATCTAGTATTGATTCTTTATTTAATGCTTTCATCTTTTTCCTCTATTTCTTTTAATTTCTTTGCGATTGCGGCAATCACAGGAACGGTTACACTATTACCAGCTTGTTTATAGAGCTGACTATTACTAGAGACTTTTCTAGCAGCTTCAAAAGCCCAATCAGGAAAGCCCTGCAAGCGAAAACACTCTTTAGGAGTGATTCGTCGTATCCTCAGACGGTAAAACTGTCCATCTATTAATACACCGGCTACATGATAAACTTGTTTATCTTCTCCTTCATAGCTAGCCACTACTACTCCCATTTGACCACTAGTTGTTAACGTATTAGCTATACCTTTTCCAACTCTACCACGACGATACTGAGAACTTGGTCTTTCCAAATTAATTGAATCTCCAATCTCTGCTTGAGCATAACCTTTTTTCGTTGCTTCCCGTACTTTTAGAAATTTGATTGGTTCTGGAATTAGTATTTTGGGAATTTTATCGCCTCCTTGCATTGTAGTCAGTGTTGGAGATAACCCCTCACTTCCATATACGCGACCTGTCTCCTTAAAGCTAGTTGGTAAATCTCCAACAACGACAATACCATGACGATCCTGAGTATTTAAAGTAAACATCGGCTCTTGGTTTTCCTTAAAGCGTCTACCATTTTGTCTCTTGTCTAATCTGTCTGGTGTCATACAGGGAATAGCAACCTTGAATCCTTCTCCTTTTCCACGAACTAAGGTTGGCGCAAGACCTTCTGAATAATAGACTTTACCGCTCATTCCACTTTTTGATGGATTCAAATTCCCTAGTGTTTTTACAGTCTCAGAGTTAGTTGCTTGACCTTCTCGTCTGAAAGGAAATAAGAGTCTGGTACTTTTCTTTCTAGAATGTCCGATAATAAACACCCTCTCTCTGTTTTGGGGAACGCCAAAATTCTTGCTGTTAAGCACCTGCCACTCAACATCAAACCCCAACTCATCAAGTGTGGTAAGGATTGTGGTGAACGTCCGTCCCTTATCGTGATTGAGTAGGCCTTTAACATTTTCAAGAAAAAGAAAACGTGGTTGGATTTGTTTGGCCGCCCGAGCAATTTCAAAGAACAAAGTTCCTCTAGTATCTTCAAATCCCAATCGTCTTCCTGCGATTGAAAATGCTTGACAAGGGAATCCCCCACAGATGATATCGACTTTCCCTCTAAGTTTTTTAAATTCGTCATCTGAAACATCTCGTATGTCATGAAATTCAATTTCTCCTTCCGTTTGAAAAATGGACTTATAAGATTCTCTAGCAAATTTATCAATCTCACAAAATCCAATACACTCGTGTCCGACACTTTCCATTCCTAGTCGAAAACCACCGATACCTGAAAATAAATCAATAAATTTCATTTCTTTATCACCCCTTTTTGATCGACTATCAATGTCCAAAGAGTCACACCACTTGAAATGAAAATGAGCATAACTAATATCCACTCGATTGGTGACATTTAACCACCTCCTTTTCTAACACGGTTATTCCAAACGGAATATAGGCCATTAAACACAAATTCAGCAAGTACTTCTGCACGTCTAACAAAGCGAACATTGTCAAGAGCATATTGATAGATTCTCTCAAAATCAGTCATAGCAATTTCGCTGGCTGTTTCAGAAAAACCCTCTCGTCTAAATTGATCTTGCACCAATCCCCAAATATAATCTCGATCATATTTTGTGACCTTTTCTACTTTTCTTTTCAAGATAGGTTGAGTATTCCTATCCTCCTCATCCTCACTAAATAAAGAATCAGTCTCACTATATTTAGTCTCACTAACTTCAGCCTCACTAGGGGCTGAATATGAGACGGGGGCCGTTTCATTTTCAACCTGCCCTAGTCTTTTTTTAACACTAGTCCTGTCAGAAATAGATACTGGGGTAGAAGATAATTCCCCTAAATAAATCTTATTAGCTAGTCTTCCTTTCTCACTTGAAGACTGTTGAACTTCATCAATTAAGTCATATTCTTTAAGAGTCTTTTTGATGGACAGTAATTTGGACTTCGAACAACCTAACAGCCTCATCAGTTTAGAATTAGAAAATACTAAATAGACCGCGCCTTCTTCATCTATCCAACCACGATTGAGAGATAATTCTAGACGATCTTTTAAAATAGAATAAGCCACCTTTACTTCTAGTTTCATATCCATATATTTCTCATCCTCAAAAAGAATTTTAGGTAATTTATAATACCGTTCTGAAGTTTGGTATTGATTTGCCGTAATTCGTTTCATAGAGCTCCTCCAAGTTCTTTGAGTATTAAATCTCCACTTGATTCCAATCGAACCAAGCCACTTTTTTCTAATTCAGCCATAAGAGATATGGCTTCAACAATATCAATTCCCATTTCACGTACTAAAAATGAAATGACAATATAGCGTGATGATTGTAATTCTTTTGTCATTTTCCCTCCAGAAAATAAAAAAAGGAGAACAATATTCAACTGTTCTCCACGATAAATTTGTTAAAAAGAAAAACCCTGCCAAATTAATTTTTGGTAGGGTTTTTGGCAGGAAACTAAATTAATTTATCAGTTTCTAAAATGTGTTCACGATTCTAAAAGGCTGATACTATAGTATTCCGAATTCTAATTGGTATATGCCTCTTATTTAAGAGTAACTGAAGCGTCGTTGCTTTAGTTGTTCTCACACAGCTATTTTTTACTTGGTTTCTTTACTTGGCGGGATTGTGGCGGGATTTGCAGTTAATCCCAGCTCTCCTAAAACCTCTGTTATCTCAGCACCACCAGAGACAACTTGTCTATCATAGAAATGAGAATAGGTGTTTAGTGTTGTAGCTTTGTCCGTTCTTCCTGAACGAGCCGAGACATACAAAACATCTTTTTTTAGAATGTTTATCATAAATGAATCATGACTATGACGTAGACCTTTCCCAGTAATAACCGGAACCTTAGCCACTAGTGCATGCCTTTTTAACATTCGACTTAAGGTAGATTTGTTCATGGGAGAGTTAAACCGTGCTAATACAAAATTATCTTCTCTATTATACACTTGTACAGTTCTCCAATTTTGCAACACTTTAACAGTTTCGTCATCTATTTCTAAGAAACGCATGCCTGCCCTAGTTTTTGTCTGCTCTTTTCGAACGTATTTCCCATTCCCTTGATATTCAAGGGTAGACTGAATATGAATAACCTTATTTTTAAGATCTATGTCTGACCACTTTAAACTAAGACCCTCAGAGACTCGCATCCCCGTCATAAAATAAAGCCAGATAGCCGTATAAAACTGCCTCTCTTCATAAACTGTCTGATCAAAAGTTTTTAATACCTTATCAAGTTCCTCCACAGTCCAAAATTCAGTTTTCGATTTTTCTCCTTTAGGATTGTCTAACTTTCGACAAGGATTATTCTCGATGTATTCCAAGCGTTCTGCATAATTTAAACACTTCTTCAGTTTACACCAAAGTCCTTTTGCGTAGTTTGGAGAGTAGTCTTCCATTAAAGATAATCTAAAATCTTCGCATTCCCGAACATTGATTTCAGACAATTTCTTGTCAGCAAAAACTTCAATAAAAGTCTTATACTGAGGATAAGCAGTTTGATAGGTTACGGGCTGAACAGTTTTCTTATAATAAGGCAAATAGACATCTTCCATAAATTTTGAAAATGGAATATCTAATTGTGGTCTTTTTGTACTAGCACTAGCTATTTTAGCATTGTATTCAGTTCTTATCCTACAGACTTCGTCAAAGGCTTGCTTTTCTGTTTTAAAATCAATCCCGAATTGATCTTTATAAGATTTAACCCTAAATCTCTTTCGGTCACCCGTAGATGGATCTACACTGAATTCAACCTCATAGTAAATTTTTCCTTTCTTATTTCGACTTACGCATTTATATTTTTTACTCATTTTGTTCCTTTCTTTCAGAAAGCAACTTAAAACCGAGTAATTCTTCTACAATATAAGTAGGAGCTAAATTAAGACGAGAATTGTCAAAAGGTGATTTACTTAATTCTACCACATTATTTGATAAAGCTCTAGATTCTTCAAATTGTCGGACAGCAATTAACTTGGCTTGTCTTATAATATCCCGTGCCGTATGTTCAGGAAAACCTAATTTCATTAATTCTGTATGATTTATTGTTTGCATTATCTCTTCCTTCTAATTCTTAATTACAGAGATTTCCATCTTTTGATAAGGCTTAGAGTAATTCAACAAATTAGATCATTAACCAAAAGCCTTATACTACTTTTCTTTAAAATAATTGTACATCGCATAATAGTCAAATTCCATCTTAATGCCAGTTCTTCCATTACGATTTTTTAAAACCACTAGCTCAATTTCTCTAGGATTTCTCGACTTAGCTTCATTAACATCAAAATTTGCTGGTCCAGTCCCCTTAAGTTGTAGTCCAATCAAAACATCGCTAGAATACTCGATTGCTCCGCTCTCCTTGAAAGACTGCATACTTACAACAGATTTGTAGTTTTCTCTATTAAAAGAAGAAATAGCAATTACTGGTGTTTTAAAGTCTCGGCTAATCCTTTTCAATTCTATTACCGATCTATCTGTGTTTTGTTTTTCAGTAAATCGTTCATTCACCGGGTATAGAATCTGTAAGTAATCAATAATAACGACAGGTACTTTTCCAGTATATTTGAGATGATTTTCAACAGTTTTCCGAATTAGCTCCACACCAATAGGTCCAGTACCTTCGACAATGTAAATATTTTTGCAGTATTGAGAGTAATTTTCTCCAGCTTTTTTAATCAAATCAATCTCTGGGGTGGTGTAACCTGCATATCTACTTCCCTCAGTAATTCCTCGTGCTGTTTTTGCATTTCTGATATCACTATTAGAGGCAATAGATTCGATAACAGTGTGACGACTAAGACTTTTACTAATTATTTCCCATCTCGACATTTCAATACTAAAAATCAAAACATCTGTTCCCTGTGCTGCAATTTGATCAGCAATCTGAGTTACAAATGTTGTCTTTCCAAGGGAGGAAATTGCACCAACACAATATAATCCTTCGTAAAGGCCACCTTCTAACAGATCATCTAAACCTTCAAAATTTGTTTTAATACATGTATTATTAGAACCATTCGTAATACCATTAAAAAACTTCGAAAGATGATTAGCTGTTGAATATTCAAGATACCGCTCTTTTTCACTTTTTGTTTGATTGATTGCATTTTCTACCATTTTGTTAAATACTCCTTTATTTTTCACTAACATATCGTTAGGATCTTTTACATCATCAATAGTTAATTTGAAAGAAATAAATTTAATTTTCTTATTTCTAAATTGCTCTGCTAATTTTAGTTCAGCCTCTCTCCCCTTTTCGTCTTGATCTAATGAGAGAATGAATGTACGATCAATTTTTAGATCAGAAACAAGATTAATTAGTTTATTTATATTTCCAATGCTCCCGAGTCCTACTGCCTTTCCACCAACTTCAACGATGCTCATGGCATCTATTTCGCCTTCTACAATAAAAATTGGATCCGTAGATTTTTTGAAGAGTTCGCTTTTATTAAAAATATCGCTCCCTCCCACTTTCTGTTTAGTATAGTTCAATTGAGGTTCGGGTACAGTATCTCTTGTATCACGAGCAAAATAACAACTTTCACTTAAAGGAATAATTAACCGAGGTGTTTCAGGAACTTTAGGATTAGTCACATGGGGATGCTTCCATTTTTTTACATAACCAACTTTAAACCGTTTGACTGTTGAAAAACTCAACCCTCGTTTAAGAAAATAGTCAGTTTCACAAAGATGCTTTGTGGCCTCATTATAGAAGCTTAAAAAATTATCTTTTTTCCCTTCTTCCTTTAAAGGAAAGATAACATTGGAATTCAAACATTCAGTCCTCTGGTCCTTGAATTCATCACATTCAGTTGATAGATTAAACAACTCTCTGACACACTTCAATTGATCCTTAAATTTATCAATTCCATCTACATAGCCGATAAGATCAAAGATATCTCCACCTCTATCACAAGAGAAACATTTCCACTGAGTTTCAGCGTAAATATGAAAAGCTCCAGTTCTATTTCGACCTTCACCACTGTGGCAGACGGGGCAAATATATGCTCCCTTACCACCTTTACGACTTTGTTCAGAGATTTGTTCAATGTATGCTTTCAAATAAGATTTTTCTTCTTCAAACATATTTGTACTCCTTTTTTCATTTCCTGTAAAAAAATTAAATCCGGATTTTTTTCTTTACAGGAAAAATTATAGCATTGCCTTCAATACGAAAATTGAAGGCATATGCTGCTTATTAATATTATTAGTATTGAAAATCAGAAATACTAATAATATCAGTGATACCAAGGATCAAAATTTTTTTAGCAAATTCAACATACCCCATCTTTTAATTCAACATACCCCATCTTTTAATTCAACATACCCCATACATAAATCCTGATTTAAACGTAGCAAATCGATAAATCAGTGAATTTAAATCCCTGAAACCTTAAAATGAACCCTATATTTTTTAAATTCAAAAAAAGAATCCATCTTTATCTGTTTATCTGATAAACGTTCACAATTTGGATTACAGTATTCCCAACTAACTAGGATTTTATCATCGGCTAGTTTATCAAGTGAATTAGTTAAGCTATCCTCAATTCTTGAACGCCATCCACCTTTTTTCAATCTAACTTCTTCTATTGCTGGAATTTTAGGACATACATTCAATAGAGATTCAACTGATATGACTTCATGAATTTTTTTCTTTCTATTATTATTGATACTTTGATGATAGACTAGTTTCTTTGCTAAAGAATAAACATTTTTACTACGTTCATCAATTTTAAAAAGTCTGAGAGGGAAATTTGTCACATAAGAAGTAATTAAATATCTAACGAATTTTTCAGTCAATTGAACTGTATAAACTCCTTTTTTGCATTTGAATTCCTCAATCAGTTTCATATCTTTGAATTCTTTGATTTCCGATTTTCTCTTTTCTGCAGTACTAATAGAAAGATCGTTTAGCAAGCTTAATGCCTCTTCAATGATACGACGTACATTCTTTTTCGTTGAGATACTTGCTGGTTTAGATTTCCCCATAAGTTCTGCATACTGTTCAATTGAAAATTCAACCAAGCAATTAACAGCCTCTTCTTCACTTAGTCTATATTGGTTCTTCTTCCCAACAAGAAGAATCAATAAATCCAACATCTTCAATACTCGGAGCTTGAAATAATCTTTGTTAGCGTCAAAGTTTTCAATATGAATCGTACCAGTCTCTAAATGAATCGAAGTTTGATTAGTGATCGGATCCCTTACTTTGTCAACTGTTTTCGAATTAACAGAAGTTAGCAAATTCAAAGTTGGTGCATTTAAAATCTTCTCGATTTTCTCATTTTTATCTACAGGCATTATATAACCTCTTTTTTATTTATTTGAAAAGACTTTTGAGAGCAAAAAAAAGAGTTGTAGCTTGATAGCTACAACTCTCTTGCACTCAATAAATTTTCTTTTCATACTTATAGTCTGCCATTTTTTGATGAAAGTAAAAAAAAGAAAAATCAAAAAAAGTCGCTTTTTTTACCAAAAATTGCTCAATATTCTACTAAAATTTAAAAAGGACACTTTACAAATTGCCCTTTAAAATAGCGGAAACAGTGATATTTAAAGGATTTTAATACACATTATAAGATCTTCCATATAGGATAAAAAATTTTTTTGACCAAATTAAAAAAATTTTTTAATTTCATACCTAGAATTATAGTTCCAACTGAAGAACACTGAACACTCTCTACACGGAGAGACAATTTCTATAGTTATTTATAATTTATTTCAATCCAAAGTATTTTTCTTCTAATTCCGAGAAAACATTTGAATTTTAAAAGAATGCTGATAAATCAACATTCTTTTTAGGTGTTTTTTGAGGAAAACGAGATCATTTGTATGCTTAGCTACCAAAATGATACCAAACACATTTTATTGAACAAAACAGAATTAAATTATACTACAAACACATTTTTACTTATCTCGACTGCCTCCAATATTTCTTTCTCAGTAATTCTTTCTCTATCATTTATTACAGATCCCACATGTTTTTCAATAAAATCTCTTGCGTACTTTCTACTTTCCTTTTTCTTCTGAAACATATTTTTAAGTAAGTTGTCTAACTTATCGTTAAAAATAGCTTTCTGAACTTTTTCTAATTCATCTTCTGACAATGCGACAACAATTATGATATCAATAAATTCTTCTTTTAATTGAGCAAACATCTCTACTCTATCATCTACAATAAATTGGTCTGCTATTGCTTTGGCTCCAATTCCTCCAGCAAATCCTCCTACTAACGCTCCAAAAAGTGCACCTGCTGGCCCAGCTAACATTCCACCTATAGCTCCTGCACCGGCTCCAGCAGCCATTCCTCCACCAGCAACTGCTACATTCTTTAACAATTGCTCTGAAGAGATTCTTCCAACAAGCGCTTCAAAAAGGTCTGGTGTAATCATTACTGCAAATGTAATAATTGGGAGGGCACGTTTTGCAAGCACTTCTGCTCCAATCTTTTTCCCAATAACTTTTTCTAATTCTTTCGTACACAACTTTGAAAATTGATCTGTAAATGCGTAGACACTAGTTCCCATTACTAGGACTTTTAGACCTGCTTTCGTAGCTAACTTTATAGCTTCTTCAGTTGACGCACCTGACCATTTGGCTTGGGCAAAAATAATAATGAAACTAATACTAGCTCCAGGGAGGGATTGTATAGTTCCATCAATTACAGCAAATTTTATTGAAGTAAAATTCCCTCCTTTCGCAATTAGTTTTGCTTCTTCGTATGTAACATAACCTTTTTTAATAATCTTTTTTGCATCAGCAGGATTAGTAAAGCCCTCAACTTTTCCTTCTCTAATTTTATCACCCATTATACGTAATGCTTCATCGTACTGGTCTTTAGGAACCTCTAATTGCATTCCTTTATAACGATACATCCCATCATTTTTTAAATCAAATGCAGCCCGTACTGAATCTTTCGCATTTTGACAATACTTGACTTGAATATCTTGATTTCCTACAGCTCTATCTGCACCATTTAGGGCGTTATCTTGTCCAATAATATCTACTTTTCGGAAAGGATGTTTAATCCTGTCAATTAGATTATTTGCATATTCAGCAGCAAATCCATGTCCATTTTGATTTCCTACAATAGAATTAGTTTGAATATGGTGAATTCTATTTTCAGCAGTTAATACAAAAGAAGAAAGAAACGCAATTTGAGTCGAATTTATAAAATTATTGCTACTTAAATTATTTTTCCCAATTTTTAATAACTGAGCATTTAGATTATCGACTTTTATATCATTAGTATAACCAGATGAAATAATTGCCTCGATATCTGGTATTGCGTTTTTAAAATTTCCAGTAACGTTTAATTGTTTTACAATACCATACGGATAATAAAATTTTATTTCATTTTTAGAATTTATTGTTATTTTCCATAAACTTGAAAATGGAAAAAATTGAACGTTTACTCTATCTCCTCCATTCATTTGAACTTTTTCAAAGATACCGTACTGTGTAAGTAACAAACCATATTCTTTGAAGTCCTCTTCTATGGAACTTCTTACTGGAGAATATCCAAAAAATTCAAAATCAGTATCTTTAAATTGATTATAAAAATCCTCTTCTGACTCAATAAACCATCTTGCCCTACCATATGGAACATCTTCTCCAGATAAATTAAACCCTTTCTTTGAGATATTTCTCAAATAGTGTCTAATTTTATCTTCATCGTGATTATGAGTATCTTTTGTTTTCTTCTTCCAGAAAAAATACTCTATAAAACTCATGATACTTTCTTTGTTATCCTCAAAAAAATCTAAGAAAATATACGATATAAAAACTATAGCTATTATTACAGGGGTTAGAGATTTAATTATATCGCTCATTTATCAAAAAACCTTTCATAAATTCATTAATCTTTTCCATTTTATGTATCTGTTTATTCATATTTTCTTAATACACTAACAATTTCTTATAGCCAGTCATCATGCCTTTTTTAAAACCTCATTTGTCAAATTAAGCTATACACTTTCACCTGACTCATAAAAACTTGTTATGGTGTGTGATAATTCAAAAATCTCCTAGGAGGTATATTTCTTTATCAGCTATAGTGATAAAGATTTTTTAGAAATATTAGTAAAATCCATTTGTTTTTGTCGATCATTTCGCCTTATCTTGATTCTGTTCATCTAATCTCCACGTAGCCGGGCTATACTACAAGAAAGCGACATTACCATGGTTTGTTGCGATTTAATCTTTTATGGTTATTGAAGGAAAATACACTATGTATTTTTTTTATATAGTATAGATGATTTTTACAAACACTTAGATTGTTTAGATTTGTAAAATTCTAACTCATCGTTAATTCTTATAACATAAAAAATGACTATTTGGAGCAACTCTAAATAATTTTGTAAATGTTCTTCTTCTCTTTTATATCCAAATTTACCATGAGAAAACTTATTTCTAATTTTTAATCCATTGCCATATTTTTTATCATCCAAAATATAAGATAAATAATTACTTTCATATTCAGAAAAAAGATTATCTGAGTATTCACAATACCCTTTCTTACAAAGATCTTCTGCAATATCTAGTATCATTTTATCTTTATAGTATAGACAATATGTACCTGTCTTCCATAATTTATTCAAAATGTAAATTTCTTGAAAGTTTGAAAATTTTATTACATCGTTTGATAGTTTTAAAAGATTCTTTTCTATTAGAATATTTATTTGTCTTATCTGATAATCATCAAAATCTGTAATCTTCACACCTTCTTTTATATGTTTGAAGAAGGTTTTATGTTCATTTTTCGATGAAATGAAGCTAAGTGGACTTTGATCAGAAAAAAGCGCAGAGAACAACGCAGAATTATTATATGTATTGTTTAATTTAATAAATTTCTTTTCATTAAATGATTTTAATGTAGCATAAGAAGGAATACTGGATTTAATCTCTAATAACTCTGGGTCAATTTTTCCCGTTTTAAAAAATAATTCATACTGGTCTAAGATACCATCCATTTCACTGATTATACACTTACCTCTTTCATAGAAAGAAGAATCTTGGTTAGAAGCATGAAAACGGAATCCCACTATATTTAATTCATCTTTTAAGTAAGTACTAAAGTACCATTCAACAATTTTTTCAATATCAAAGCCATTTTTTTTCAAATAAACAAAATATGCCAAAAATAGCAAACTAAACGTAGCTTTTAATTGAGGATGAAAATCTTTAAAATTAGCATTTGATTTTGGAGAAAAGAAACGTGAGAAATCAAATATTTCATCATTGGCAATCAGCCATGGTAATCCTATTTCATAATTAAAGAAATCGATAAAATAAATATAGTTATTTAATAAGGTTGGGAAATCATGATATTCATCCAGTAACAATTTGTTAAGAACAATTTTATCTTTTTCTAACTGAAATAACTTATCAGCTTCTAAGTTCTCAATACTAATGGATTGAGAATACTGTAATGTCTTACTTGTATCCGAATTTTTTTCAATTAATTCTTCAATAGTTCTTTTCGCCAAAAGCTTAATTTCCTTATCAAACTCATATCTGCTTAATTTTTTATAATCAACTATTGATTGTAGATAGTTAGGGTTACTATTATCTAACTGACAATAGTCTTTTGCTAAATTATTTATCTCTTCATTTGTAATACCTAATTTAATAAATAAACCATTATTAGAATCTGTAAATTTTCCTGATTGATGATCTAGGAAAAATTCTATATTTCTAGATAAAGAGAGAAAATTTTCTTTAACAACTTGTGGGAATAGATCAATCAATTTTGTAACAATTTTAAGATTTATTGTCCGGATGTTATATTTTTTAATGTATGATTCAAACTGGGCAGCATCATCTTTATTAATTTTTCCTAAGTATAATACTAATTCCCAGAAGATATCTTTATAAAAAATTTCAATGCTATCATAGTTTATTTCAAAAATGCTAATTGGGAAATTCGTGGATATATCGTTTTGAAATTTTGAAATTAGATATTTGAATTTAGAAAATTCATTTTCTCTTTTAATTAATTTCAGGATTAAATAAGTTTCTATTAAATCATTAATTTCCGTCGATGGCTGATACACTTCAATGTAGTTCTGAGCTATATCGTATTGATACGGCTCTATTACATTGTTTGGAGCATAAAATCTTTGCTTTTGCATATCTGAAATTTCCTTTTTAAATTTGTACGAACCTAAGCGATACTTAAAATAATTGAGTATATCCTGAAGACTTTTTTGTTATTTGGTTTTAGTTATATCTTCATACATCTCAAACAATCTTGCAACTGTTTCACTTTCGGTTAACCAAGTCTTCTTTCCATCGACTATTTTTGTCATACCGTAGACTTCCATAACAGCTCTGTCATTTTTTTGGTGAGCTTTTCTTAACTCAACAGGCATAGTTAATTCATCATAGAGATCAGCTAACGAGCTATCCGGGTACAGTGCACGCGCATCGAGAATAGCCTTAGCAGTTTCAGAAATTTTTGCTTTTTGCGCATCAGTTACTTCTGGCCAAGGGAAGTTGTTATAAACTATTTTTGCAGAATAACGATAGCGCATTTCAAGACGTCCTGCGACAGTACGCATCCAAGCCATGTGAACATTTGAAGTTAGAATACCAAAATCGTAGAGAGATGAATTTGGTAAAATTAAAATTGGGGCTAGTGGTATACTATGGCCATCTAGAAATCCAATTGGAATATATCTACGGGTTTCAGAAGATACACTAGGTATTATTAAGTAACTTTCTAATTGCTTTTGTTCTCTAAACAGATGAGGAGTGTCTGCTAATTTTTGTCTGTCTAATGCACCCTCCATTCTGGCTTGACGACATCGTTCGATTCGTTCCATAACAAGAGGCATTGAACGTAATTCCTTAGGAGAGGCATCCACTAACCAAAGACAGAACCTTTTTTTATTATTTATATACTCAGTGCCTCCTACTAAAGGTCTAATATATTTTTCTGATTTAGGTTCTTTCTTTACAAAGTCTATCATTGTTTCATAAGAATCGAACAGTAAATGTCCTCCATCTGCTGCACGGTTTCCAGAGGTCATAGATATTACATCGCAAATTGGTGTACTTCTGCTTTCAATAAAAGTTGTTTTACCTTCTATCAGATAAGGATTAATTTCATCAACAAATTCAGCGCCATTCGAATCAAATAAAATCTTTTTCCTTGGATTTTCTATTGATGAAAAACCGATGATTACACAATGAACAGCTGCCTTATTTTTAGCTTCACTATTCCATTTAAATGTTTTATGTGCAAAATCAATATGAATGTTAAAACGATTAAAAAGCGGCTCCCATACGCTTGCTACCTGGTCCCCTTGAGTGATAGAATTTGTTGATACTAAGGCAGTTCTAATAGAAGTATTATGCATAATATGACTCGCCTTAAAATACCATGCTGATACAAAATCAATTTTCCCAGCTGTCTTATACGGTTTCCCATTTTCGTCAACATAAACACTCAATAGATTAGCTTTTTGCTCCGGAGATTGTAAAGAATATCCTAAAAATGGTGGATTCCCAATTATATAGTTTAGCTTTTCCTTTGGTACAACAGTTTCCCAATCAATTTCTAAAGCATTTCCTTCAACAATATTAGTGTAAGATTTAAGTGGTAGAAAATCGATGTTCGCAAAGACAATGTCTTTGGTTTCTTCCAACATTTGACTTTCTGCAATCCAAAGAGCTGTTTTAGCAACAGAAACCGCAAAGTCATTAATCTCAATACCATAGAATTGTTTTAGCCTAACTTTAACAAGGTCTTGCCCTAAGTCTAATGCTACTGTATCCCCCATATAAAGTTTAATAGCTTCATTTTCTAAGCGTCTGAGAGATATGTAAGTTTCTGTAAGGAAGTTACCTGAACCACAAGCTGGGTCGAAGAATACAAGACTAGATAATTTAGATTGAAACTGTTTGGCTTTTTGTTCAACCGTTTTAAATTGCTTAAACTGGCGAATCTCGTTTAGTTCAGCTTTTAAATCGTCTAGGAAGAGTGGATCAATAACTTTATGGATGTTTTCAATCGAAGTATAGTGCATTCCACCACTTCGACGTGTTTCTGGGTTAAGGGTTGATTCAAATACCGCTCCAAAGATGGTTGGACTGATTTCTGACCAGTCAAAGCTAGATGATGCGTGCTCTAGAATTAGCTCACGAAGCTCCTCCGTAAAGTTTGGAATTTCCAACTTATTCTCGGCAAACATCCCCCCATTTACGTAAGGGAAAGCCAGTAGTTCATCATCTAAGTATGGGTCACGTTCCTCAATCGGCGTATCCAAGATTGAGAAAAGATCTATAAGCCCTCTACGGAAATCACGACTACTGAAACGAGCAAGGTAATCATGAAACATCATGTGATGACCGAAAATACCTGCATCTTCAGCGTAAAGACAAAACACCAGACGAACAACAAGTTGGTTGATGGCATGAAGACTATCTGGACTCTCTGGATTAATATACTGCTTAAGAAGGGCCTCGTAAATCTCTCCAACGATTGCTCCAGCTTCAATAGAAACCTTCATCTCACGTTCTAGATGTTCATTTGTTTTATCAATCAAAAATTCTAAGCGATAAGCTTCCTTATCTAAATCAGCAAGTTTAATGACCTTCGGTTCACCGTTTGGTTGTTCCATATCATAAACATAAAACTCTTTGAAATTACAAGTTACAATCCAACGTGGGCGTTTAGAGTAAGGTAGATTGGCTGAATATCGTTTAGCTTGCTGAAAAGGAGTTAATAAGGTGTTGTCTGATTGTCTAATTGCCTGGTTTAAGTCCTTATCTGCACCCTTCTGCTCAATTAACACCTTAGTAGTATCAATAAACCCGTCGATAAAACTTGTGTGGTCCATCTTAACCTTGTCTTCAAATGTAATGTATTCTGTAGGGTTTTCTACACCATACACAGATTGAAGCAAATCAAGCCAAAATGATTGACTGTCCTGGCGTTCATTTCCGCGATTCTCCCAGCGTTTAATAAATTCCTTCGCTTTTTTCTTTTGTTCAGTTATATTCATATCAAAAAATACTTCCTTAATTTATAACGTTATTATACCATATTTAGTTATTATTTTATGTTACTAGATATTGATTAAATCTGCTGTTCTTTCTGTAAATATAAAAATAAAGCCTCACAAGAAAGCTTCCATTATGAAGTTTCTTGCAGGGCTTCTTTATTTACAAAGTTTCCTCTCTATATTATAAATCTAATCACAAAGATCCATAAGAAGTATAGACTAACGTTTAATATTACTTCTTTTAATAATTATCAAGAGAAAAATTAAAACAACAGAAAGCATTACAATAATGAAGAGAGGAAATTCTATTCTATTTCCATTCGTTTTTATGTTATTAATAGATTCTTTTCCACCTGCTTTATTTTCACTTTCTTTGCTACTTTTTGGTTTTATTGAATCATTTTTATCACTATCTCTATCTTTTTTAATGTCTTTATCATTATCATTTTTATTATTTTGACTAGAACCTAGCATTCCAGTCTGAGATCCTATTGCTTCTTGATAGTATTGATTCATTTCATTTTCGCTAAAATTTCCTTTAAGGAAACTACCGTCTTTTCTTTGAAAATCAACTAATCCATAATATGCTGATAAAAATTTTTCGTCTCCTTCCATAACAACAAAACAAGGTATTTCTGTTTTTGAAGGATTTTTAGTGACCCTTTTTACCATATAAGTTGCTTTTTGTTTTGTCGTAGCTCTAGGACTTAAATTTTCAATATATGTTCTTATTCTATATTCACCCTCTGGAACTCTTGTTTCTTGCATCCAATTATTTTCAGGATTAATTTTTAATGTTTTAACAACCTCTTCGGTATCTGCTTTTACTACAAGAACGACTACTTCTAACTTATAACCTTCTTGGACAATCCCTTGTACAACAAGAGGTCCTGTTTCTTCAGCGTACACATTAGATATCTGAAATGAAAAAAATAATCCTAAAATCATTATTACTATCTTCAATAAATTTTTCATAATATTAATCCTTATTTATTCCGAATTCTTCATATTTTGAATCAAGATATCGATTTCTTTTATCTCGTTTATTAACTCTGAAAAAGGATCATCTATAGTATTTTTTCTACTTTCATAATAGGCATTTCCTAGTGTCAAAATTAATTTTTCACGTTTTTTATTCTCTTTATACAGTTGAGTATTGGTTTGAATTGATTGAGTTAATTCCTTTGTTTTCTTTCCAGCTTTAGAACTAACTTCAAAAAATTTTTCTGAGATATCAGATAAAAAGGATTTTTGAAGATTATTACTGTTAATTTTTGAGCCACAGGAAACACAGTATTCACTAGTTTTGAAGTTTTTGGTGCCACATTTAGCACAAAAGTTATATTCTTCCCTGACCTCACTATTGTATGGTGGGACATATTCTTCACCGTGACTATTATTGTTTGGTGATACATAGTCTCCATCAGGGATAATATTTTCAGAAGTTTCACTTTTTACTTCAACTTCATCATTCATCTTTTCTTTAGGTTCTTCGATACTATTAAAGACAACTTCTGTAATAGGAGTAGTTTCAGCATTTAAATTTTCTACTTCAAACTCATTATTTTTCTTTGCAGTAAAAAATTCCACTGGACTTGGTTTGCGTTTAAATTTTTCTTCAAATTGAGATAGCCATTCTTCTTTATTCATAATCTCACACCCCTGTATATCTTACATGATAATTATTTTGTAAAATACTAATACGTTTATCTTTAGACGGATATCCTAACTCGCAATATCCTTTAGCCAAAGATCCATCTTCCTCAGATACAGTATCGATATAATAACAATGAATTTCCCCAAATCCAATCGAAGCCATATACTGGTCTGAAAGATATGCGTCACGTTTTACAATTGATTTTACAAACAATAAACAGATACTTATTAATGCAACTATTAATATTATCGAACCATAAAATAGAATAGCTCCTTCTTTTGTTTCAGAACTACCTGACCAAAATGAGTTTCTGCTGTCTCCATAATTTTTTTTAAAGCCTCCAAATAGTGTTGTTATTAATAAAATTAGTAAGACAATAATTAAAATGATATTTGAACCAACCACTACAGGTAAAAGATTTGGAGCCATATTATGGATTCGATGGAGCTCAAACATAATTTTTGGTTCTAAAAAATATGGATTTTCAAGTAAGCTATCAGTAACAATAATTTTGTTCATACCTATTGCGTAGGCAGCAGGCACATCATTGTGAATCATGCGGATTTCAATATTATCTGGTAAGTTTAAACCTTTTTGACGCGCCTTTTGAATAATCTCATTGACAGGTTGTTGAACTTTTTCTTGATAATCACTTCTATCTATCCTCTTCGCACCAACAATCCAACAAATTAAGGATTGACCGGTATTTGATAATAAAAATTCTGTAAATAATAAAGCTATTAGTCCAACAATTCCCTCACCATAGTATGTTTCCAAAAATATTGCAATCGTGAAATATATTAGAATCCCCCATCTTTGTGTATCAAAACAATATTTTAAATAGTTAAGAACATTAAATCTTTTTATGATAGAGTGAATTATATTTTGATCTTTCTGTTCTAAAGATTTCCCACAACCACTACATTGCTTATTATTTCCATAATTCTTTGTTCCACACGAATTACAAAATATAGCATTTTGATCATTTTGTATTTCCACAACATTTTGTGAAACGTATTCGTTCAACTCTACTTGTGGCTGAACCTGTGGCGTAGCATTGCTTTCACTGTCATTAACTTTAGAAATAGCCGATAAATCTGATACTATTATTTCTCCTGATTGAACACCAGCTTGAATCTCTTCTTCTGTTGGTACACGGTCGTTAATCTCTTTAAATATTTCAATCCATTGCTCTTTATCCATCATATACTCCTATGTTCATTATTAAAGTAAAAGGCTGAGGGAGATCACCTTAAAAGGTTCTATTTCCTCCAGCCTATAAATCTATTTATAGATTACTCTTAATTTTACTCACCTTTTTTGCGCAATTTGATTCCAGACAGTCCCATAAGCATCGCTCCTAAGCCAAGTAATACTAATCCACTTTGAGAACCAGTATTTGGTAACGAACGTTGAGGGTTATATCCGGTTACTGAACCTCGATAGTCATAGTGATCAGATTGAGAAGTAACCTTATTTTTAAGATCAAAAATTTTATGATCTTCATTTTGATTTCCAATTGATTTAGTTTCATTTGATAACTTCGTATATTGCGTCAGTTGTTTGTGAGCGTTTTGGTAAGCAAGCTGTACAGCTTCATATTGTGCAGTTGCATCCAATTGATCTTGTAGAAGTGATTTAAGTTTAGCTTCCTCTCTTGCTACATTTTTAAGTGCTAAACGATGCTCTTCAACTGCATTGTCATAAGCTTCTTTTGCTTTTTTCAAATATGCATCAGCATTTTCAAGACGATCCAAAAGTGTTTCTAAAGTGACTAAGTTAGTCTTTAATTTAGAAATTTCATCCTTAATTTGATTTTCTTTAGCTTTTAACTCTTCAACTTTATTCTGACGGTTTCTGAGTTCTGCTTCTTCTTTTAGTTGTTTTGCATTGTCGTATTTCTTCTGTGCAGCTGGAGTTTGATCAGAAACTGACATCAATTCTACCACTAGTTTTTGAGTTTGTTTCAGATTTTCATTTGCATTTTGATTTTCTACTTTTGCTTTTTCAAGATCAGATTTAGCTTTTACTTCTGCTGTTGTGGCATGGTCTAAATTATCTTTTGCATTTGCTAAAGCTTGGCGCTTGCTTTGAATATCAGCATTTAATTGATCGAGTGCATCTTGAGCCTTATTAAATTGGATTTGTGCTTCATTATAATTTTGCGTAGCGTTATCCAATTTAGTAGTAGCTGCAGGTGTTTGGTCAGGAGTAGCTTTCAAAGCATCTAATTTTTCTGTCGTTTCTTTGAGAGCTTTTGTACTTGAATCATTTTCTGATTTAGCTTTTTCCAAACGATTCTGTGCAGAATCATTTGCCGTATTTGCTGTAGTCTGCTTAGCTTTAGCAGCTGTTAATTCATCTTCCATTTTTGAAGTATCAAATGGAGTAGCTAGAGGTTTAGCAATCCCTTTATCATAGTAATCATCAACATTTACAAAATGATATTCTCCAGTTTGTTCATCCTTAACATATTCAAGATGAGCGTCCTGACCCTTAAATTCAATAAAGTGCATACGCCCAACGCCACTTGGTGTGAAACTATTTGCAGCTCCAATTGCCCGAATATTTGTAGGAGCTTTCTGCCCGATCATGAGTTTCATGTGTCCAAAATAAGCACGAACATCATTTGTCATAAAACTAATTACAGCATCATATACCTCGCGATACAATTGAGACATTGTTGCTTTACGAGTTTCTTTAGCTTCTGAATAATACGCACCATAACCCAGCAAAGTATTATCAAAACTCATGTTTTCTCCAGTCCATACGATGGAATCTAATCCATCTTTCGCTAGGGCAGTATCGCTGTGACTTGTGCTATATGGTTTATTTTCTTCGGCATAGGCTTTTGCAATGTTCTTGACACCCTGAACTGATTCTTCAGTGACAATATAATGGTGACTACCCCAAACTTGATCTTGAAGATTATTTGCAAGAAGTGCATAATATTGACTCAAAGCTTCAATCTGTTTATCTGTGAGATTATCCAAATCGACTTCTGAGTCATCGATAGGCAAAACAATATCCTTATTTGGCCAACCTTTGATAACAATATTTTGGTGTTCAGGGGAATATTCTGTTTCTGGAGTTCCAAAATCATATTTACTACCTGTGAACCATTTTTGAATAACGTCATTTAATGCATTTTTATTTGCATCTGAATCGTCAGCTAGGTAAGCTTTATAGGCGTCAATGACATCTTGAGGCAACTGAGGAATAGTAAGGTTCTTAATCGCAGAAATTTGTTTGTTGAGTGTCTCAACCGCTTGATCAGCCTTCTCTTTATTCTCTTTTGCTTCCTGAGCTGCTGATTTAGCACTCGCTAGCTCATTTGAAGTTTGATTTACTTTTGCCTTTTCTTGGTTTTTCTTAGTAGTTAAAGCTGAAATTTCCAAAGCTTTCTTAGCATCATTTTCTTTAGCTGTTTTGAGCTCTTCTTCTGCACTGATCTTACTATTTTGTTTATTTGCTAAATCATTTGCTTTGTTATCACGATTTGCGATTGTTTGGGCAAGTTGTGATTCAGAAGCATCAAGATTACTTTGTGCTGAAACCTTATTTTCTTTAGCTTTCTTTAGATTCTCTTGTGCTTGTTTTTGCTTTTCCTCAGCAGATGACAAATTTGCTGCCGTTTCTTGGCTTTTCTTTATTTGATCTGCTTCAACAGATTTTGCATTTTTTAGTGCAGTAGCTTTTTTATCATCCGCTTCTTTGGCACGATCAAGTTCTTGTTTGGCTGTATTTTCAGTTGCTGTTTTAGCATCTAAATTTTTCTTAGCAGCATCACGTTCTGCTACAATCTCTTCAACGCCGGTACCGTCTAAAACTTTCTGAGCAGTTTCTTTCTCTTTTTTAGCCTTCACTAATGCATTTGCTGCTTCTTCTGCAACCTTTTTAGCATCTGCTAATTGTTTGGCAGAAACTTGACTAGCACTAAGTTGCGTTTTTTCATCAGCAGAAGCTTTACTGAGTTCTTCGGCTTTATTTTTGTCTTCGTTGATGGCATTTTCCAAAGCCTCTTTCGCTGCTGATTCAGCTGATTCTTTTTCAGCTACATCACTTTTTGCTTTGTCTCTTTCAGCAATGATTTCCGATGCTCCAGTACCATCAAGATTTTTTTGTGCAGTTGCTACTGCTACCTCAGCTGACGAAACTTTCTTTTCTTGCTCTGAAATTTTTTCTTGATCGTTTTTAATAACCTCTGATTGCTGATTACGTTCTTTCTCAGCTTCTAGAACTTTATCAGATGCATCATTTAGTGATGTTTCCTTTTTCTCAATATCAGCTTTTACTTCTGATATTTCATTCTTGGTTTTTTCAATTTTTTCAGGCGTAGCTGATTCTTTATTTGCTTCAGCATTCTTTAAGTCTACATTTGCCTCGGAAACTTTTGATGCAGCGGTTGCTTCCGAATCCTTAGCGTTTACTAATGCACTTTCTTGATTTAAAACCGATTGATCCGCTTTTTCCTTGATCGTTCTTGCTTCTTCTACAACTTCCGCAGTTGGCGTTTTCGTTACAGTTGCAACTCCATTATGTACAAATACTCCGTCTACTTGTTTTATATTTGTAGTCGAAGGAGTCGTAGATTCAACACTTAATGTTGACTCATTCGGCTGAGTTTCAGTTACTTCATCCGCTTGTACAACAGAAATTCCCGCAAAAGCTGTAGCTATTGATACAGCAGATACAGTTGCTTTGATCGTTTTCTTTTTCATAATTCCCACCTTTATGATAGAGTATTGAGCAAATTATCACTATATAATTATAAACACCCGAATTATACTATATTTTAGCAACTTTGTAAAGATGTATCCAACCTTTTGAGAACTAGAACCTAACCTTATAAGGCTGTAAAATAGTCTTAAGAGGTGAGCAATGTCAGAATTACAAAAGTATATAAGCAAACGAATACGGATTTTGCGAACACAGTCAGGAATGACACAGGAACAACTAGAAGAAAAAGCAGATCTTGGTACCAATTATGCCTATAAGCTGGAAAATTTAGAACCCAATATAAAAATTAGTACGCTTGAGAAAATTATAGAAGCGTTAAATGTTGATCTACAAACTTTTTTCGATTTAACGCTTAAGGAAGAAAGTACTGAATTAGCACAGCTTATTGACACTATCAAATCTTTACCAGAGTACAAACAACATAAAGTCATTTCAGCTATTAATACAATAATTAACGAGACAAAATAAAAAAGAGTGGAAAAGGATAAGTATAAAAACGATTCCTTTCCCACTCTTTTTGTACGTAAAAATATGGCTATTAGCTATTGGAGCCTGCGATTCTTGGGTAACCAAACGTCATATCGAGCTTGTCTTCCTCGTAATTCTTGATCAATTCCCAGAAATCTGCAACTGATAATGCTGCGACTGACTCATGCCAATTGAATCTAAATAACAAATCTAAGAGAAATTTAATTACTTGATGAACTTTGGCTGTCCGTTCTACAGTATCAAATGTAATCAAAATTTTCTCACACAATGGATCAATCAATTCAATTTCAATATTATCATTTACAAAATTGAATGATACTTCTTGATCTTGATCATTCAAGATTGAGATATACTGATCCTCTTCAAATGTTGAATAAAACATTCTAATATTGACTTCTTCATTGTGATTAATTAACTCTGTAAGATATTGTTGAGTTAAATTAATCACATGTTGTTTGTAAATCTTCATAAATTTTACCTCTAATTATTATTTTTTTAAGATTTATTTCCTTTGTTTTACGGTGGTCTTACTCTCTTTAATATTATTATTAAATGATTTGGCTTGATCATCTGCTACCTCCTTTTTTGAGAAATAAAAAAAGACAGTTCACCACTGCCTTTTTTTATCTTCATTATTATTATGCCATTTTTTTGTAAAAGTAAAGATAGAATTTTTCAAAAAAGGTACTGACTCCAAAAGTTTAATTTTTACCGCCTAGTTTTTGGGTTGCAGTTCATAATCTGATGGAGGTTTTACAATATTTTTTATCTATCAAGAATAACTTTATATTTCCTCTGTGTCTTCGGAACCACACCAACGGCATTTTTGAAAATTATCTGTTTCATCAACATCATAGCTATAGTATCCTAAGCAATCATTACAGTAACGATCAATTTCCATATTATTATCCTCCGTCTTCAATTTTAGATTTATATTTAACTAATGGCAGTTATATAATAAATAACATCTTTGCGTTCAACTACAACATTACATTCTACTCTCTCTTTTCTTAGTTTATCCAATAACTTTTGATTTGGATTTATAGCCGTAGGATGCCCAGTCATTTGAAGCATTGTAAAGTCACCTGTTGTATCTCCATAAGAATAAGAATTCTCTAAATCAAAAGGTAACCCTTCTAAAATTTTCTTCTTAGACTCTGAATCCCACATAGGAACTACTTCACCACTATACTTATTTCCATCATTTAAGTATTGGGATGCAAACCATAAATCAGCACCCAATTTCTCCGCCATTTTTGCTACTAGAAAATCAGGAGAACCAGAAATAAAGATAATCTTATGTCCTTGTTTTTTATGCCATTTAATACGATCACGAGTAAAACGATAAAGTTTTTTACTTTCTTTTTCAATCACTTTTTTGGCTACAAACTCAACATCAAGAATTTCTTTATTTGAGATATATTTTGTATACAGTTTAGATGCTGTATACAGATAATCATCATAATCTAATTCTCGATTTTGCCAAGCATTTTTATGAGGTTTCAATTCCATCTCTACTGATATTGGAAAAACATCATAAGCAATACACTTCTCCATATGGTGGAGAAGAAGAGAGTCTCTAAAAATCGTCCCATCAATATCAAAAATTGCAGCAATCTCTTGATTCATGTATTCTCCTAAATTTCTAAAAACCATATAAATTTTAATTATTTGATTGTACTTTTACATTTTCTTTCAACAATTGGAAATCTACAAATTGTCCCAATCGACAATAATCACAATCTTCTTTACCACAACCACCAGTAAAATCAGCTACATTCACTTTGTCCCAGAATTCTTGAATCTGAGTCAGAACCAAATCCATATCTTCTTTTGCAACATTCACAGTATGGATTGAGTAGCCTTCTTTTTCATTATCGTCATCTAGGAAAATATACTGAGTTTCAATTCGTTTACCAGTCGTATCTATTTCAGAAGAATTCTCTAATAAAATATTATAGAAGACTGCTTGACGCCAATAATCACGTCCAACTGCGAGTTCTTCAACACCTCTCTGAGCAGAACCCGTCTTATAATCTACTACTCGAATAAGATCATTGTCAAATTCTAACTTATCAATAATTCCATTAATTAAGTGCTTATCACCTAATTTGAAACGAAGTTCTTTCTCTAAGCAGACATTCTTCCCTTTTAAACTATCAGGAATATAATGTTCAAAAAGGTTGGTTAGTAAGTGATGTCCATATTCTTTTAATTCTTCTACGGACATTATATCGATGATTTCCTCTTGATGTAAGTGCAATGAATTATCGTAGTATTCAATTGCTTCCTCCAATTGTAAATCTTCTTTATAAATTTGTTCCATAGTTTCGTGAATTGCAGTACCAAACACGGGACCAGTTGGGGCATGTTTAGCTGTTGCTTTTGCAGACTTTTCTTTTGATCCCGCTGATAATCCAGCTGGTTGAGATAACTGTAAAATATCATCAAAATAGATACTTTTCGGACAGCCTAAAAAATGATTTAACTTGCTAACACTTAGACTCTTATAGTTGGTTCGTACTTGTTGATAGGTCGCAACCTCTAAGGCTACGGTATTATCAAATTTAGGAGCTACGTTAGCTAATGCTTGGAGGCAGTAGTCGCAAGCAAAATTATCTCCATCTTTTTTCACCAATCCACAGCCACAATTGAAATCGCCTTGTTTTAGCCTCGTAACAGCATCTTTAATTTGACTGAGTACTACATCTACTTCCTTTTGAGTGATTCGTATATCATTGGTTTCAGAGAAACCATCCTCATTAGTTGAATTCTCAACAAAAACATATTTAACCAATATTTCTTTATCAGAAATATCGATACCAGCATTTGAAACGAGGATATAATAGAATACAGCCTGGCGCCAGTAATCACCACCGAGAGGTTCTTTTTCACTCGGAGGTACTAATTTCTTTCTAGCATTTTCAGCATTTCCTGTTTTATAGTCAATTAGACGCACTATATTACCTTCGCACTCAATTTTATCAATTTTTCCATTTAACTCAATATCAGATACTTCTGATAGATTAACTTTGGTGTTCAAAATATTACCTAGCTTAATTCCTTTGATATGCTGCTCGACTGCAATTACGCCATCTTTTAGGTAGCCATCTTTCTTGTATAGATTTTTAATAATATTTCTTCCTCTAACATAAGCATCCTTCTTTATTCTATCTGAAGATATTTGATAAGATTTTTCTTCAAAGATTGTCTCAAATAATTGTAAAGCTTCTTCTAAAGGAAGAACTGTTTTTACTGTTAGTTCTGAACTTTGCGAATCATCCATAGAAATATATATTTTTTCTAATACTTCGTGAATGATGCTACCAAATACCATAGCTTCGTTTGTTTCAGATGGTAATTTTAATCCCTTATTGAAATAAAAACTCAAAGGACATTTAAGAAAAGCATTTAATGTACTAACACTTAAACTTAATTCACCTAAAATTTCACTCAGAATATCGTCAGAAAACTTTGGTATTACTATTTCGTCTATAGACTGACATTCCTCGAAAGATTCTGTCACTTCCGGTGGATCAATAAAATTCTCAAATTCATTAATAAAGTGGGTTTTAGCCGAATCATCAGAATAGGAGAGATGGAGAACCTTCTTTGCTCGAGTCATTGCAACATAAAATAGGCGACGATTCTCCTCTTCTTTTAGTTGAGATTCATTCTCAACTTTTCCATTTAAACTTGGTGGATAAGAGAATCTACCCGAATTATTTTCACCTCCTGGCCATTTTCCACCTTTATTTCCATCATTACATTTCATCATAAATACATGTTCAAACTCTAGACCTTTAGAACCATGAGCTGTCATTAATTGAACACAGTTACTTGGAGAACCCGAAATTTCTTCAATTGGTAGACTAATCTTCATTTCTTGTAAGGACGATAATTGATTCAAAAATCCTTTTACAGTCAATTTAGGGTGGAGCAGACATTCTGTTGACATTAACTTATAAAGTTCATTTAGAACTGAAACCAAATGATATTTTTCTTTTGATTTCATAATATATTCGTCAATTCCTAGAGTTTTCAATATATCACCTAGGACATACATAGGAGATAAGTAATTCTCTGATCTACTAACTTTCTTTCGAATCATTTCTAGTTTTTTATCAATTTCTGCTATGGAAGGAATAGAAATTTTTTCATCCTTCCTGAGATTCCGTATTTTTGCGATTTCTGAGAGTTCCACCTCAAAAAAATCAAAATATACGATATTGCGAAGTGCTCTGATATCTCTTGATGGTTGACAAAGATATTTTAAAATAGCTATTATTTTTTTGAAGATAGGTTCTTTGAATAAATCCTGATTTTCTTTCATTTGAACGAAAATACCATTATCACGAAGAATCTTCGCAAACTCTTCTCCATAGGAATTTCTTCCATAGATGACTCCAATTTCCTGAGGAGATACACCCGACTGAATCAACTCTTTAATCTCACTCAGTACACCAAACATTTCATCTTTTGCATTTGGATACGATTTCAAGATTGGCAATTGATAATCATAATCTTTATTATCGCCAGCTGCAACAAGAACTTTTTCTACTCTTGGATTATGACTGATTAGTTGTCTTGAAGCATCAATAATAGCCTGAGAAGAACGATAATTCTCCTCAAGAACTATTTTCGTAGGTCGATACTTTTTATTAAAATCTCGAATATTATTTGCACTTACTCCTTGAAAACGATAAATACTTTGATCATCGTCTCCAACAACAAAAATATTTGGATTCTTTTTCCCTTTTACTAACAAATCTACGAGTTCATTCTGAACAACTGAAGTATCCTGAAATTCATCTACAAACAAATATTTTATATCATCAGAGACATTTCTTTGGAAAGTATCTTCTTCCTTCAACTTTTCAATGGTCCATAGAATCATATCATCAAAGTCAAAATAATTATGGTCACTAATGTCATTGCTGTATTTTTCAATAATTTCAACTCCAGCAAGTAACTTTTTCATGTTTTCTTGTAATTTTTTTAATGGTTCTTCTTTATAATCTCCAGCTTTCTTATCTTTATATTTTCTAGCATACTTGAATTTACTATACAACTCATCTCCAGGTATAGATAAATCAATCATTTTAAAGTATTCATCTATCTCTTTTTCGAAGTCATCCTTATTTAGATTCTCACGTTTCATTCTTGTAAAGAGTTCTAATAGCTGTTCTTTAGAAGAATAACGATTCCCAGAATTTTTATATAAAGGACTCTCTTCCGTAACATGCTCATCTATAATATCTTTGAGAATTTCATACTTAGCTGCAGTAGTAATTACTTTAGGCTCTTCACCAAATAAATCAGAGTTTTCTAGTATCAATTCGCTACAAAAAGAGTGGATAGTCGATACTCTAACGTTGCGTCCTTCTTCACCAATCAATCCTTCCAAACGATCCAACATTTCAGATGCACCTGCCTCTGTATATGTTAAACAGACAATCTCTTCTGGATTTGTATGATAATTTGTCAAAATATTGGCAACTCGACGAGAAAGAATCTGAGTTTTACCTGTACCAGGGCCAGCAATAACCATCACAGGCCCTTCTACAGTATCAACTGCTCTTTTTTGTTGTGAATTCAACTTTTGATATTCTTGTTCATATATATCCTTAAAATTCTTCATTACCATTTTCTTCTCCTTACTTACTAATCATCGCTTTTAAAATAATTATAACATAGTAATAAATCTATTTGTATTCGTTTACAAATAGAAAGACTATTACATTTTAAAATCACTTCTCCTTGTTTCAATGACTCTTATTGCAGATTTTATAGCATGAAATTCATCAATCAAGTTTCCAATAAGATTGTAATTTTGCCTAGTCAGTCTTCCAGACATTACTTTTTGAGAGATTTCTTGGAATTTATACAAATGACTCTCTACACTTAGCAACATTTCCTTTGCATCCTTTAGGTAATACTTTCTTGCTAAATTTCCAACTTCTTCCTTAAATGAGTCAACATTATACTCATGAATGGTAACCTTATTTCCCTCCATAAGGATATCATTTGCTTCATAACAAGTAATAAATTTTTGTTCAATTGTATTACATACAAAGATGACACCATAATCTGAAATGTACTTTTTAGCTTCTGGTTGTTGTAAAACGGACGAATCATAAACTGTTAAACTGCCAATTTGTCGCCCCACCCATTTAGGAAGTAAATCCGTACTCACCTGGAATCGTTCCTGAGCTCTTTGAACAAAATGCTCCGTCCATGTATACTGTGGTGCATAAGAAAGTCCCATACTCATTCTCCTTCCATTTATTTTTGACTTAAAACTTCAAAAACTAATTCAACCCCATCAGAATCTACAATCACCTTATCTCCCTTATTAAGACGATTATTGATAATTAACTCTGACAGAGGAGTTTCAATCAGTTTAGTAATACCTCTCCGAATTGGCCTAGCACCGTTCTCAGGATCGTAATTTTTTGTAGCAAGCAATTCTACTGCTTTTTCTGTACATTCAAGTTCATATCCACTTTCCTTAATAATCTCTACTTCTTTTTCAAGTAACAATCTTGTAATTCGAAGAATTGTTGATTCCGAAAAAGGTTTAAAGGTCACAATTTCATCAATACGATTTAAAAGTTCTGGACGGAAAAAATTATGGACTGCTTCCATCGTTTGTTCCCGAATAATCTGTTCACAAATTTCATTCGTTTCAACCATTGTGAATCCAACTCGTTTATCCTTTTTAATTGCATTTAAACCTAAGTTAGAGGTTAAAATAATGATCGTATTTGTAAAATCAACTTTTTGTCCCATACCGTCCGTTAGAATACCGTCATCAAAAACTTGTAACATCAAATCATAGACTTTAGGGTGAGCTTTTTCAATTTCATCAAGTAGCACAACTGATTTTGGATTACTTTTAACAGCATTTGTTAAAATTCCACCTTTACCAAATCCAGCATAACCTGGGGGAGCGCCTATTAATTTTGAGACTTCATGTTCTTGTTGATATTCTGACATGTCTAGTCGAATGAGGTCATCTACAGATCCGGTTAATTCCTCAGACAAGACTTTTGCTGTTTCTGTCTTACCAACACCGCTAGTACCTAGAAATAAAAAGACTCCAATCGGTCTTTTAGGATTTCTAAACCCTGTTTTAGAACGAATAACAGCTTCCGCTATAGAATTTGTAGCATCTGATTGGTCAATAACTTTCTCAGCCAAAATATTTTTTAAATTAGAAAGACGGAGCAACTCTTGATTATCTGCGTCTTTTCCAACCTTCATATCTTGATTTTTGACCTTAAGATTAGTTTTATGTTCCACAGCCTTTTTTATATCATCTTTTGTAATTTTAAGATCATAGTGAGTAGAAGTTAAATTATTACGTGCTCCCTGAAATTCACTTAGTTTAAGATTAAGTTTTCTTCGTATTTCTTCAACAGCCACCTCGTTGTATTCAATTCCTTGTGCAATTTCCAACTCTTTCTTTAATTCGTCAACTTCATTTTGATAGTCTCTAATTAGAGTAACTTCTTGATTCGCTTCAATACGAACCAGGGCTCCAGCGTTATCGATGATTGTAAATGCAGAATCTGGAAGTTTTTCCCTTTTGAGATACTTTTTAGCTAATTTAACTGCTAACTCAATTGTGTCATTCTCAAAATTTGCATGATGAAAATTTTCATAAGCTGGTGCTATCGTCTCAACAATTTTAATCGTATCTTCGATACTTGGTTCCTCTACAATTACTTTTTCAAAGCGTCGTACGAAAGCTGTATCACCTGAAACATATGCACTCCATTCCATAGGGGTTGTTGCTCCAATAATTCGGAAATCACCACGTGCCATTAAAGGTTTTAACAAATCTGTTAGGTATTTTGCTCTTCCTAGCATATGAACTTCATCAATAAATAAGATAACGTCTTTTTTCCGTTTCATCTCTTCTATGAATCTTTTAATACACTCGCTTGAAAATACTCCAAATGTTGCACTTAAGTCATTTAAACTAAACTGAAGTATTTTCTTACCCTTTAGAGACAAAACTTCATCTCTAGCAATACGCATCGCAATTCCATCAACTATGGCAGACTTTCCTACACCACCATCACCTAATAAAACAACATTATTTTTATCTCTACGTGTGAGAGCAATCTCTACCTTTCGAATTTCATCATCACGTCCAACAACCTCCATTAGCTCCCCATTTCGGGCTTTTAAAGTTATATCTGTTGCTATATCATTTAATATAGAATAGTCTGGATTTGATAATTTGGAGGAGATATGTGCTGCTCTTCTTTCTTTACTAGCTCTCTCTCTTTCAGCCTTCCCATCAGATAAATCTCGAAATCGAAACCATGAATTCGTAAAGACATCTAATAGGCCATCTTCTGAATAACTACTTCTACCAGTCGACAAATATTGTTTGTAAATCAGTTGATGCGCATTAGTTTCCTGCTCTTGAGAAATTCCTGATAAAAGCCAATAAGAATCGATTACACCATCAGGAGTATTCTGTAGGCGCATCTCTTCAGCAAAATCAAAAATCAACTTCAAATATTCAGAAATCGGAAATTCATCACACTCAGAAAGATAATACGTAGAAGAAGGCTCTTGAATAATTTCTACAGGTGATGAAGTAATCCATTCATGCATCACTCTCCTTTTAGAAATATCTTTTAACTCGTCGGTTTCAAGAATACAACGTTGTTCACTTCCAATAAATTTTCCTTTAGAATACTCTTTTAACAACTTACTTTTTGTCAAAGAGTAATATCCTAAAGCATAACCCATCCCCGTATCGCAAATGTCTAATATACAAAATAGAATATCCTGTGTTTCGATCACCTTATAGTCTTTTTTTATAATCCGATGATTTAATTGTTCCAACGCAAGTTTTAATTGCCTACTGACTTTGTATTTAACAATATTTTTTTCTAGCATGAACTTTCTCCTTTTACAATTTTATTAAGCACCTTTTTGGCATCTTCGTTCAAATACAATACCTCTGAATATTCATCAAATCCAGAGGACCAAGCAAGGAATTTACCTTCTACCAATTTTTTTAGATCTGACAAAGATAATGAGATCATCTGTCCACCGTAAAAATTACAGTGATAATCTGATACTTCTTTAAAAGTCTCTAACCATTTAATTTCGAAATCCTCTTCAATTCTTTTGCTCCCCATTTCTTAACCTCCTTTATAATTCGTAACTTAATTATAAAAAAAGACATGGACAAAATATGTCCATGTCTTTCTATTTTTTATAATTTTTTAATATTTTTTCTAAGGAATTTTGTATACTATCAGCTAAACTTTGAGGATATAATACTGTGATTTCATCTTCTTGTCCCAAAATCCACCTCTTAAGTCCTGGTGTATCTTGGGTTTCAATTTGGATGATCATATTTCCTTTCTCTTCTGAAAGAATTTCATGGTTTGGGAATTGATCCAAAACAATTTCTGGAATCCCTGTGTACCGCAATCTTACTTTAATCTTTCTTCCCTCGAAAGCGTCCACCTTTTGATTTCGTACATCCCCATCACGATATTTCCGCCCATAAGAAATCCCTGGTTTCTTTACATGAGATTCACTAAGGCTCTCAATTCTATCAACTCGAAACGTTGTATAATTCTCGTGTTTCAAATGGTAGGCAACCAGATAAAAATAGTGGGCATCATAATAGAGAGAAACAGGAAAAATAATATGGCTTTTGGCATCTTTTAACGGGGCTTTATATTCTATTTCGAGCATTCGTTCCCTACGAATAGCTTCCGATAAGTTCCAAATCGTGTCAATTCTGTCCCTATCATTAGTCAATGACTTATAGTTTAGAAGCTCGCTACTAATAATAGCATTTACCTCTTTTTTTTCGTTAATTGAGAGTAAAGCTAGAAGGCCTTCGAGTAATGAATATAGTTCTGATTTGTTTAGTGCACGATTTTCTAAAAGAATTTTTGAGATTACCAAAATATCCTTTTTATTAAAGATTGTTTTGCCAATCAAACGGTAAGTATTGTCTAAAGAATCGAATACAATCTCTAAGCCTAAATGAGAATTTTCTTCGAGTATTTCCCTAAGAAAAGCTATATCCCGTTGAATCGATTTAGGATCAACACCAAACTCCTCCTTTAATTGAGCTTTTGATAATCTCTTTCCAGCGTGTAACCGAAGAAAGATTGTTAGTATTCGTTCCTTTCCTTGTGTCTTTGTCATATAAGTCATCCCATTAGTCTTTTTGCTCTTTTTCAGTATCACCTTTAGTAATCAAGTCCAAAATTTCTGTAAAGGCTAACTCCTTCTGCTTTTCGTATTTATCTTTTAAAACCTTATAGTCATGAACTGAGATTACATTACCAGAGGTTATTCCTCCACCCTGTGTACTTAACTGACAGTAAAAGAAAATTTCTTCTAGCTTTTCTAAAAAGTCGTCGGTATTAAAATCATTACTCTTATTTTCTTTCACTTCAGACAATATTTTTTCCCAAGCACTATCATATTTACGAAAAATTATAACTGGTTTTTCTGGTTCTTTTGCTTCATTTAGATCTTCCAGGTATTTATAAATTCTTCTCAATATAATGTAAACACCTAGACGAGATAAATCTGAATAACGAAGAATTGTATCTCCAATCCCTTTCTTATCTAAATTTGGTTCAGAAGAAGAGAATGGATATATCTCAACATTGCATATCTTTTCAGAAATTTTAAAAGCTTTCTCACGTTCCGCTTTAGCCTTCTCCTTATATTCGGATTTAATATTATACTTACTCAAATTTCCACCATTTATATCTAATAATTGGGCATAATATTGTGCAATATAATAGTATTTTTCAGACAGTACTGGTTTTTTACTATTCTTATTTTTTTTGAGTATATACTCTTCTTCAAAAAATTCCTTATTTTCTTTAAAAAACATATTCTCCAATTCACGTCTTAAAGGAGTTTCATCTTTACTATTACTATAAATAATTTTTTCAATTGAATCGGGAGTAAAATCATTTAAATTATATCGTTCTTTTATAATTTTTTGACTTGTTTCATTCTTCCAAGTTTCATCCCTAAGTTCCGCAGTGTATTTATAATAATCATCTATAGTTTGCTTACCAAGCATCTGTTTTTCTGCCCATGTATCCATATCCGAATCCTCAACATAACCTCGAGGATTTTCCATACAATAGAAGAGCACTGCATTGTCAATATCTCCATGAAAATGAGTTGGGATTTGATAACGCATATTCGTATATTTCTTTTTATTTTCTTTTATTTCTTTTTTAAACTTTTCATCTGCATCTTTTTTCCATCTTTTATCAATATCTTCATCTAAAATATCCAACCAAGAAAAATCTTTCTTAGAATCAGAGTTATTAATGTTATCTACAAATTTTTTAATTATTTTACCTTCGTCTTTCTGCCAAGGGTTAAATATCCTTAAAAATTCATCTTTATCTTTTAATACTTTATCTAAAATATCTACAGATTCATCTTTTTCTATTAATGCATTTTCAAAGAGATTTTTTATAATATCTTTGAGATTTTTTAGTTCATCATTATTTTTATTTAGAATCTCTGCTGTATTATTTATTATTTTTTTTGACATTGAGTTAATCCTCATTATATTCTATAATATTATTTCTTTAACTCTATTATAACACTAACTGTAGACAAATTATGTCCACGTTTAAAAATTTTATAGAAGAAAATATTAAAAAAGCTATTTGCTATATTATATATTACCCTAAACGAACTATTGAATTCACAAGATAGAAATATAGAATGCATGAAATATACCATCTAAAATCTAATATTGAATGTCTAGAATATGTAATGAAAAATGAAAAAACCTTTCCACCTATGTATGCACTGACCCCAAAAGTTAAATTTTTACTGTCTATCTTTTGGGTCGCCGTTCAATACGAGTGGGTTTTTCTTTTTTTTATTTTTATAAAAAAATGGCATACTATTATTGTAAATTAAATTGAGCAAGTAGAGCCATTAGACATATGGTGAGAAAGTTTGTTACTGGGCACGGTTAACGTACTTATTTCTCATATGCTAGTCATTGCAAAGGAAAAAACTAAGAAAAAAAGAAAGAAAATCTAAATGGTTATTCTCTACTGAATAACATGAAGTAAAGAATAACCATTTAGTAGATAAAAAAGTAAAGAAAAAACGTGTTTAAGGTAAAATAAAAAAGGTAAAAAAGAAAGTAAAAACTAAGAAAATAACTAGTTTAGCAAAGTAAATAAATAATGTAATTAAAAAAAGTAAAATAGAAAAGTTTTATAAGCTCGAACAAGCAATGACATCTTTATGATCCTTCCAAACATAGACCACGGTGAGTACTGAAAATCTATCGCAAACATTAAACTTTAAGAGTTAGCCTCGATGGGAAGTATCAAAAGCATACCCAGCTTTTAAAAAAGGGTGGGAGGCAGTTTACCAATAATATGTAATTATTTTAGAAAGGAATGTATAATGCCAAGAAAAAGAAATTCCCTCAAGCACGATTTATTTATTGAAGCTTCAAAAAATATCACAAACAATCGAACGAGGACAAGCTATAAAAGAGCAATTACTCGCTTCACAAAGTGGGCTAAAGAACACAATATTAAGAAAAAATCAGATATTACTGAAGAAGTAATTCAACTATACCAACTAGATCTAAATGATGATCCAAAACAATACTCTGTTGCTACGATCCATACTTATTTAGCACCTATTTGCAAAGCAGTTGATATCAACATGAATCGCATTAGAAAAGACAAGCGTTCCAGTGACAAAATTATCCGAGGTCGTGTAAAATCAAAAAACTCACAAGGTAAACATCAAGAAACAGACTCTCGCTTCTCTCGGCTGGTTAATTTTCAGCGGGCAGTTGGGATTCGTAGATCCGAATTAAAAAAATTAAAAGGAAAAGATATTCGAAAAGATAATAATGGAAATTACTATGTTTTAGTTCAGCGTGGGAAGGGAGGAAAATTTCAACCTCAACTTATTCTTCCTCAAGATGTTCCAGTAGTCCTCGATACCTTTAAAAATAAACAAGAGGATGATTATATCTTTACAGATGTAGAAATGAATAATCTAATCAATCTACATGGGATGCGAGCTCAACATGCAAGAAAGTGTTATTACTTCTACTTGAAGAAACTCCAAGACAATCCTAAATTCAAGCTGAATTTAAAAAATTTTTTAATAGAACGTTGGGAAGTTGGCCACCAAAATTTAAGAAATAAATCATTAAAGAAATTTGAGAAACAAAAGAAAAACTTCATTAATGAACTAAGAGATGAACCTTATAAAATTCGTGGATCGAACTATAAAAAAGCCTTAAATTCAGCCCTGCCTACAAAATATAATCGTTTAGCTTTGATGGCGGTCTCGGTCTTCCATCTTTCCCACTGGCGTCTATCCGTTACAGTGACCAACTATATTCTTTAAAGTATCTCATTTTCGACTAAAAAATGAAGAAAAAATACAGAAAAAAACAGTTTTTCTGCGTTTTTATGGCATACTCAAAATATAGGCTGTTGTATAGCTAACAGTTTTAACACATTTTTCTGACATACTATAAATTTAAAAGGAGTAAAAGAATGTCAATTAAAAATCATTTGCAACGAGAATTCAAAGGTTCAAATTTTGAAATTCGTGAAAAACTAATAACCGATACTTACTTCACTAGCTTTTTAGACTACGTGAGTTTCCCTGAATCAATCTCAAAATTAATTGAAGAAGGCTATGCTGATAGAAGAAATCAACTAGATGAATACATTGATTTTGCACTTCATCATAATTTAATTACTTTTCAAAATAATATTATCCAAGCTACTGATCTTGGTTTAGCTTGGGTCTGGTGGGCATATGCACCAGTTGAAGGCAATGATTGGATTTAGGTTAAAATAGCACTATAATTTCTGCATATCATAAAACTAACAAAAGAATTATAGTGTCTATTTTGTTGTAGAAAAAAATCCCCGCCAAGATCTAACTTGGCGGGG
>NZ_KV834651.1:121349-133775 GCF_001837905.1 Streptococcus sp. HMSC076C09
GGCTTTCGCATTCAATTTGCGTTACTCTATTATTCATGTACATTAATGATTTGACACTTCTCCCACTGGTATTGAGTCACAAATAAATAACCATTATCTGAGATATAAGTAAACTTCACTGGTCTAAATTATTCAGGACTATAACAATTCATGATTTCAACATGAATAGCTGTCTAATCATCAAAAGACACATTACTTATCGGCTAATCACTTTCTACAAATGCCCATCCTTTATCTTTATTAAAAATTACTGCCCTTGTTAACTTCTCTGGCATACGTTTTTTGAAATCATAAATCCAATCACCAACTTCTTTTGGTAAATCTTTAACTGGCCGATCTCTCAAATAAAGAACGAACTCTTTACCTGGGGATTTCTTATCTGCTATTCCGTAAGGTTCAGTTGTATCAATTTTCACACCATTATCAATCTTTGTTTCCCCCACTTTTGAATAATCTAAATCAGTTAAAGTCATCTTGTATTCATAGTCATTAACTTTAACTAAATTTTTAAAATTACCTGTAAAATTAGAAATATACATTTGACCATTTGGATAATTTGGACCAGTAATTCCCATATTCGTATCATGGTACGTTCCTTTGAAACTGCCATCTTTAGAAACATCCATTCCAGTAGCCCAGCCTCCTACACCACTAGCAAAGATGAATGGTTTAGTTAGTTTTTCAAATATAGCTTCTGGATTATGAACTGGTTCATTACTATAATCCTTTCCTAAGTCAAACTCATAATTTCTAAATTTTAATTTACCATCAAATAAGGTTAATTCATCATTTAATGCCATGTCTTCCTGAATTAATCCCAATTTTTTAACTTGCTTCAAAATTTCTAGTTCAGCCTTTAAAGTTAGATAACCATATTCTTCGATAGATATCTTCTTATCATTGATAGAAATAGGTGATGTAATAAGTTTTTCATTATTACCAGTAATTAGATTTGTTTTATCTTCTTTTTTCTTCTCAACAGATAATAATGTTTGTGAATACGAAGCTTCTATGGCTGACCCAGCATTAGCAGAAACAGAAACTGTATCTATTCCTAATATTTTAGGTTTTACTTTTATTTCTGGACCACGTTTGACCGTGGCTTTAGCTTTTATTTCTCCCACTTTCATTGTATGGTTGACAGTACGTTTATATTCAGGAGCCCAATTTTTCAATTTGATTGAGTCTTGAATTGAATATGTACTTGATACTGAAACACTTAAACTCCCTTCAACAGTGATCTTAATACTTATAGGAATATTTACAGTCACCCCTGTAACCGGTGTAGGTAAAATCAATTCTCCTAACGGAATCTCACTTTCTATATCTTTTGGTGTACTAAATTCTAAAGAACCTTCTGTATTAAAACTCAATTCTTTATTGATATCAAAATTCATAAAATCTATTTTAGGAATCCAAAAATTTAAATCTACAGCATCTGACCAAACCTTACCTGAAATATTAAATGACAGCGTTCCTTTTATTTTATCTTTACTAAGTAACGGAATTGATACAGTTGGAAGAGTTCCTTCAAGAGAGACACTTCTAAATAGACCTTGATCTGTATTTGATGCTTTTTTTACAGTAACTCCTTCAGCTGGAATAAAAGTAGCACTGTTGATATTAGATGACCAAGCTTTTGTATTGACATTCTGTACAACCTCGTACAATGATGGCACACTATATTCAATAACTGACTGATTATTAATAGTGCTAATAGAATTGATCTTAATAGCTTTAGAAGTCTCATAAATCTTAGATGGTGGGATAACAAGAATATCACCTACTCTGGCATTAATTTGTTTAGATAGTACTACTTTTTTCCCATCGTCACTTTCACTTTGATATTGGCCATCATTAACATAAATTACATTGTTTTTTAGATGGTAGTCAATCATATCATCTGAATATTTTTTTCCTAATTCAAAATGACCTTTTATATTTTCAATTATCGGATCACCATAAGGTAGAGCTGTAACTTTAGCTTCGAAGCCATTAGATTTCAAAACATAAGATTGATTTGGGATTAAACGAGTAAACATATAACCATCAAAATCAGTATTTGCCTCTGCAACTAGCTCATTACCTTTATAAATTGAAATAAAACTTTCCTCTATAGCATTGTCATTGCTATTATATGCATGTCCTGAAATAACTACATCTTTCTTAGATAAACCGTTATTTTTTGTACCTAGGCGATAAACCTTAGTAAGTAATGGAATATCTTTAGTCATAATCAATTCAGTTTGTGGTTCTTTATTACTTAGATCCCGTTTTTTCTTAACATTTACTGTCACATAGCTAGCTTGAATATCTTGTAATTGTCGCTGACCTTCGAGAATTGTATTATCATAAATTTCTATCGTCTTAATCTTCACCAACTTTTCTCCATTTGGTGATACAAGATTTAGAAATGGTGTTTTATCTTTTACCAACTCTCTCACTTTTTCTCGGTCAGTTTCAACTGTTTTATTTTCAGATTCAGTAACATCGACTGTATAGTAACCTGAGAGAGAAGTTTTTGGTGTTGTTTCTTTTGATTCAGTTACAAAAGTTTCATTTGAGCCTGCACTTGGCACTACTCCACTAACAGTAGGTTGCTTTGCTGTTTTCTTCGTTCCAATTAGCAAAACTTTATTTTGAGCTGCTTCAACTGTCTCTGACGTTGTTTCCTTTACCTTTTCCACACCATCAACTAAAGTAATTTTCTGAATAGAAACTTTCTTCCCAACTTTTCCCTCTGTTTCTACCTTAACCTCATCTTCAGATAGAGAACTATCTTCCTTGATAACTATCTCGAATGGTATATCTTCAGTAACGCGAACAGTACGAATGACTTTCTTATTTTTAACTGTTGTGGCATCTGCAATAGTTCCTAATTTAGAGTTTAAATTCTCTACTGGAGCGGAAATTTTCTCTTTGTTATCCTCTCCAATTAATGATTCTGACGAAGATTCAGTCCCTGTAGAGTTTTTAATCTGTGCAGAACTTTCATCGGTTGGGTTTACAGGAGTTGAAGTACCAGATGGAGTAGCTGGAGCTGTAATCTCATCTTCCACAACTTCCTCAGATAATATTTCAACTAATTCAGATGGGATGTCAACGCTTGTTCCCTTAAGAATATCAACAGTTGTTTTTTCTTTAGATACAGTATCTTTCTTGTAAACCTCCGTTACTGTATGTACAATGACTAACTGTCCATTCTGAACTTCTCGTGTTTCAACAGGTTGGCTCTCGCTAATTTTTGTATAACCAGTTAAATCTTCTAGTATATTCCCTGAATCATCTACTTTAATAATTTTATTAATAACTTTAGGTTCTAAATATTTAACTGGTTCGTCTACTTTTGGTGGAGTTATTGGTTTAATAGGCTCCACTTTACCTCTACCACCATCTTCCAAAATATCTTTCTTAGGATTATCCACTGGTACAAAAGTATCCTGTATTTTATTTTCTTGTGAAGGTAGTTGAGTTACATGTGTCACTTGATTTGTATCTATATCTTTACCATCAATATAACCAACAAATTGATATCCAGAAATATTTACTTTGCCATCTGGAAGCATGGAACCTGCTTTTATCATTTCGGTATGGTTATAGTTGGACAAAGTAGCAATCGTTAAAGCAGATACAGTTGTCACACTCAAAGCCCCTCCAACCAAAGAAATAGAGAAGATACACTTGACAATCTTCTTATCTACTTTACCAATTCTCTTTATGATATAAGCAACTAACAATAGACCTGTTCCAACAACAGAAGCGATGGGCAACATGTTACTTCCAGTATTTGGTAAAACATTATTTACAGTATTTTTTCGATAGATAACAAACAAATCTGACCCATCTACAAGGTCCTTTGGTAACTCGTTTACAATGAGTTTTTTCTCTGTTTCAGTCAACTCATCTGTGGTAACATATTTATAGTTTACTCTTATATCATTTTCAGCAGCAGAAACTGTTTTAAGAGGAAATGAGCAAAAAACTACAGTCCCAATCACGGCACATACCGCCCCTATTCCTGAAACTTTCCTCAGACTATACTTTCTTCTACGTTCATCTACATTAAACTTCCCTTTTGGTTTCATAATTTTCTCCTTTTTTATTGATAAGCTATTAAGTATATAAACGAAATAACTTACCTTATACACATTTTATCCTCCCTCAAACTATTTTGTCAACTATTTCCAGGATTTATGAGCAAATTATTAATCAAGAATAAAATTCAACTTGTAGTTATACACAATGCATAAATTCTCTGAGTACTTATAATCGAAGTTTTTTAAATGATAATTTCGAAAAAACGACCTATTTTAGTTCCATTTTTTTTACTCCATTCAATAAAAATCTACGAAGCATTTTACTTTGATTTAAATATTTCTCCTTTTCCTAATAGCCATAAGTAAAAGAGATAGTAGATGTGTTTCATAGAAAATATGTATAACATGTAATTAAATAAAGTAATGTTATCCACCATGATAGAAAGAAGCTTATATTCACTCAATAATATATTAAGATTCTGATTATCCGACTCGGTAATTTTCTTTTGGTTTAGTTCGATAATTTTGTTCCGTCTCCTTCTATATATCAAAGCAATTAGTTAGCAACTCTTCTCACTAGTTAAAACAATTGTCTTGATCTCTTACTGAATTTTCTCCGAGTAAAGGTTAATAGATCAGAAACATAATACAATGGAGTGACCATAGGTTTTAAAGGTGAGAATAAACTGTTTCTTATATCTCTATTAACCAGTTTTAAAATAGTCGAGCATGCCAAAATCATTTTAAAATTTAATTGTGCAAAACTATACCGATAAAAGAAATCAGTTAGATGAATACATTGATTTTGCACTTCATCATAATTTAATTACTATGCAAAATAATATTACCCAAGCTACCGATCTTGGTTTAGCCTGGGTGTGGTTGGCATATGCGCCAGTTGAAGGCGATGATTGTATTTAGAAAAGAGAGCACAATAATTTCTGCATAGGGATAAAACTGACAAAGGAATTATATAGTCTATTTTGTTGTAAAAAAAATCCCCGCCAAGATCTAACTTGGCGGGGATTTGGTGGGGAATAACTCCCCTATTTAAGATTTAAATCACCTTAAGCAATTCTTAACCTTAACATACTAGGCTTTCGCATTCAATTTGCGTTACTCTATTATTTAAGAGTAACTGAAGCTCCAGCTTCTTCCAATTTAGCTTTGATTTCTTCAGCTTCAGCTGTAGCAACACCTTCTTTGATAACACCAGGTGCACCATCAACAAGTTCTTTAGCTTCTTTAAGACCAAGACCAGTGATTTCACGTACAACTTTGATAACGCCGACTTTCTTGTCGCCTGCAGATGTCAATTCGATATCGAATGAATCTTTAGCAGCACCTGCGTCAGCAGCACCAGCTGCAGCAACAGCTACAGGAGCAGCTGCAGTTACACCAAATTCTTCTTCGATAGCTTTTACAAGGTCGTTCAATTCAAGGATTGAAGCTTCTTTAATTTCAGCAATAATGTTTTCAATGTTCAATGCCATTGTTATTTCCTCCAAATAAGTTTTAATTTTATATTTTTATTTTTTTGTAGCTAGGCTACGCTGCGTAGCTTAAGATTAAGCTGCGTCTTCTTTGTTGTCTGCAACCGCTTTGACTGCAAGAGCAACGTTGCGCACTGGCGCTTGAAGTACAGAAAGGAGCATAGAAAGAAGTCCTTCGCGGTTTGGAAGAGTTGCAAGTGCAAGAATCTCTTCTTTAGATGCGACAGCGCCTTCGATTGCACCACCTTTGATTTCAAGTGCTTCAGCGTCTTTTGCAAAATCGTTTAAGATTTTCGCAGGTGCGATAACATCTTCGTTAGAAAATGCTACTGCAGAAGGTCCAACGAATACAGATGCAAGATCTTCAAGACCAGCTTTTTCAGCTGCACGACGCAAGATTGAGTTTTTGATAACTTTAAACTCAACTTCGCTTCCGCGAAGGTTGCGACGGAGAACTGTATCTTGCTCAACTGTCAAACCGCGAGAATCTACAACGACGATTGATGCAGCAGCTTTCATTTTTTCAGCTACTACGTCAACAAGTTCCGCTTTTTTAGCAATAATTGCTTCACTCATTAGTGTGTTCACCTCCGTAATTATTTTGCTTGGGGAATTTTTCCAAAAGAAAAACGCGCCCAAACCTAGACACGAAAGTACAATACGCTTCTTTTAATTGATACGTTTTGTCCTCGGTAGGATCTTTATGAGTCGAGCTCCCCTACTGTCTTAGGCAGTTTTTTCAAACCGTAGATTAGTTTATCATATATAAAAAAAGAATGCAAGTACTTTTGCAAACTTTTTTTATATTTTTTAATCGTTGTAGAGGCTCTTGATATTATTCAACCAAGCATAGGCTAGTCCCATTAAGACTCCTCCTCCTACCCAGTTGGCAAAAAAGGTGACGCTATAATGACGTAAAATATTTAAAAACTCAAAATGTGGCAATTGGCTAGAAACTGAATTAAAGCTCAATAATGAGAAAGAAGCAAAGTTTGCAGCCAAGTGTTCGTTGGTCATAAAGACAAACATATAGATAGCTGAGAGTGCTAAGAGCACCTTGGCTGTTTCATCTTTGAAATATAGATAAGAAAGAATAGCAATATTTACAAAGATATTGGCAATAACGCCTTCAAAGAAAACTACTTGATTGCTACGTTGTAGTTTATTTTCTGCTACCGTGGCTAGGAAACCTTTTGGATCGATATGTGCGAAGGCAGTTGTTTGATTGAAAAGAAAAGCGACGATTAAAGCACCAATTAAATTAAAGAAGGTACAATAAAGAAGAATTTCCAGAGCTTTCTTCCAATGAATCTTCTTTAGATAGGTACCCGCCGTCAAATACATCATATTTGAGGTGGTTAATTCCGCATTTAAAAATAAGAGGTAAACCAAGCCCCAGGCAAAGATGAATGGAAATAGAAAACGACCCAATCCAGGTACAAAGGTATTTAATAAGTCAGCTGCAACTGCTCCGACCGCCGTACTTAAAGTAAGAAATCCTCCAGCAAAAATAGAACGGACTGCATAGCGCGTTTTAGATTTCTGATAGAGATCCTCTTTCTTATTACACGCCGCTCCTACTTTTTGAATGAAATTAGATTCAGACATAATATTCTCCTTATATAATGTTTGTGAATAAAATCATTATATCATAGAGAGAAAAGTTTGAAAAGGTTTTCAGGAAGAATTCTTAACTTTTCATCATATACGTTTTATATCGAATATCAGTGTTTGCTAAAAACAACAAAAAAACAGGCAGATGCCTGTTTTAGTTTTAATAATTCAAACGGTTCGCCCAAGCGATATCCAAATTCAAGATTTCTTGTGAAGTGAACTGTTGACGATATGGATTGTATACCGAACCTGTAATACCACCTTGAACATTTGGTGAATCATATTGAGTCAAATTATAGGTTTCAATGATATTATTGAGCTTTGCGTAGTAGCTAGTATCTGTCGCATAAACACCTGTCAAAGCAGCTGTTGCGTCTTGATAACTTGATGTGTTACTCTTCCAAGCACCTGCAAAATGTCCTTGTTTCAAAACTGCTACATAGTCTTGCAATGATTCATAGTAAGATGGGTATGAACGGAAAGCATCATTAATCGTATACGCGTTTCCAGCACCATCATCTTCCCAAGTTTGCATCACTGCAGATTGCCCAGCATAACTTCCTTTAATTCCAAAAAGGTTGTAATGTGGATAAGAAGCCAAACCAGACTGTCCTGATCCACTTTCCAAGATCGCTTGTGCAATCATAACGGAAGCATAAAGGTCATTCTCTTGACCGAGCTGACGAGCTGACTCACCAATTTGTGAGATGAAAGCTTCAGTAGGGTCTGAATAAGCTTGGTAAGTTCCATCATTAGCACCAACTGATGTGACGTGCTCGCTCATAGCAGCAGCAAATGTCCCCACTGCTAATACAGAAACGAACAAACCAAATAATTTCGTTTTATTCCGTATTTTCTTTTTCATAATACAATTTATCTCCAATTAATTTTTTATCATCTTTTATCTTTATAGAGATTATACCATATAAATAGAAGAAAACAAAGGCACTTATATTACACTTGTATTACAATTGCGAGATAAATCCAAAACAAAAATGACATTTTCATGTCATTTCAATTTATTTCGTAAAACGCATTTTCTAAAATAGCAACCCATGACTTCTCTAATCCTTCCCGGGTTACAGAAGAAAAGACGATAAAGGTGTCAGCTGGATCAAAATCTAGTTTTTTCTTGATGATCGATTCGTGTTTGTTCCATTTTCCACGTGGAATCTTATCTGCCTTGGTAGCAACTAAGATCACAGGAATCTCATAATATTTTAAGAATTCATACATCTGAACATCATCTGCTGAAGGTTCGTGGCGAAAATCGACTAGGCTAACGACTGCTTTTAAATTCTCCCGGCTGGTGAGATATTCTTCGATCATCCGCCCCCACTTCTCGCGCTCTTTTTTAGAGACACGTGCATAGCCATAACCAGGTACGTCTACCAAACGGAGTTTATCATCGATATTGAAGAAATTGAGCAATTGGGTTTTACCTGGTTTCCCAGATGTTCTGGCCAGGTTTTTTCGATTTAAGAGAGTATTAATAAAAGAAGACTTGCCGACATTGGATCGACCGGCAAGTGCAACTTCTGGAATCTCATCTTGAGGATAATGACTCTTATTTGCAGCGCTTAAGAGGATATCCGCATTATGTGTGTTAATTTCCATATTTTATCTTTCTAGGCTGTTTCGAGAATGGGTTTTTCAGTTCCATCTACAGCTTCTTTTGTAATTCGAACAAGTTTGACATCTTCTTGACTTGGAATTTCAAACATGACATCCATCATGGTTTCTTCGATAATCGAACGAAGTCCACGAGCTCCTGTTTTTCTTTCGATGGCTTTATTAGCAATCTCTTGAAGAGCTTCATCATCGAATTCCAATTCAACGTTATCATAAGAGAGCAAGGTTTGGTATTGTTTTACCAAGGCATTGCGTGGCTCTTTCAAGATACGGACAAGGTCGTCAACTGTCAATTGCTCAAGAGCAGCAAAGACTGGAAGACGTCCGATCAATTCTGGGATAATCCCGAATTTTTGAATATCTTCTGCCACGATTTCTTGCATGTAAGAGCTTGATTCATCAATAGCTTTATTGTTTTTACCGAAACCGATGACTTTTTCACCGAGACGTTGCTTGACAATTTCTTCGATCCCGTCAAAAGCCCCACCTACGATGAAGAGAATATTCTTGGTATCCACTTGGATCATCTCTTGTTGTGGGTGTTTACGTCCCCCTTGAGGTGGGACACTAGCGACGGTTCCTTCGATGATCTTTAAGAGGGCTTGTTGTACCCCTTCACCAGAAACGTCACGTGTGATAGAGACATTTTCACTTTTCTTAGCGATCTTATCGATTTCATCGACATAGATAATGCCTCGTTCAGCGCGCTCGATGTTAAAATCAGCCGCCTGAAGAAGTTTCAAGAGAATGTTTTCAACGTCTTCTCCTACATAACCAGCTTCAGTCAAGGCTGTTGCATCTGCAATGGCAAATGGGACATTCAAGCTACGTGCTAAGGTTTGGGCTAAGAAAGTCTTACCTGAACCAGTAGGGCCAATCATGAGGATATTTGATTTTTGCAATTCAACATCTGTCTCATCTTCACGCGTATCGTGGAAGTTGATGCGTTTGTAGTGGTTATATACCGCTACAGCAAGGGCACGTTTGGCACGATCTTGACCGATCACATAGTGGTTCAATATATTGAGCAATTCGATTGGTTTTGGAACTTCGCTAAGGTCTGCAAGAACTTCTTCTGCTAGCTCCTCACGGATAATTTCTTGTGCTAACTCTACACATTCATTACAGATAAACGCGTTGTTTCCTGCAATGATTTTTTGGACTTCATCTTGACTCTTTCCGCAAAATGAACAATAAACCATCATATCATTATTTTGATTCGTTGGCATGTATTTCCTCTTTCTGTCATTTTCTGTTTCTATTTAGTTTAAAATAAGGTCATGTAAAAGGCGTGAATGGAATTCACAAGATTGGTAAAAGCATTTAGTAAGAATAAAATAGCGAGGCCAAACCGTTTTTTACGAAAGGTTTGTAAGGCGCAAATCAAACAGATGACGCATAAGACAGCTGTAAAAAAACCAAAGACACTTCGCTCCATTAGTCTAAATCCTTTCTCTTATAATAGTTGACCGTAAAATCATATTGGTTCTTTTCATCTTTCGGATGATGGACTTGACGGACTCTTTCATAGCGGTTCTCTTCAAATTTTGGTGCCAATGTATCTCCATCAATCGTTGCATGAATCATGGTCTGGATCAACTCTTCTAACTGGTCAGAAAAGAGCTTTAAAATCTGACTGCCACCGATAATATAAAGATTCTTCTCTTGGTTCTGATACCACTCCAAGACTTCATCTTTGCTGTGCATGACAAGTACAGCGTCATTTTCAGAATCGTAGGCTTGATCTTGCGTTAAGATAATGCTAGTCCGACCTGGTAGAACCCGTTTTTTCATACCATCAAAGGTCACTCTTCCCATGAGAATGGCTTGCCCCATGGTCGTTTCTTTGAAATGCTGAAGCTCAGCTGGCAGGTGCCAAGGCATGACTTGGTCCTTTCCAATAATGCCATTTTCAGTTTGAGCCCAGATACCAATTATCTTTTTCATTCTCTCATCCTTTACACTGATACTTCTATTTTATCAAATTTTCTTATAAAAGACTGATTTCAACTATCTAGTTTGGAGGATATTTTTTTAAATACAAACAGAAAAAACCGCGAGATTTTCGCGGTTTTTCTTAGCCACAAGTTAGCTTAGTCTTCTTTTTTGCGTTTTGCAAATCCGAATAATGAGAGACCTGCTAAAGCACTAAAGATTGCAAGACCAGCAGTAGAAGATTCTTTTGTTCCCGTGTTTGGAAGTTGTGCAGTTGGATTTTGTGGATCGATATACTTCACTTCTTCTTTCGTTTCTGGAACGACAGGAATCGTTGGTTCTTCTGGTTTTGGTTGTGGAGTAGGTTGTGGTTGTGGTTCTGGTGTTGGTTGCGGTTGTGGAGTAGGCTGTGGCTGTGGCTGTGGCTCTGGTGTCGGAGTTGGATCCGGCATTGGAGTTGGTGTCACAGTCTTCTTGTAGATATGTTGAGTGTTTCCATCTTTATCTACAACAGTCTTCACGAAGTCATAACCTGGGATTTCTTTCTTCGGTTGTTCCCCATCTTCTGTAGGGTTACCTGGGATTGGATCCCCATTTTCGTCTACGTATGAAGTTGTAACTTTTTCATAGACGTGTTCAGTATCACCATTAGGCAATTTCTTGGTCTCCACAAAGCGGTAACCTGGAATTTCAGCTTTTGGTTCTTCTCCATCAACTGTAGGATATCCTGGGATTTCCTTACCTTCTTTATCAACAAATTTAGTGATTGGAAGAACAGTTGGTGTGTAAGTTGCAGAAGCTTTTGTTCCATTCACATCTTCACGAACCACTGTCACTGCTGGTGCAGTTCCTGTAAATTCAGGTTCTGGTTTGAAGGTTACTGTTCCGTCTGGTGCTACTGTGTAAGTACCAACACCTGGAATTGTCTTCGTAGTTGAACCATCGTCAAATGTAGCTGGAACATCATCATTCATTGGAACACGGCTATCGCCTTCCTTGAATGTTGGTTTACCAGATTGTTCTTTACCTTTTGGTCCAATAGTTGTAGCTGGTTCTGCTGTTGGTGTTACTGGAGTTACAGTTGGTGTGTACTTAGCTGTAACTGGTGTACCATTCTTATCAACACGTTTAACAGTCACGCCTGTTCCTGTTCCTGTGAATGATTTTTCTGGTACGAAGGTAACTGTTCCATCTGGAGCTACTGTGTAGGTTCCTTCGCCTGGAATTACCTTATTTGTTGAACCATCTTCAAAGGTTGCAGGTGTATCATCATCCATTGGTACATCTGGGTTACCCGGTGTGAATGTTGGTTTGCCTGTTTGTGTTTGCCCTTGAATATCTGTTGATGTAGCAGGATCAGCTGTTGGTGTCACAGGTGTAACAGTTGGTGTGTACTTAGCTGTAACTGGTGTACCATTCTTATCAACACGTTTAACAGTCACGCCTGTTCCTGTTCCTGTGAATGATTTTTCTGGTACAAATGTAACTGTTCCATCTGGAGCTACTGTGTATGTTCCTTCGCCTGGAATTACCTTAGTTGTTGAACCATCGTCAAATGTTGCTGGAACATCGTCGTTCATTGGAACACGGCTGTCACCTTCAGTAAATACAGGTTTACCTGTTTGAGTTGCACCTTGCACATCAGTAGATACTGCTGGGCTTGCAGTTGGTGTAACTGGTGTTACAGTTGGTGTGTAAGTTGCAGAAGCTTTGCT
>NZ_KV834651.1:133875-158459 GCF_001837905.1 Streptococcus sp. HMSC076C09
CTTCACGAACCACTGTCACTGCTGGTGCAGTTCCGACAAATGATTTCTCAGGTACGAATGTCACTGTTCCGTCTGGGGCTACTGTGTAAGTACCAACACCTTCAACTGTCTTCGTAGTTGAACCATCGTCAAATGTTGCTGGAACATCATCGTTCATTGGTACACGGCTATCACCTTCAGTAAATTCAGGCTTACCTGTTTGAGTTGCACCTTGAATGTCTGTAGATGTTGCTGGCTTAGCTGTTGGAGTTACAGGTGTAACGGTTGGTGTGTAGGTTGCAGTAACTGGAGTACCGTTCTTATCAACACGTTTCACTGTTACGCCTGTACCTGTTCCTGTGAATGATTTTTCTGGTACAAAGGTTACGGTTCCGTCTGGAGCAACGGTGTAAGTTCCTTCACCTGGAATAACTTTTGTTGTTGAACCATCTTCAAAGGTAGCTGGTACATCATCATCCATTGGGATAGCAGGGTTACCAGGTGTGAAGCTTGGTGTACCTGTTTGAGTTTGACCTTGGATGTCTGTAGATGTTGCAGGTTCAGCAGTTGGTACAACTGGAGTGATCTTAGGTGTGTAAGTTGTCTCAGCAACAGTTCCGTTTGTATCTTTACCTTGAACCTTAACTGGAACCACATCACCTGAGTATGATTTATCCGTTGGTGTGAAGGTCACAACACCTGTTTCTTTATCAACGGTGAAGGTACCAATTTCTTTACCTTCTGGTGATTTAGCAACTACAGATTCTGCTGGCTGACCATTTTCGTCAAGAAGAGTAATGGTATCCTTGTCGATTGGTGCAACTGGGTCACCTTCAGTGAAGGTCACAGTTCCAGTTTGAACCACACCTTGAGGGGCTTCTGATTCAGCTGGAGTCGCTGTTGGAGTTACTGGTGTCACAGTTGGTGTGTACTTAGCAGTAACTGGAGTACCGTTCTTATCGACACGTTTCACCGTTACGCCTGTACCTTCTCCTGTGAATGATTTTTCTGGAACAAATGTTACGGTTCCGTCTGGAGCAACAGTGTAAGTTCCTTCACCTGGAATCGTCTTGGTTGTTGATCCATCTTCAAATGTTGCAGGTGTATCATCATCCATTGGAACATTTGGATTACCTGGTGTGAAGGTTGGTGTACCTGTTTGCGTTTGACCTTGTTTGTCAGTAGATGTTGTATCTTCTGCAGTTGGTGTAACTGGGGTTACGGTTGGTGTATATGTCGCAGAAGCTTTAGTTCCGTTCATATCTTCACGAACAACAGTTACCGCTGGTGCAGTTCCGACAAATGATTTCTCTGGTACGAATGTCACTGTTCCATTTGCTGCTACTGTGTAAGTACCAACACCGTTTACAGTCTTCGTAGTTGAACCATCTTCGAAGGTTGCTGGAACATCATCGTTCATTGGTACACGGCTATCGCCTTCAGTGAATTCAGGTTTACCAGTTTGTGTAGCACCTTGGATATCTGTAGATGTTGCTGGCTCAGCTGTTGGAGTTACTGGTGTCACAGTTGGTGTGTACTTCGCTGTGATCTCAGTACCGTTCTTATCCACGTGTTTCACTGTTACGCCTGTAGCAGTTCCAGTGAATGATTTTTCTGGTACGAAGGTTACGGTTCCATCTGGAGAAACAGTGTAAGTTCCTTCGCCATCTACTGTCTTAGTGGTTGAACCATCTTCGAAGGTCGCTGGTGTATCTTCATCGATTGGAACATTTGGATTTCCTTCGGTGAAGGTTGGTTTACCAGATTGTGTTTGACCTTGAATATCTGTCGATGTAGCATCTTCAGAAGTTGGAACAACTGGAGTAATCTTCGGTGTATATGTTGTTTCAACTGTAGTTCCATTTGTATCAGCTGCTTGAACCTTAACTGGGACAACATCACCTGAATAAGATTTATCTGTCGGTGTGAAAGTAACTACACCTGTATCTTTATCAACTGTGTATGTACCGATTACATCACCTGCTGGTGATTTCGCTTCTACTGATGCTGCTGGTTGACCATTTTCATCAAGAAGAGTAATCGAATCCTTGTTAATTGGAGCTACTTCATCACCTTCTGTAAAGGTTACAGTTCCAGTTTGAACAAGACCTTGAGGTCCAGTAGATTCAGCTGGTGTTGCTGTTGGAGTTACTGGAGTTACAGTTGGTGTGTAAGTCGCAGAAGCTTTGGTTCCGTTCTTATCTTCACGAACAACGGTTACGGCTGGTGCTTTACCTGTGAATGATTTTTCAGGGACAAAGGTTACAGTTCCGTCTGCTGCTACTGTGTAAGTACCAACGCCATCAACTGTCTTAGTAGTTGATCCATCATCGAAGGTTGCTGGAACATCATCGTTCATTGGCACACGGCTGTTGCCTTCAGTAAATTCAGGCTTACCTGTTTGAGTTTGACCTTGTTTACCAGTTGAAGTAGCATCTTCAGCTGTTGGTGTTACAGGCGTTACAGTTGGTGTGTAAGTCGCAGAAGCTTTGGTTCCGTTCATGTCTTCACGCACAACCGTCACTGCTGGAGCAGTTCCAGTAAATGATTTCTCAGGAACAAAGGTTACAGTTCCGTCAGTTGCTACTGTGTAAGTACCAACGCCATCTACTGTCTTGGTAGTTGAACCATCGTCAAATGTCGCTGGAACATCTTCGTTGATTTCAACAGTTTTCTCAACGCCATCAACCGTTACAGTTCCACCCTTGAATTCAGGTTTACCTGTTTGAGTAGCCCCTTGAATATCAGTTGTTTCAGCTGGTGTTGCTGTTGGAGTTACTGGAACAATTTCAGGAGTGTAGGTTGTATCTACCTTGATGCCGTTTGAACTTTCAGCTTGAACCTTAACAGGCGTTACTTTACCAGTATAAGATTTGTCAGTTGGTGTGAAGGTTACTTGTCCAGTTGCTGAATCAATTGAGTAAGTACCGATTTCAGTTGTACCATCTTCAGCATAAGCTGTTGTACTTGAAACTTCATTTCCATCTTTATCCAAAAGTGTGTAGCTATTATCTTTAATCGTGATCGCTTTATCTTGACCATTTACTTGAACAGTTGTTCCTGCAAAGGTTGGTGTTCCAGTTTGTGTCGCACCTTGGATATCTTTAGATGTAGCTGGATTAGCTGTTGGAACAGCTGCTACAACTGTTGGTGTGTAACTTGCATCTGAAGTGATTGTTGCAGTCTTACCGTCTGCATTGGTAATTGTTGCAGTCGCTTGGACTTTCACACCAGTTGCAGTTCCGACAAAGTCTTTTTCAGGTGTGAAGGTTACTGCTCCTGTAGTAGGATCGATTGTGTAAGTTCCTTCACCTGCTACTGTTACAGTTGTTTCATCAGTCGGTTGACCTGTTGCAGGGTCAATCAATTTCTTACTTGTAATTTGAGCAGTTTCATCATCACTCAATGCAAATGTAGGAGTTTCTGTTTGAGGAACATTTTGAATGTCTTCAGAAACTTTATTTGTTGGAGTAAGGGTGACTGGATTTACAGTTGGTGTGTAAGTTGCAGAAGCTTTGCTTCCGTTCATGTCTTCACGAACAACGGTTACGGCTGGTGCAGTACCAGTAAAGCTTGGGTCTGGAACAAATGTAACAGTACCGTCTGCTGCTACTGTATAAGTACCAACGCCATCTACTGTCTTAGTAGTTGAGCCATCGTCAAATGTTGCAGCAACATCATCGTTCATTGGAACACGACTGTTACCTGCAGTAAATTCAGGTTTACCAGTTTGTGTAGCACCTTGAACACCTGTTGTTTCAGCTGGTGTTGCTGTTGGGGTTACTGGTGTTACGGTTGGTGTGTAAGTCGCTGAAGCCTTAGATCCATTCATGTCTTCACGAACAACCGTTACAGCTGGCGCAGTTCCGACAAATGATTTCTCAGGAACGAAGGTTACGGTTCCATCTGCAGCTACTGTGAAAGTACCTACACCGTCTACAGTCTTGGTTGTTGAACCATCTTCGAAAGTTGCTGGAACATTTTCATTGATGGCTACTGTCTTCTCAACCCCATCAATGGTTACTATTCCACCCTTGAATTCAGGTTTACCTGTTTGAGTAGCACCTTGGATATCTTCTGTTTCAACTGGGGTTGCTGTCGGTGTTACAGGAACGATTTCAGGTGTGTAAGTTGTGTCCACCTTGATACCGTTTGAGCTTTCAGCTTGAACCTTGGCTGGTGTCACTGCACCAGTGTAAGATTTATCAGTCGGTGTGAAGGTTACTTGTCCAGTTGTAGGATCGATTGAGTAAGTACCGATTTCAGTCGTACCATCAGCAGCATAAGCTGGTGTCGTTGAAACTTCGTTACCATCTTTATCGAGCAATGTGTAGCTATTGTCTTTAATGGTAATAGCTTTATCTTCACCATTTACTTGAACAGTTTTTCCTGCAAAGGTTGGTGTACCTGTTTGAGTCGCACCTTGGATATCTTTTGAAGTTGCAGGGTTTGCTGTTGGAACAGCCGCTACAACAGTTGGTGTGTAAGTTGCATCAGATGTGATGGTTGCTGTCTTACCGTTCGCATTGGTAATCGTTGCAGTCGCTTGAACTGTCACACCAGTTGCAGTACCAACGAAGTCTTTTTCAGGTGTGAAGGTCACCGCTCCTGTAGTTGGATCGATTGTATATGTACCTTCCCCTGCTACTGTCACCGTTGTTTCGTCAGTCGGTTGACCAGTTGCTGGATCCACCAATTTCTTGCTAGTGATTTCAGCAGTCTTGTCGTTACTCAAATCAAATGTTGGTGTTTGAGTTTGAGGAACATTTTGAACATCCTCAGAAACCTTGTCTGTAGGAGTCACTGTGATAGGTGTTACAGTTGGTGTGTACTTAGCGGTTGCTGTCTTAAGGTATTCATCACGGACGGTACCGTCTTTATCTCTTCCGACAGGTGCTGTTACGGATACGGTAACACCTTGAGCTGTACCTGTGAATCCTGGTTCTGGAACAAAGGTTACTTTACCAGTAGCATCATCAATGCTGTATGTTCCTTCGCCTGCTACTGTTACAGAGGTTGCATTGGTTACTTGACCAGTCGCTGGGTCCACCAATTTTGCAGGGTATGTAAGACTAGGAGTGACAGAGATCTTTTCGCCATTAGCATTTGTTGTCGTTGTGTTAAAGGTTGGTGTACCGGTTTGAGTCGCACCTTGGACATCTGATGAAGTCTTATCTACCCCTTCAATTTCCGTTGGTGTAACTGTTGGGATGTATAGACCGTCCATGGTATTGATGGCAGTATCGACATTGGCTTCATCGGCTGGGAATTTTGTTGACCAACCCGTATCGTAGCCATTGCTGTCTGTACGACGAATAGAGATACCATCCGCTGTTCCAAGGAAGTGATCTTCAGGAATGAACTCAACATCCACAGAAGTTCCGTTTGGAGTGATCTTGTACTTCCCTTGACCAGCTACAGCATAGTAGCCATCTGCGCCAGGTGTAACGACTTGCCCTGTACGGTTATCTATCATTTGTGGAGCTACTGTTTCATCAATTTTTGCTGGCTCAGTTAGGCTATAGCCTTGCAAACCACGAGCGGTAAAGGCTACAGTTGCAGTTTGTTTTTCGCCTTGAAGGCCAGACGTTGCTTTGACTTCACCTTTTGGTGGGTGAGTAACCTGAGTTCTGAAGTCTTCGACTTCCCCTGAGAAAGCCATTCCTGTAGGTTTTTCGATTTGATCAGCATCCTTAGCAATCCGGACACGTACACCTAGTTCATTGACACTAGGATCGATATAGGTTTTGCTCTTGGTGAATCTTAGAGTAACAGAACCATCCTTGGTAATAGTAGCCAAGTCAGAGCGTTCATCTTCATCAAAGGTGCCGTTTTGGTTAAAGTCAATCCAACCATAAATATTGGCTTGAGGCGCCCCATCTGTATGAGCTTCAAGAGTGATGGTGTAGTTCCCTGGATGCGTACGATCCATCTTGATCATCTCATTGGTTGTCCCTTTGAGGTCAGCTGGGAGCAATTGATCAACTCCTTCATCAGCTGTCGTTGCATTATCATCACCAAACCAATCATGTGCGTTGTTTTCATCCATATCTGGGCTCAAGTGACCAAGATAAGGTTGAGTGACTTTGTTACCTGTTATCCCATCAACGGTTGCGATAGAGTGGATAGCCTTACCATAAGACTCCGGTGCATCCCCTTCATCAAGCGGGAAAAATCCAAACATAGCTGACTGTTTCCCACCAGAGACGATATAAAGACCAATCTCAGAAGCCCCCTTAGTCATAACAAGAGGAACAGCAACAGAACTTGCAGAAATATTTGGTCCAAACACTCCTGTTCCGAGACCTCCAGTTGTTAAATCGGAACTACCAAAGTATTTCCAAGCAACCGCTTTTTTATCCGGTCCAACTTGATTTGAACGTCGAAGTTGGTCAAGGTTCGTCCTATAGAGACTCATGCCATTTATATTAGTGGAAGGATTTGAGCCAAATAAATTGTCTGTATCTTGTGGAATAAAAGTTTTAGTAGCTTTATTTCCGTATTTATACCACTCACCAATTTGTTGCCATCCTTCTCCGTTTGTAGTGAACATAAGCAATTCACCTGGGTTAGCGGACTCACCATCCGCCATGACAATGGCAGGTTTGACTACTTTTCCACGGAAGGTCGCAGAAATTTCAAACTGAACACCGATATTGCCACCATCAAACTCGGAACTGATGGTTGTTTTTTTAGCCCCAGTATTGATGCCTTCACCCTTTATTTCTGACCATCTGGTTTGAGCTTCGGCAACAACTTTGGCTTCTTCACCAGCACTAAAAGCTGCTTTCGTATTATTTGTAGTAGCCCCATTCACATAACCATTTCTAGCATTTGGATCATAGGTCGCTTTTTCAGCAGCCGTCGCTCCTCGGTCTTCTAAACGCTTTTTGTAGATTTCTGTTGCTTGGAAGGGTTTCAAAGATTTGACTTTGATGGTGACCACATAACCCGGCATAATTTCCTTAGTATAGGCAGACCCTACTTGAAGGGCAAGATTCCCACTCGATGTCGTCGTTGTTCCTGTCCAGTTAGCCACATCTCCAAAATCCAACCAAGAGATTTGGCTAGCCAAGTCAGTAGCTTTGATATTAGTAGTGAAACCTGGTTTTGCTTCTTTCGGAGTTGAAGTGGCATCTTGGACATCATCTGCGATGAGGTTTGGATCGTTTGGATCACCAATAGAACGACGGCTACGACGTTTACCTGAAGTTTCAGGTGTAACTGCAGATGTTTCACTCGATGCTGGCACACCAGCTACTAGTTGAGTGCCCTTATCAGTACTTGTTGAAGTTACTTCTGTGGCCTTATTTTCTGGCGTAACTGCTTCTAGGCTTGGTGTTGCCGCAGCAGTTGATGTAGCTGCAGCAGTTGATGTTGCTGAAGCTGCTGTACTTGTGCTACTTGCTTCACTAGTTGAAGCAGGTGCTGTTGATGTTGCTGCAGCAGTTGAAGTCTCTGGTGCAGTGATTGCTGCGTTTGCATCATAAGTCGATGTCGTTTCAGCAGTTGATGCTGCTGAAGTTGCTGTGGCTGTTGAAGTTGCGGGCGCTTCTGACGCTGTTGCAACCGCCGCTACACTTTCATTTGTTGTATCTTTCTTTTCTTCTGCGGCTGCACTTGCGGCTGTCCCAACCATAACAAGTGTTCCCAATAGTACTGAGCAAACCCCCACATTCAGTTTACGAATTGAGAATCTGCTAATACGATCATTAAATAAGTCTTTCCCCATCTAATGGACCTCCATATTTATCTATAAATTAACATTCTTTTTAAAATTGTTTAGTTTTTACAAACTTTATCTATTTTAACAAAATCCGAACGATTTTCAAAACATTTTAACTCAAAAATGAGTAAAAATTTTTAGCTAAAATTGTTTTAATTCTAAAAGGATTTTACCAATTGATCAAGGCATCAAAAAACCTTGATTTATTACTAAATGGCAAGATCGAACTTCAATTGTGGCTTCACTGGATCGTAATCGACCAGTTCAAAATCTTCTGGTTTGATGTCAAAGAAATTGGTTCCATCTGGTACATTCAAAACCAAGTGTGGCTGACAATCTGAAGGCTCCCGACGAAGTAACTCTTCAGCCTGTTCAAATTGATTATCATAAATATGAAGGTTATTAATGAAGTAAAAGAACTTTCCGACCTTCCAGCCAAAGTGCTTGGCGATCATCATTTGAAGAGCTACATATTGCATGGCATTGATATGGTGGGCTACCAACATATCATTTGAACGCTGGGTCAGGGTCGCATCTAGATAGATCTCCCCATCCACGCGCCGTACGTCAAACATGGTCTGAAAAGCACATGGCAAGAGTCCGTCGGTCTCCTCAAAGGCATCATAATCCCAGAGGGAAATAATATTGCGGCGATTCCAAGGATTGGCTTCTAATTGCTTGAGGATCTTATTCGTAATATCATGCTTCTTGACCACTGCTCCGTAACGTTGTCCAATCGTCCGGCTATCTCCCACTTCCCAGTCATTCCAATAATGGACATTGTACTTGTCTTCTAAAAGGTCTAAGCTATTCGACTGATCCTGGTAAATCCAGAGCATCTCTTTGATAGCTGATTTAATCGCGATGGGACGAAGGGTCGTGATAGGGAACTCGCCTTTTGCAAGGTCGAATTCCATAAAGGCTCCCGTGATGTACTTGGAGTTGGCTGTTCTACCATCCTTGTACTTAGGACGCGCCTGCTCAGACCAGACCCCTTCTTCCATGATTTTTCGAATGTTTTCTTTAAAAATTGTATCTGCTTTTGTCATATACTCTCCTTGAATCCAGTTTTGTCTTCATTATATCACAGGAGACAGAAAAAAAGGAGATCCCAGCACGAGCCAGATCTCCATTTCATCTTATTGTAATACAAGGAATGCAGCACCGATTACACCGGCGTCATTTCCCAAAGTAGCAAGTGCCAATTGAGTAGATTCACGCACTTGTGGGAATGAGTTTTCTTCAAAGACCTTGCGCACGCCGTCCAAGAGGAAGTCTCCAGCAGCGGAAACCCCACCACCGATAACAATCTTAGATGGGTTCAAGGTTGAACCAATGTTGGCGGCAGCAAGTCCAAGGTAACGTGAGAAGTTCTTGTAGACGATCAAAGCAAGAGCATCGCCTTCTTTTGCCAGGTCAAAGACCGTTTTAGCTGTTACTTCTTCTCCGTTGTCGATCAAGACTTTCAATTGAGAGTCTCCTTCGTACTCATCAGCGTAACGACGAGTCAAGTTGACGATACCAGTTGCTGAGGCAACCGTTTCAAGACAGCCTTTTTTACCACAGGTACATTGGATTGGATCATCAAAGTCAACAGTGATGTGACCAAGCTCACCAGCAGCTCCACGTACACCATGCAAGAGACGACCTTCAGCGACGATACCACCGCCGACACCTGTACCAAGTGTCATGAAGACAACATCTGGTTGGTTTTCACCAGCCCCTTTCCAACGTTCACCCAAAGCAGCAACGTTGGCATCATTATCGATAAAGAATGGAATATGAAGGGCACTTTCGATCTTTTCTTTGACTGGTTGAAGAGTCTTCCAGTTCAAGTTGTAGGCACCGATAACGGTTCCTTTTTCTCGGTCAACGACACCAGGTGAACCCATTCCAATTCCTTGGAACTCAGAAGCATCAAGCCCAAGCATTTTCAAACGATGCGCGATTGATTCGATCATATCATCTACGATATGGCTGCCTTCATCCAAGATATTTGTTTTAATAGACCATTTTTCTTGAACTTCTCCATCCAAGGTAAGAATGGCAAATTTGATGGAAGTTCCTCCAAGGTCAATCCCAATAATTTTTTTAGACATCTATTACTCCTTTCAACCTGTAAACACTTACAGATCTATTATATCAGACTTTTTATCAAACGCAAAGGTTTGCACGTAATTTTTCTTAACTTTTTAACAAGAGACTGAAGGATTGTAGTCCTAGAAGCAGGAAAATCAAACCAATAATATTTAATAGAAAGACGCTAATCGAAAGCGGACTAACGATTAGGAATAAACCGATGAAGAGCTGTACCAAGGCAAAGAAAATATAACGCTTAGATAGTTCTTCAACCTTCCTAGAGTAAAAATTAGCTTTTCGGAAGTTTAAAATCGAACGGTAGATCAGCCAAATTCCTAAAGTGACTGGAAAGACAATCGGCAAGGTCTTGTAGCCATAGAGCAGTAAGTAGACCGCAAAAACCAAAGCGACCATACTGTGAAAGAGCTGTTGCTGCTGGATGATACCAGCTTGGCGCAATCTGTAATAGCGTGAAAAACGCGAAAGGGAGATTAAAAAGAAACCACAGGAAATCAACCAGCTAAATGAGCCAATGTGCTCAATCGGATTGATAAACAAGACGATACCGATAATAGTAAAAATAGTGGCTGAAATCCCAAGGGATATCCGGTTCAATTGATTCATAGGGCCTCCTTATTCATCTAATTCACTCAGGTATTCATAGCGATCGTATTTCTCAAGCAATCGCTCATTTTCCTGATCCAATTCCTTTTGAAGGGCTGACAATTTGCCAAAGTCAGAGCCGTTTTCATTCATCTCCACTTCAATCTCTGCAATCCGATTTTCAATGGCTTCGATATCTGCTTCAATGCTCGCCCACTCTTGCTTCTCCATATAGCTCATACGCTTCTTCTCTTCTTTTGGCTTGATAGGTTTCTCTTTTTCAACCTTGTCACTGGCCGTTACTTGAGCAGCTTCAAAGGCCTTCTCATCCAGGTAATCCGTATAATTGCCAAAGAACTCCCGAATGCCCCCATTTTCAAAAGCCAGGATCTTACTTGCTACCTTATCAAGGAAATAGCGGTCGTGGCTAACGGTAATGACGGGACCTCCAAAGTTTTGAAGGAAGTTTTCCAAAACCGTCAAGGTAGCGATATCCAAATCATTGGTTGGCTCATCGAGGAGAAGCACATTGGGTTTTTCAATCAAGAGTTTTAAGAGAAAGAGGCGTTTCTTCTCCCCACCGGAGAGTTTTTCGATCAAGGTTCCGTGCATGGAACGTGGGAAAAGAAATTGCTCCAAGAGATCTGCAATTGATGTCGTCCCAACGGTCGTCTTCACTTCCTCAGCAACTTCCTGGAGGAAATTAATCACGCGCTTGCTCTCATCCAAACCATCGATCTGTTGAGAGAAATAAGCCACTCGGACGGTTTCCCCGATGATGACTTGCCCAGACTGTGGCTGTAGTCGCTCAGCGATCAAATTGAGTAAGGTGGACTTGCCGACACCATTATCCCCAACGATCCCGATGCGGTCCTTATTTTGCACCAAAAGGTTAAAGTCCTGTAAAATCGGCTTGTTTTCAAAAGCAAAACTCACATCTTTAAACTCGATGACTTTCTTTCCGATCCGGCTGGTTTCAAAGTTCATCTCCAAATCTGTCTGGTTGCTTTGACCAGACAAGTCTTGCTTGAGATCATGGAATCGATTGATCCGCGCCTGTTGCTTGGTCGCACGCGCCTGGGGTTGACGTCGCATCCAGGTCAACTCCTGCTTATAGAGTTGCTGCTTCTTATGAAGAAGTGCAGCATCACGCTCGTCTTGCTCAGCCTTTAAGCGGACATAATCCTGGTAGTTGCCTTGATACTCGATCAAGCTAGCTCGATCCAACTCAAAGATCCGTGTCGAGATATTATCCAAGAAATAGCGATCGTGAGTAATGAAGAGCACCGTTTTCTTAGAGTTCTTTAAGAAATTGGTCAACCATTCGATGGTATCAATGTCTAGGTGGTTGGTCGGCTCATCTAGTAAAAGCAGGTCGTGGTGAGACAGCAAAACCTGTGCCAGTTGCACCCGACGACGCAAGCCCCCAGATAGGTCCCCAACTTTGGCGTTCAAGTCTTCAATTCCAAGTTTGGAAAGGACTGTCTTGACCTGACTCTCAATTTCCCAAGCATTGAGCGAATCCATCTCCGACATGACCTTTTCAAGACGGGCTTGGTTCTCTTCTCGGTAATCCGCCATCAAGAATTCATAATCGCGAATCAGCTGCATTTCGCGCAAATCGCTAGATAACACTGTATCCAGAACCGTCTTTTGATCATCAAAGTCTGGCTCCTGGGTCAAGTAGCCAATTGTATAATCACTCTTGGCAGAAAAAGGACTCACATCTCCATCAAAGCCAGAGCGACCCGACAACACATCTAACAGCGTCGTTTTCCCAGTTCCATTGACCCCGATCAATCCGATCCGATCCAAGTCGTGAATGATAAAGGAAATCTCACGAAAGACGGTCTTATCTCCGACAGATTTGGTTAATTTATCGACAATAAAATCGCTCATTTTTCCTCCTCTTTTGCTTGCTGGATATAGGCGATGATGGCCTCTTTCTCATTACCCAGTTCCCCATCGACGATGGCATATTCGATTTTTGTCAAAATGTCTCCCAAGGCTGGACCTGGTTGAAATCCGTAGTCTTTGATCAGCATACCGCCATTGACCACGACTTCATGCTTATCATGAATGGTCAAGCTATCATAAACGCGCTCAATGGCCAAATAATCCACACTCAAGGCATACGCTTCCCGGAGCTCTTCAGCCACTAGCAACAAACGCTTCTCATACTTGTAACAGGCACGCTTGTCTAGACTTCCTTTTTCTCGGAGTTTTAGAATCTCCACGATCTGCTCCACCGTCTTGGCAAACTCTCTAGAGGTCTTCCATTTTTTAAAGAATTTTGGAATATCTTGAATCTCTAGTGCTAAGACCAGAGCAGCCCAGGCTTGCTCAGAAGTTGAAAAGGTATATTCCAACTCTATGTCAAACAAACGCTCGATTGCTTCTTTGCGATCCTTCATCTCTGGCAGATAGTGATAAGCACCACTTGCAAGCATGGCCTCCAAGCCCTGTCTCCAGAATGGAGAAAGCAAGAGCTTATCAAACTCGATGAAGGTGCGCTCTACAGAAATCTTCTCTAGTAAGGGAGCGCACTCCTTCATGGCATCAAAGGTTGCCTCTTCTAATTCAAATCCAAGACTGGCTTGAAAACGAAAGCCTCGCATGATCCGGAGTGCATCTTCGTTAAACCGTTCATGAGGAATCCCAACCGCCCGAAGGACCTTGTTTTCTAAATCTTCTAGTCCATGAAAGAGGTCAACAATTTCTCCTTTTTCATTTAAAGCAAAGGCATTGACGGTGAAATCACGGCGCTTGAGGTCTTCTTCAAGTGAGCGCACAAAAGACACGGAGCTTGGACGGCGATAATCGACATAGACATCCTCCGTCCGGAAGGTCGTAATTTCATATTCTTGCCCATTTTCAAGGACCAAAACGGTCCCATGTTCGATACCGACATCAACTGTTCGATCAAAAATCGCCTTGGTCTCTTCTGGGTAAGAGGAGGAAGCGATATCGACATCGTGAATGGGACGATCCAAGAGAGCATCTCGGACAGATCCTCCGACAAAATAGGCCTCAAAACCAGCTGCTTTAATCTTCTCTAATATTGGTAAAGCCTCCTGAAACTCAGAAGGCATCTTTTCTAATCTCATAGTAAGTGTTCCAAACCATAAACAAGCTCATGACGCTTGACAACTTCTTTAATCCCTAGATTTACTCCTGTCATGAAGGAAACACGATCGTAGGAATCATGACGGAGAGTCAACCCTTCGCCTTGGCTACCAAAAATCACCTCTTGGTGAGCGACTAGGCCAGGCAATCGAACTGAATGGATGCGCATCCCTTCAAACTCAGCCCCTCTTGCTCCAGGCATCAACTCTTCTTCATCTGCTGCACCTTGCTGGATCTTCTCGCGCTTCTCAGAGATCAACTCAGCGGTTTTAATCGCTGTTCCACTCGGTGCATCTTTTTTCTTATCGTGGTGCAATTCGATGATTTCCACATTTGGGAAATACTTGGCTGCTTGCGCTGCAAATTGCATCAAGAGCACGGCTCCAATGGCAAAGTTCGGAGCAATCAAGCCACCCAAGCCCTTTTCACGTGAAAGGTCTGTCAATTCTTGGATCTGCTCAGGAGTGAATCCAGTCGTTCCCACAACAGGCGCAAAGCCATTTTCAATTGCAAAGCGAGTATTCTCGTAAGCGACCTTGGGCATGGTAAAGTCCACCCAAACATCTGCCTCTAGACCCGCAACATCTTCTTTGCGGTTAAAGACAGGGACTCCTGCAACCTCTGTCTCATCAGTAAATGGATCGATCAAGCCGGCTAATTCTAGCTCAGGATCTTCTGAAACCATCTTGTAGGCTGCTTGTCCCATTCTTCCCTTGAAACCTGCGATAATGACTTTAATTGACATAGAATTCTCCTTAAACGATAGGGATATATCCAACTGCTAAGCTATGGTCACCTAAGTGCGTCCCAATCACCCCTCCAAAGGTAGCAAAAGGAATGTCACCTTCCACTCCTTCTTCTATGAGTAGTTGGCGAAGTGCCTCTGCTTTTTCAGGGACATTGGCATGGATGACAAAGACTTGGTAATGACCATCTGCGATATCTGATACAACAATCTCTACCAAGCGTTTCATGGCTTCTTTTCCGTCCGGACTTTCTCAAAGACCTCAATCACGCCTTCATCATTAAAATGAAGAATAGGCTTGATGCTCAAGAGATTCCCAAGAATAGCAGCCCCATTTGACAGACGGCCACCTTTAACCAAGTGGTTCAAATCATCCACCATGATATAGGCAGAAATTCCATCAATCTGGTGTTGGACATTGGCAACAATCTCATCGAAGGAACGGCCTTCACCAGCCCATTTCAAGCAGTCTTCTGCCATCATTCCTAGAGGAGCACTAGTGATTTTTGAGTCCGGAAATTCAACGGTCAGACCTTCAAACTCATCCTTCAAATATTGGATATTTTGGTAGAAACCAGAAATACCAGATGATAAGAAAAGACCGATAGCATGCGTATAGCCCTTAGCTGTCAAGCCAGATAAGACTTCTTCTAACTCTGCAACACTCGGCTGGCTAGTCTTTGGCAATTCCTTAGACGCCGCCATCTTTTGGTAGAACTCATCATGTGTCAGGTTCTTCCCTTCAACATAAGACTCCCCATCTATATAGATCGGGATCTCTAAAATAAATAAGTCGTCGTGATGGAGCACGTCTTGCGGTAAATAGGCAGACGAATCCGTGATCACTGCTAATTTCATTGATTAAAACTCCAAATTAATACCCGGTAAATCAAGGGCAATTTCTGTGACTTCGTAAGTCAAACGGTTGAGCATATTCAAGCAAGGGCGAGCCAATTCTTCCACTTCGTCTTTGCTGAATTCACTTGGTTCATTGACATAACGACCAAACAAGTGGTTGATTTGAGTGATGGTTCCGCTGATCACAAAACCGTCAAAAACGATCATATAGCTCAAGATCACAATCAAAGAAGTTGTGTTTTGTTCTTGATCACGATTGATTAATTGAAAGTTTACATCTACTTTTGTTTCAGGGATGCCATTTTCTTTTTCCCACTCAAAATTACGAGCATCATAGTGGTATTGGCTGACAAATTCTTTTTCACGTTGAATATCCATTTTTATTCTCCTAAAAATATGCGATAGGCTTATTATATCATAATTCAGCTCAAGATACCAACGTAGAATGAGGTGATTTTTTCGCTAGTACAAGAAGAAAAGATCAGAAAAGTTTGGCCAGTCTTTAACTTGTTTTGCCCAATTCTTCGCTAACTCTTTTGTAAGGATCGAAAAAACAAGATAAAGACTTTTGAATGACGATTAGTCATAATAATACCAACCGCCATCCCTATAAATTCTTATGGGTTGCATCTCATAAATTCCAAATTCCTTTGGTGTGCTGGTAGCATTATCTATAGAAAAGCCAACCATGAATTTTGTTTGTTCATTCTGATTCACCTTTCCTCTAAGAGTTAACATATAGCCACCACCTTGAGGTGTTCCATTGCCTACCTGTCCAACTTCCATACTCTCCCAATCAAACTGAACACTTTTAACCTTAGGACTCAAAGATTTTACAAAATCAGCCATATCTTTTTCATGTTCCCTTAAATAAGCCAGTTGCTTCTCTCTAGCGCTAAGTTGCTTACTTGATTGAGTGTCATTTGAAAAGATGCTTTGTTTTTGACTAGCGATAATTATACCCCCTGCTAATACAGTAGCGATGGCTAAAAGAATTGCCAGTTTACCTTTTTTCATGCTTCATCCTCCTTGATAAGGACAAGTTATAATAATTGTATCGAAATATGAATAGATTGCAACAACATGACTAGATGATATTTATGTCGGAAAAGAAAAAGCCACGATTTCCGGACCTTTCTTTAAACTACTACTGCTCGACCAAAACCTGACGTTGCTTGTTCAGCTCATTATCTTTCTCCACATCATAATATCTGTCAAACTCATCCTTGGTATTCACTTGATGGACTTGTCCATCCGTACTCAATTCTGCCGGAATTGTAATTCCTTCATAGAGATTCGTATTAGCGGGAACGAAGAGTTGGTAAAGCTCAATAAACTGTTGGACATTTCCGTAAACAGTATCATAGTCTAGTTTGGAATCAATCAGAATATAAAACTGAGAGTCCTTTTTACTTAATAATTGATAGGCTTTTGGATCTTTTGACTCCAGTACACTGTTATTTAATACATTTATTCTAAAGGATAGCATATTTTGATTTATGCTATCAACCCCAGTTGTCGTACTAAGATTATCCGTAGTTTCTGAAATTCTATCTTTTAATTTACCTAAATCTACAAAAATATCTTGACGATTATTTCGTTGCATTTTCGTATCTTCCCACTCAATTTGCTTTGTCTCTAGATTTAGCCAAAGATATTTACTAATAGTTTTTTCTTCAGTAGTTAGATAAGATTTGATAGGTAGATAATTTTTCCCATCTTTTTCTACAATCGCTTCAATTTCTGCTGGCTTATAAGTCTTATTATATTTTTTTACAAAACGATAAAGGTCTAGATCTTCTTTTTTTAAGGTGTGATTTTGTATTTTATAGATTGAAAGTTTGAAATAACCTTCAGAATCATCTTTTGGAAAAGACATTGTTGGTATATTCTTTAATCTTTTTATATTCTGACGAATAATATAGCGTTCATTAGATGCCCCATGTACACCTAAATACTTTTCACTTAAATCTGGATTGTACTTTGCAAATAACTTATCTTCTTCAGGAGTTAGGGATTTCCAATGAACCACAACACCTCGTCCATCATCCAAGAATTTATAAGAATCAATTTCCCATTGACCTGTGTAGTAATCATAGTTCTTATATTTATCACGCTCCTGCTTGGCTTTTTCTATTTTTTGCTGATGTTGATAGGCAAAAAGTCCAAAAACAGCGACTGCAATTACTAGAACTAACGAAACAACAATAATAATTTTCTTTTTCATTTATCCCTTTCCCTTTTCTACTAAAAATCTAATCCATTGCAAAAGTTTTTTAGAGATCTATTCGTCAAAATATTCGCCTCCTACACGAAGTGGACCACCGCTACCAATTCCTTCAACAGAATCTGTATCATCGTTCTTAGTGTCTTTTAAATAAACCAAAACACTCCAACTTGAATTTTGGATGTGGTTAAAACCTCCAAAAACTCGAAGGACTTGACCGCCGCTCTGAGGGGTACCATTTCCTACTTCTTCCCATTGTGTTTCATCCCAAGCAATCTGGACAGATTCAACTTTAGGACTTAAAGATTTCACAAAATCTTCAATTTCTTTCGCATGCTTTTTTACATCTTCTAACTGTTGTTCCTTGGGACTGGCTTGCTTTACTTGATGACTATTAATTGAAAACAAGTTTGGATATTGAGAACCGATAATGGCCACTCCTGATAACGCAATTGCTGTAAATCCCAATATGAGAACTTTCTTCTTTTTTCTCATTGATCCTCCAAGAAAAATGCTTTCTACTATCATATCGAAATCTATAGAGATAAGCAACTTCATCACTAGTTGGTGTTTTTAGCAATAAAAAAGGGAGTGGGAAAGAACTCCGTAAAATAAAAAAGTTGAAAAGGTTCCCCAAACCTTTTCAATCTTCCCACCCCCGCACAGTTGATTAGGTCATCTTTGGAGCTTATAAAGTGAACAAAGATGCCAATCAACCACTGCGTCATATATTTATTTTTATAAGACTTCAAAGGCTGGACGATTTTTGCCCAGCCTCTTTTAGTCATGTTTAGTTTTTAGGTTTGCGAAGCAATCCGAACAAGATACCACTTACGACTGCACCGATCAATACGAACAAGATGTATAGAAGTGGATTTGATGTAAGAGCGATAACGAAGATTCCTCCGTGAGGAGCCATGAGTTTCAAGCCTGCAAGACCAACAAGGGCACCTGTCAATGCTGAACCAGCAATGAAGCTAGGGATGGCACGAGCTGGGTCAGCTGCACCGAATGGAATGGCACCTTCTGTGATGAAGGAAAGACCCATAACGATGTTTGTCAAACCTGAATCGCGTTCTTCTTGTGTGAATTTATCTTTAAACAATACAGTTGCTACGAATACTGCCAATGGAGGACCCATACCAGCTGCCATAACAGCTGCCATAACAATAGAACCACCTGAAGCAACAGATTCAGCAAGTGTACCTGTAGCGAAGACATAAGCGGCTTTGTTAACTGGTCCACCCATATCGACAGCCATCATACCGCCGACGAGAAGTCCAAGAAGGACAGCTGAGCTACCTGACAAGCTTGAAAGGAAGTTGTTAAGACCAGTATTGATAGCAGCCATTGGAATATTGATGAGGAACATCAAGAATCCTGTCAAACCAACACCAAGTAATGGCAAGAGAAGGATAGAGCGGATACCATCGAGTGAACGTGGAAGACCTGCAAGGGCTTTGCGAAGCAAGAGAACAATTCCACCTGCAAGGAAACCACCTACCAAAGCTCCAAGGAAACCTGATGATACGGCTGCTGGCAATTCACCTTTAGCAGCACCGTAGGCGATATTTCCAAATGCTGACCCTGAGCTAGCAATAGATCCAGCGATAAACCCTGCTACAAAACCAGGTTTTTCAGCGATTGAGAATCCAATGTAACCTGCAAGTACAGGAAGCATGAAGCCAAAGGCTACACCACCAATTGTTTTAAATTGTGCCGCTAATACATGATAAGAACCAAGACTAGACAATTGATCTTGAGGCACGCCCATGATTTGGTCAATCAAGAAGGCAAGGGCGATCAAGATACCACCACCGATAACGAATGGAAGCATTTGAGAAACCCCACTCATCAAGTGTTTGTAGAAAGCTCCACCCAAGCTTAATTTTTCTTGGCTAGCGCTAGCTTGTGCAGCATTTTCTGCGTGGAAGACATCTGCTTTGCCGTCCAAGATGGTTTGAATCAATTCTTCTGTCTGACGGATACCAGCTGCAACTGGTTTAGAGATCAATTTTTTGCCATCGAAACGAGCGGTTTCAACTGCCTTATCTGCTGCAATGATGACCCCTTCAGCTTTGGCGATTTCTTCAGCTGTCAAGCGATTGCCGACACCAGATGCCCCGTTGGTTTCAACGCGGACTGTAACACCCATTTCTTCCCCTTTTTTGATGAGGGCTTCTTCTGCCATGTAAGTGTGGGCGATCCCTGTTGTACAAGCTGTAACGGCAACGATCAGAGGTTTGTCAGATGAAGCTGCTTCTTTGACTGCTTCTGCTTTTTTCGCTTCTTCAGCTGCAGCTTCTTGCTCTTCTGCATCAAAGGCTGCGATCACTTGATCAGGAGTGCTGGCTTGGCGAAGTTTGTCCGCAAATCCTGGTTTCATCAAGTACTTAGACAATTCAGCAAGGGCTGCCAAGTGAGTGTCGTTTGCGCCTTCTGGAGCTGCAATCATGAAGAACAAGTCTGTTGGTTGGCCATCAAGTGATGCGTAGTCCACACCCTTGTTTGATTTTGCAAACAAGACTGTTGCTTCTTTAACTGCTTCATTTTTGCTGTGCGGCATAGCAATTCCGTCACCCAAACCAGTTGAAGTTTGTGCTTCACGGTTCATGATCCCAGCTTTGAAAGTTTCAAAATCTGTCACCACACCATTGTCAACGAGCGATTGAATCATCTCATTGATCACGCCTTCTTTATCTGTTGCTTGAAGATCAAACAACATCACGTTTTTATTTAAAACGTCTTGAATTTTCATAGTTTTTCTACCTCTACTTTTTCATAAGTTTCTTTAATATAGTCCGCTGTCGCCAAATCATCTGAGAAGGTGGTCGCTGTTCCACAAGCCACGCCCCATTTGAAGGCTTCAATGACATCTCCTGTCGTTGCGAGCTTCCCAGTGAAGCCTGCTACCATAGAATCGCCAGCTCCGACTGAATTCTTCACTTGCCCTTTGATTGGTTTTGCGAAGTAAGTACCGCTTGGACTGACAAGGAGAGCACCATCACCTGCCATGGAAATAATGACGTTTTGTGCTCCTTTGGCCAAGATTTCTTTGGCATAGCGTTCGATTTCTGGCAATTCCGTCAAGGTCACGCCAAAAATAGCTCCCAACTCATGGTTGTTTGGTTTGACCAATTGGGGATTGAACTCCAAGGAATCAATCAGGGTTTGCCCTTCAAAGTCACAAACCACTTGCGCACCTGTCGCACGTGTTGCTGCGATCAATTGTTTGTAAATGGCATTTCCAAGTGAAGATGGGGCAGATCCTGCAAAGACTACCACATCATCTGATGATAAACTCGATAAGATGTTGAGCAATTCTTGCAACTGAGCTTCCGTCACTTCTGGGCCATTCCCATTGATCTCTGTTTCCTCATCAGCTTTGATCTTGACATTGATCCGTGTATCTTGGTCCACTGTCACAAAGTTGGTGGAAATGTCTTCGCTGGTCAGTACGTCTTCAATGAAACGTCCGGTGAAACCACCGATAAATCCAGTCGCTGTGTTCTCGATATCGAGACGCTTCAAGACACGACTGACATTGATCCCTTTACCACCGGCGAATTTATCTTCCGAAGCCATCCGATTGACCGCTCCGGTCTCTACATGATCGAGACGGACAATATAGTCAATTGCTGGATTCAGTGTAACTGTATAAATCAAACCTCTATAACCTCCGTTTTTTCTTTTAAAACCTTTAATCGTTGCGGTTCACTTTGATTGGTGATAATCATTGCTCGCTTGATAGGAGCCACTTTGACAAAGGATGTCACCCCAATTTTCGAATCATCCGCTAGGATATAGGTTTTTTTCGCATTTTCGATAATCGCACGCTTGACAGATCCTTCTTCCAGGTCTGGAGTGCTGTAAAATTCATCATCGATTCCATTCATACCAAGAAAGGCTTTGTCAAAATTCAACTGACCGATCTGATTGAGCGCGATCCCTCCGATACTAGCATCTGTTGAAGATTTTACCTTCCCACCGATGATGACCGTTGGAACATTTCGCTCGACCAACTTGGTCGCATGGTGAATCGAGTTGGTCACCACGGTTACCGTTGGATTGACAATTTCTTGTACCAAAAGTTCATTGGTCGTCCCGGCATCGATAAAGATCACATCATGATCTTTGATCAATTCCGCTGCTTTTACAGCGATCTTTGACTTAACTTGAATGTTTTTGATAGATTTTTCTTTATTGCTTTCTTCCTCTTGAAGAAAATGCAGGCTTTCCGCACCGCCGTGAACCCGGCGAAGTTTACTTTCAGCTTCTAATTCATCCAAGTCACGTCGAACCGTTGATTCAGACGTCCCCAGCTCTTGTACAAGGGTTTCTAAGGAAACAAATTTTTCCTTCAGTACCTTCTCGAGGATGAATTGTTTTCGTTCAGACTTAAGCATTTCTCCTCCTTTTGCAATCGATTACAAGGACTATTATACTCCATCTCCAAAAAATGTCAACACCTTTTATCATTTTCTATCATTTTCCTTCAAAAATTCTAAAATTGTACAAAAAAAGAGCAGGAAAGAACTCATTTTGTTAAGCGAGTTCTTTTCCCACCCTCATATATCTTCTTTGAAGAGTTTAAGCAATAAAGTGTCTAAGCATCCACTCTATCTTAGGTATGTCTTAATCATTTTTTGAAGATTGTTTCTTTTTCTTGAAACCAAACAATCCAGCAAGTAGCCCGACGGCAACACCTGTTGTTGCTACTGCATATTTGGAAGAATCTTTACTTGCCACAGTTTCGCTGTTTTCTTTTTTGGGTTTGATTTCTTCTACTTTAGCTTCTTGTTTTGGAGCTGGACTAGCTGTTGGTGCTTGCACTTTCGGACTATTGGTAGTTGTTGGAAGAACTGTTGGTCTATCCGAAAAAGTAGTTGGATTACTTGAGCGGATATCCATTGGCATATCTGCTGCTTCTAAAATAGCTGGATCTATCCGTGAGGCTAGATCTTCATATTGGGAATTCAACAGTTCCACGACACTTTGATAAGATTGAAGGGTTGTGAATTCTGCTTCCAATTTTTCTTTTTTATTCTCTAAATTAGCCACCGCAGCTGATAAAACAGATTGGGCTTTGACCAATAATTCTGGTGCATTTTTAAAGTCAGAAAGACGTTTTTCAGCAGCAACCAGGCGCTCTTGAGCTGCCTTCAAGCCCTCATGAGATTCTCGAACGACTTGGGCTTTTTCTGCTTCTTCTGCTTTTAATAGATCTAATTTCTCACGAGCGGCCGCTAACAAATCTTTCGCTTTTTGAAGGGCTGCTTCTTTTGGTTGGATGGTTGCTTCAATCCGACCTCGAGATACATCAAGAGTCGCTTTTGCTTTTTCAACTGCATGATCCTTGCTGACAAGAAGAATTTTGTAGTTTTGGATGGTCTTTTGCACATTGGCCATCTCTACTTCCACATTTGAATTAGTATGGCGGGCATCTTCTAATTTGCCTTGCAAGATAATGATTTGGGACTCTTGATTGGCCTTGTCCAGCTTGAGGTTAGCGACTTCATCAGATTTTGCTTTGACATCTGATCTTGTCGTTGTAGCACCAGCTCCCTGACGCAATTGGTAAGCAAGTGCATTGGTTGACACTGCTGAGGTAACAGGACTGTGTAAGAAAGCTGCTTCTGACATGGCATTACTTGGGTCATAAGCCACTGATAAAGCCGTTGCTTTGTTGTCCACCATTTGGAGGTAATGACCAACCTTGGCAAAGGCCTCAGCCCCAATCTTCATATAGATGTCGTTGGCATCGATTTGTGTTTCGTCTGTCGGTAGACCGTATTGAGCTGCTACTTCTTGGTAAGCCGCTTTTTCATTGTACCAAAAGTCTACTGCACCAGAAGGTGAGAAGCCATAAGCGATGTTTTCGTTTGGCAAATACTTAAACATATGCCAGTTGGCTTTCTTGAAGTATTCCAACTGTACTTGACTGGCAGGAAGGGAATAAGGATCCAGTTCCAATTCAGGCAAGCCTGCATTGCGACGATAGCTATTAATGGCATCCGCAATTTCAAGAGCTCGAAGATTGGCTTGCAAGGATCCAGACTCTCCAACCGTTAAGCCGTCTTCTTCACGACCACGCTTGTAAAGGGCTAAAGCACTTGCTGCAGCTTCATTGCCATTGTCAGCCAAGTGTTGCAAGTAGCCTTCGTAGGTTGCTTGACTCAACTGGACAGGGCTATTGGCCGCTGCTTGTTCTAAGGCTGCCAATTCTGCTTCCTTGGTTGCGATGACCGCTTTCAAATCTGTCAGACGCGTTTGAGCCAGTTGAATATCGCTCTCAATTTGAGCCACTGTATCAGCCCCATTCTGCTGACTCGCTTGCAAGGTCGCGAGATAACTCTGAGATTCTCGAATACTTTGCTCGACTTGGCTTTGCTCCAACAAGGCCTGGTTTAGCACATTCTCATCATTAGAAATTGGCGCTTTGGCTTGGTTCAATTCATTTTGTGCTACATCGACCAAAGATTCCTGAGCTGTAACCTGATTTTCCTGTTGACGAACAGCCTCTACAACTTGATCATGTGCAGCTTCCGCCTCTCGAACCTTATTTTCTTCGATGGTCACATAGGCTTGTGCCACCTTAACGTCATTTTCTGCGTTCTGAATTTGTGCATTCGAAGTCGTTGCGATCAGGTTTTCGGCATCCGTCACTTCTGCTTTCTTTTCTTCCAGTTCTTGTCCAGCCGCCTTAACTTCCGTTTGAGCATCGATCACTTTTTGCTCTTGGTAGTGGACATCTTTCACCACTTGGCCTTTTTGAGCTGTAATTTGCTTCAACTCATCGACTGTAATAGGCTTCTCAACCACCTCAGTGCTATTGGTTTCTGCATTTTCATTTTGCTTCACTTCTTCCGCACTAGCCTTATGATGAAACATTCCAGACAGTACCGTTGTCGCCGCAACTCCTGTCGTAAAAACCGATTTTCCTAATTTCTTTCCCATTAAACTCACCCCCAAAACTGAATCATTTTCTTGAAGTTTCTCTACCCCCTAGCATACCACATTTTGTTACCAATAACTAGTAGGTTTAAAAAGTTTTTTTCATAAAATTTTGAGGCAAAAGAAAAACAGCTAAGGCTGTTATAGAATGTAGACAAACTATTTTAAAGTAAAATAAGTTAAATGATTCTGTAAAAAAATTAAAATGAGTTTTAATTTTAATATCGATTCAGAGGAATACCGAAACTTTCCACTGTGAGAAAAGTGCCTGAAACAATAACGTTTCA
>NZ_KV834651.1:158559-222924 GCF_001837905.1 Streptococcus sp. HMSC076C09
CGTCCGTACTCACCTAAGGAAAGTTTTTAATATGACTTTGTCTTCAATCTGAAACAGCTGACGCTGTTAGTCTTCTTGTTTAATTTGTTCCAACATCTTCACTTCTTCTGCTGTCAATTCGTAGTTTTCTAGCAGGTCAGGGCGACGCTCCAAGGTCTTTTTCAAACTCTGATAAAGGCGCCATTGACGGATATTTTCATGGTGCCCACTCATGAGAACATCTGGAACTGTCATTCCTCTGTATTCATAAGGCCGTGTGTATTGAGGGTATTCTAGAAGTCCAGAAGAGAAACTATCATCCTGGTGGCTAGACTCTTTGCCGATCACTTCTGGAATCAAGCGGACTGTCGCATCAATCATGGTCATGGCAGCAAGTTCCCCACCCGTCAGGACATAATCCCCCAGTGAAATCTCATCCGTTACCAAGGTCTTGATCCGCTCATCGTAGCCCTCATAGTGACCGCAGATAAAGATCAATTCATCTTCCTGAGCCAACTCTTCTGCGTAGGCTTGGTCAAAGGTCCGACCAGCAGGATCCAGCAGGATCACGCGCGGATTCTTCTTCTCAATGGCATCAAAGGCATCAAAAATCGGCTGAGCTCGCAAAAGCATGCCTTGCCCGCCACCATAGGGTTCATCATCCACATGCCGCGCCTTCTCTGCATTTTCGCGGAAATTATGGTAGTTGATCTCTAATAGACCTTTTTCACGAGCCTTTCCGACGATGGAGTGCTCCAGGGGTGAAAACATCTCTGGAAAGAGGGTTAAAATATCAATCTTCATCGTCTAACCCTTCCAAGATATCTACATCCACTCGGTTTCCTGGAATATCAATATGGAGGACCACTGGTGGGATATAAGGCAAGAGAAGGTCTCGTTTACCTTTGCGTTTGACCACCCAGACATCATTGGCACCTGGTTGAAGGATCTCCTTGATCTGACCGATGAGCTGGTCATTTTCATAAACATCAAGGCCAATAATCTCGTGGTAGTAAAATTCACCCTCCTCCAAATCCGTCAAGTCTTCCTCGGAAACCTTGAGACTAAAACCCTTGAACTTTTCGATGGCATTGATATGGTACATATCCTTAAACTTGATGATATCAAAGTTCTTGTGCTTACGGTGACTGGCAATGGTCACTGTTTGGACAAACTGATCCTTCTCATCGAAGAGAGCCAACTCCGCTCCTTTTTTAAAGCGCTCTTCCGCAAAGTCTGTCACAGACAAGACCCGCATCTCCCCTTGTAAGCCTTGGGTATTGACAATTTTCCCAACATTAAAGTAATTCATGATTTCTCCAGTGTAGTTTATTCACTCTATTTTATCACGTTCAAGAGATTTTCTCAAATGGACTTATCTGCTAGAAACTGCTCCAAATCCCGCTCGTGCTGGTATTTTACGGCTGCTGTTTTATCTTTTTCAAAGATAGTTTTAGTAAGGTCGATTTCATTAATGGCCGCGATAGCGACCGTGTAGTGAATCATATCAGCTAGTTCTTTAGCCAATTCCTCATTTGAATCTTGGACACCCGCTTTCCGTCCAGAACGTCCATTTAACACCTCGGCTACTTCGCCAACCTCTTCAACCAGCTTGATAAACAAACCTTCTTCCGTCCGGGTATTCTGGTAATGTTCTTGTAAATAGGCTTGTAACTGGCCAATGGTCACTTCTTTCATTCTTTCTCCTTCCAACAAAAAACGGGACCAAGTCCCGCCTTTTTATTTTTCGTCAATAACGATTCTTACTTTTTTATCTTCAGTTGGGACAGAGTAGACAATCGTTCTTATCGCAGAAATGGTGCGACCTTTTCGACCGATTACACGACCAACATCGCTAGGATCAAGGTCAAGGTGGTACTCCAAGAATTCCGGAGTATCTTCGATCTTGATGGTTAAGGCATCCGGTTGTGAAATCAAGGGTTTCACAATTGCAATAATAAGATTTTCAATCGTATCCATACATCAACCTACTTTATGATTATTTTGAGAATTTAGAATCGTGGAATTTCTTCAAAACACCTTCTTTTGAAAGGATGTTACGAACTGTATCTGAAGGTTGAGCTCCATCAGCCAACCATGCAAGAACGCGGTCTTCTTTCAAAGTTACTTGGTTTTCTTCAACAAGTGGATTGTAAGTTCCAACTGTTTCGATGAAACGACCATCACGTGGTGAACGTGAATCTGCTACGTTGATACGGTAGTAAGGTTTTTTCTTAGAACCCATACGAGTCAAACGAATTTTAACTGCCATTTTTATAAGTCTCTTTTCTATATTTTAATTTTCGGTGAAATAGACAAGCTATTTAGCACATGATCTATTATAACACATTTCATAGACCTGTCAAGAAAAAAACTTGACAGTATTTAAAATTTTTTATTTTATCAGTAAATCGACGATTTCTTGATAGGTGCTAACTTCATAAGTTGGCACTACTTGGCTGGTATTTTCCTTGTGATCTGGATTATACCAAACGGTAGCAATCCCCGCAGCATTCCCTCCTGCGATATCAGCTGTCAAAGAATCACCGATCATGAGGGTCTCTTCCTTGCTAAAATCTGGAATCAGTTGGCCTACTTTGTCAAAAAATGCAGGTTCTGGTTTCTGAGTATGAAGCTGTTCAGAGATAAAGACCTCTTTAAAATAAGGCGCGATGGAAGAATGAGCTAAGCGTCCTTCTTGAATGGCAGTCACTCCGTTCGTTGCACCATAGAGCTGGTAACCTGCTTTTTCAAGTCGTGCCAGTAAGTCCTCCGCCCCTGGGAATGACTTCCCTTGAAGACTGATGTAATCTTGGTAGCGAAGAGCCATCTCGGCCCCATCAACCGTGATCCCAAAGTGGGCAAACCCAATCGCAAACCGACTATCCACGAGTTCTTGTTTGGTGAGCTTCTTTTGTTCTAAATCCTTCCAGAGCCCTTGGTTCATAGGTTTGTAGTAATCTTTAAAGGCCTCTACATCTGAAAAATTCATGTCTTCTAACATCTGCGTCAAGGCTGTTTCTTCAGCAGATTCAAAGTCCAACAAGGTATGGTCCAAATCAAAAAGTAAAAATTTATATGCCATTACAAACGATCTTTCAATTTTTCTACAAATAAATAAGCAGCTGGGCAAGTGAGCGTATTTTTGATGGTCAGATGGTTGATCTGATAGATCTTCTTGCGATCGGTGTGAGGGAATTCCCGACAAGCTTTTGGGCGTACATCATAAATGGAACAGAGATTGTCCCCACCAAGAAAGGGGCAAGGCATGGATTTAAAAACCTTGTCCCCATCTTCGTCAACTTGAAGAAATTCTGCCTCAAAGGCAGGAAGCTTCATCTTGAAATATTTGGCGATCCGCGTGATATCCGCTTCCTTAAAATCGGGCCCTAAGGTTTTGCAGCAATTAGCACAAGCCGTACAATCGATTTCTTGGAAAACTTCATCGTGGATTTCTTGCGCTATTTTATCTAAATTCTTAGGTGGCTTCTTCTTGAGATTCGCCAATACCTTGCGGTGCTCCTTTTGCTTTTGGAGAGCTAACTGATGGTATTTTTCAATATCAATTTCCTGTGTCATCCTCTATTTCCTCTTCTAAACAATAGAAGCATTATACCACAAAGACTGTGAAAAAAGATAGATCTTGCGATCTATCTCACTTAATTAATCGGTTACAGCACCTGTTCCATCTAGGCTCCAAGTGTTTTCGACATAAGGAGTAAATTGAGTTATTGTTTTCTCAAATCCTTCAACAACAATCAAATAAACCTTATCATCTTTTTGGAATACCCAACCAGCAACCTGCAGGCCTGACTTGAGAAAAATATGTATTTTAAGCGACTCATTTCCTCCAACAGTCGTCGTAGATTTTGTCATTTTCTCAACAATTTTATAATCATTCCACCTACTCTCCAATCTTTGAGCTATTAGCTCTGCATTAAATTCCACTCCTTCAGGGACATTTGCTTTTTCTCTAGTGGCAGCATTTAAAACAATAATATTGAAGGCGTTTTTATCTGTATACTGAATATTATCTCCGACTTGGATACTATCATTCTTTTTCCAGTCACTTGGAATATTGACATAGCCATAATCTGCTGATCCAATTCGTTTCGTTTTCACATTCCCCTTATCACTATCTGGAATTTTTTTCTCTACATTACTACTTGAATTTGTTGTCTCTCTCACCACATTAGCGGAACTAGATGCTACCGATGATTTACTAGACGCTTTCTTTGGACTAGTACAAGCAGAAAGGCTTACAACAGACAAAAACGTAACAGACGCGAGTAGGAACTTATTTTTCATATTCTCTCCTCAATGATGTATTTACTTTCCTCTAGTCTACCATGATTTTCTAGGATTTGAAAGTGCGATTTCTATAGCATAAAGAGACTAGAAATGATTCTAGCCTCTCTTCATCAATCCGTTACAGCGCCTGTTCCATCTAGGCTCCAAGTGTCTTCAATGTATGGGATAAAGGTTTTCAAGGTTTCTGCATCCCCTTCAAAAGAAATGGTATACACTTTTTCACCCTTCTGGAAGACCCAAGTAATCAGGTATTGACCAGATTTCATGATAATTTGAAGCTGGTAAGCGTCCAGACCTGCGACTTTAGTCCGCGCTCCCGTCATCTTATCAACATCCTGGTTATCTTGCCACATTACGGCCAGTTTCTTAGCTAGAAATTCTGCATTAAACTCGATATCCGCAGGAACTTTGGCCTTTTCCCGCGTAAAGCTATTCAAGGTGACAATATTATAGCCGCTCCCATCCGTATACTGGACAGCTTCTGTCCCATCGATATCCGTGAACTTGAACCATTTACTTGGAATATCGATGTATCCATAATCTGCATTTCCAATCCGCTTGGTTTCTTGACTGGAAGTGGTTTTCTTTGTAGAAGCAGTATCCTTTGACGAAGAGCTGCTTGTTTGCTTTTCGACTTTGCTGCTACTTTCTTTTGTAGAAGAAGCTGCTGTGTCCTTTTGAGTGGTGTGACTACAAGCCATTAGTGTGCAGATAGAAAGAATCGTCAGTGATGCGGTCAATAATTTGTGTTTCATGCTCAACCTCCTTGATAACGTTTTCTTTCTTCTAGTCTACCATGAAAGTGGGTATTTTAAAATAGGATAAGTGTCACATCTGATGGAACCTTTCTCATTCAGTCTATTTCTTTTGAACCTAAAACAAAAGGCTGGGACAAAAGTCCTAGCCTCTCAATTATTTTTGGATTGTCGAGCAAGACGCAGTGGTTGAGTGGGCTCTACTACGCTGATTTCATCAGCTTTTACAGCCCTACTCAACTGTGCGGAGGTGGGACGACGAAATCGAATTCTAACGAATTACCGATTTCTGTCCCACTCTCTAATTGTTATTCTTCATCCATTGACAAGACAGATAAGAAGGCTTCCTGTGGTACTTCTACAGATCCAATTGCCTTCATCCGTTTCTTACCAGCTTTTTGTTTTTCAAGAAGCTTACGTTTCCGTGAGACGTCCCCACCATAACACTTAGCCAAGACGTTCTTACGAAGGGCCTTGATATCTGTACGGGCCACGATCTTATGACCGATCGCCGCTTGGATAGGCACTTCAAACTGTTGACGAGGGATAATCTTCTTGAGTTTCTCAACGATCAACTTACCACGTTCATAGGCAAAGTCCTTGTGAACGATAAAGCTGAGGGCATCGACAGTATCGCCATTGAGAAGGATATCCATTTTAACCAATTTAGAAGGTCGGTATTCAGACAACTCATAGTCAAAGCTCGCATAGCCACGAGTAGAGGATTTCAATTTATCAAAGAAATCAAAGACAATTTCAGCTAGTGGGATTTGATAGATGACATTCACCCGATTTTCATCGATGTAGTCCATGGTCACAAAGTCCCCACGTTTGCGTTGGGCTAATTCCATGACAGCCCCAACAAACTCTTGTGGCACCATGATTTGGGCTTTGACATACGGTTCTTCGATCGAAGCGATCTTGGTTGGATCTGGGAACTCAGATGGGTTGGAGACATCCAGTGCTTCTCCATCTGTCAAATTAACCTTGTAGATAACAGACGGTGCCGTCATAATCAAGTCAATATTGAACTCACGCTCCAAACGCTCCTGGATAACGTCCATATGAAGGAGACCCAAGAAACCACAACGGAAACCAAAACCGAGGGCCTGAGAAGTTTCCGGTTCAAATTGAAGACTGGCGTCATTCAATTGCAATTTTTCCAAGGCTTCACGAAGGTCATTGTATTTGTTGGATTCAATCGGGTAAAGACCAGCAAATACCATTGGATTCATTTGCTTGTATCCATGTAGTGGCTCATTTGCTGGATTGGTCGCTAGGGTTACCGTATCCCCGACACGGGTATCCGCAACGGTCTTGATAGAGGCCGCAATATAGCCAACGTCTCCAGTCGCAAGGAAATCACGGCCGACTGCTTTAGGAGTAAAGATCCCAACTTCTGTGACATCAAAGGTCTTGCCATTGCTCATGAGCTGGATCTTATCGCCTGGTTTAACCATTCCATTGACCACTCGGACCTGAAGGATTACCCCACGATAGGCATCATATACAGAGTCAAAAATCAAGGCTTGAAGAGGGGCTTCAACATCACCCGTCGGTGCTGGAACTTTCTCAACGATCTGCTCCAAAATCTCTTCAATCCCAATACCAGCCTTGGCAGAGGCTAGGACTGCCTCGCTAGCATCCAAGCCGATGACATCTTCTACTTCTGTGCGCACACGTTCTGGATCTGCAGCTGGCAAGTCAATCTTATTAATGACTGGAAGGATTTCCAAATCATTGTCCAGTGCTAAGTAAACGTTGGCCAGGGTCTGAGCTTCAATCCCTTGAGCGGCATCCACCACAAGAATGGCTCCCTCACAGGCAGCAAGCGACCGCGAAACCTCATAGGTAAAGTCCACGTGTCCTGGTGTGTCAATCAAGTGGAAGATATAGGTTTCCCCATCTTTAGCCGTGTAGTTCAACTCGATGGCATTCAGCTTGATGGTAATCCCACGTTCCCGTTCCAAGTCCATACTATCTAAAAGTTGGGCTTGCATTTCCCGACTAGACACGGTTTCGGTTTTTTCTAAAATTCGATCGGCCAAGGTTGACTTTCCATGGTCAATATGGGCGATGATCGAGAAGTTCCGAATCTTCTCTTGTCGTTTTTTTAATTCTTCAAAGTTTGGCATAATCATCTTCCTAGTAAATTTAATCGTACTCTTCATTATAACAAAAAAGATAGGCCTTTGCCTATCTTAATTCATTATTTTCAAAAATCGCTTCTGCGTTTTATTTCCCTCATAACCTATTCGTTCGTAAAAGAGATGGGCTTCTTTTCGATGAGAGGCGGAATTTAAACGGATAAAAGCATAATGCTTGCTTTTGGCAAGTTCTTCAACTCTCTCCATCAATTGGCGACCAATCCCACGTCCTTGAGCAGATGGAAAAACCGCTAGACCCAAAATATTTAGACCAGCGTCACTATAGAGACTTTCATAGACTTCTGCCTCCACATAGGCAAGAATATGGCCTGTTTGGTCCTCTTCATAAACAAAGCAAAAATGATCCGAATCTGGCGAATTAAATTTATCAATCTGAGCTGCCACTTTCTCCAGGGTCGAATCATACCCCAATGCTTGGTGACATAAATCTCTAATTTGACCTGCATCTTTGACTTGAACAGTACGAATCATACCTTCACCTCCATGAACCCTATGGTATTATCTTAGATCATTTTCCTCAAAAAGTAAAGGAATATCTGATAAAATTCAAAATGAAAATCCGATTTAGATCAAATTCATCTTTTTTCGCATTTTTCAGGGATTTCTATTTACTTTTTCGATTTAATTCATTATAATAGTAAGGGTAAATACAAGGAGGTGAGTACGTTGGCCAGAGGTCGTGGAAAAGCAAGCCCTCAAGACAAAGAGGCATTACGGATTATATCGGAAAAGATTAGAGAATTACTGAAAGAACAAGGGAAAAAGCAGATCGAATTATCTCGTATTACTGGAATCCCTGCAAGTACCCTGACTGGATATGTAAAAGGAACTTCTCTTCCCGTTCCCGAAAATTTAGAGAAGATTGCAGCCTTTTTCCAGGTAGCAGTTGCTGATATTGACCCTCGATTGCGCAATGATTTTGTAGTCATTGATTCAGAGATTGAACGATTATATAAACAGCTCGATGAAGGAAATCAAGAAAATCTTCTCTCTTATGGAAAAAGTCTCTTGACCCATCAAAAAGAAAGACAGAAGATTGAAAAGCAATACCACTCTTATTCTGTCTATGATTCTTTTGCAGCATACCAAAATCAGAAGCAAGCTGATATCGTGTGGTTTGATCAAAAGATTCCTTACGATTTGGCTTTTTGGATTCATACGGATTCCCTCGAGCCTAAATACGAAAAAGGGGCCGTTGTGTTAATCAAGCAAACCTATTATGATCAAGCAGGGGCTATTTATGCCATTGATTTTGATGGACAAACGTTGATCAAACGTGTCTTTCGTGAGGCCAACGGTATTCGACTGGTTTCCCTTAATAAGAAATATAGTGATCAAATCATTCCACTAGATGAGGAACCTGGGGTGATTGGAAAAGTGATTGATGGCTTTGTTCCTCTTGATTTGGAGGAAATCAAATGATTCAATTAATCGCGATTGACTTGGACGGAACTCTTTTGCATGAGGATAAGACTCTATCTAAAGGCAATATTGAAGCTCTTCACCGGGCCCATGAAGCCGGCTATGACATTGTGATCTGTACGGGGCGTCCCTTAGCGGGTGTCCGTCCTATCTTTGAAGAGATTGGACTCCCTGATGGCAACTACTATATGATTATCAATAACGGGTGTACAACCTTGTCTACTAAGACTTGGGAAATCATTGGCAAGGAAGAATTGAGCCTTGAGGACATGCACCGGTTGCAAGTTTTGACGGAAGATACAGATGTCCAGCTAACCTTATTTGACATAGATCACTACCTAGTGGTCGCACCTGAAGCCAGTGAACTTGTCACGATGGATGCGGGCATTGTTAATTCTAAACCGACACTTGTCTCTGAAGAGGATCTGCCCAACCTTGTTCCTATTTTTCAAGCCATGTACGTAGGAGATCCTTCTGCTATTGATGCCTTCCAAGCTCAGAACGAGGCTGCATTAGAGGCCGAGTTTAACACTGTTCGTTCACAGGATATCTTGTTTGAAATCTTGCCAAAAGGTGCGAGCAAAGCTTCTGCTCTTCAAGCATTAAGCCAAACATTAGGCTACAGGAGAGACCAGGTCATGGCTCTTGGAGATGCAAACAATGACCTTGAAATGCTACGTTTTGCTGGTTACAGCGTCGCTATGGGAAATGGCAATGCTGCTGTCAAGGAAATCGCAGATTTCATCACCCTGACCAATGATGAGGATGGCGTGGCCCATGCTATTCACAAATTAATTGAAACTGAAAAAGGAGAATGATCATGAAATACCAAAATTTGTTGGACCGTTTTATTACCTATGTAAAGGTTAACACACGTTCAGACGAAAATTCTACAACCACTCCAAGTACCCAATCACAAGTTGATTTTGCAACAAACGTCTTGATCCCTGAAATGAAACGCGTGGGTCTTCAAAACGTCTACTATTTGCCAAACGGCTATGCTATTGGAACACTTCCAGCTAACGATCCAAGCTTTACTCGCAAGATTGGATTTATCTCTCACATGGATACCGCTGACTTCAATGCCGAAAATGTCAATCCACAAATTGTTGAGAATTATGATGGCGGTGTCATTACCCTTGGTGACTCTGGTTTCACACTCGATCCAGCTGATTTTGCTCATTTGAACAACTACAAGGGACAAACCTTGATCACAACGGATGGTACTACTCTTCTGGGTGCAGACGATAAGTCAGGTATCGCTGAAATCATGACAGCTATTGAATACCTGACAGCTCATCCTGAAATCAAACATGGAGAAATCCGTGTCGGCTTTGGTCCAGATGAAGAAATCGGAGTCGGTGCAGATCAATTTGATGCAGAGGATTTTGATGTAGACTTTGCCTATACTGTTGATGGTGGTCCTCTCGGAGAGCTTCAATACGAAACCTTCTCAGCAGCTGGGGCTGAAATCACCTTCAAAGGACGCAATGTCCACCCAGGTACAGCCAAAGGTCAAATGATCAACGCTCTTCAATTGGCCATTGATTTCCATAACAAACTCCCTGAAGGAGCACGTCCAGAATTAACCGAAGGCTATGAAGGCTTCTACCACTTGATGAACATCGATGGAACTGTCGAGGAAGCAAGTGCTAGCTATATCATTCGGGACTTTGAAACAGAAAGCTTTGAGAAACGCAAAGACCTTATGAAATCTATTGCCGATCAGATGAATGCGGAGCTCGGTAGCGAACGCGTTCTCCTCACCCTCAAAGATCAGTATTACAACATGAAGCAAGTGATTGAAAAAGATATGACACCAATCACCCTTGCTAAGGAAGTCATGGAAGATCTTGGAATCACTCCAATCATTGAACCGATCCGCGGTGGTACAGATGGCTCTAAAATTTCCTTTATGGGGATTCCAACACCTAATATCTTTGCCGGTGGCGAAAACATGCATGGTCGCTTTGAATACGTAAGTCTCCAAACCATGGAACGCGCAGTTGATACCATTATCGGTATTGTGACCAAAAAATAAGAAACAAAAAAGGATTCGGATTATACATCCAAATCCTTTAAATATCATTGAGAATGTACCGAAACTTTCCGCTGTGAGAAAAGTGCTAGAAACACACTTGTTTCTAGCACTCGGGAGTTTTGAGACCTCAGGCTCAAAACTAAGTCATGGAACTTCTTCGAAGTTCGCTGACGTCCGTACTCACCTAAGGAAAGTTTTAAAATATAATTTTATTTTCAATCTAAGGATTCGGATTGATTGTCCGGATCCTTTATTGTAGATTAGAAAGCTTGACAATATCTTTGACCTGATCAATGGTCTGAATCAGGTGAAGGCTTGTCTCATTAATAGGAAGATAATAGACTTTATCTGCCAAAGATTCTGTAAAAGGACGATTCGTGAGTAAGATCACCTGTTGTCCTTTTTCTTTCAGCTCTTTCACTTGCTTTCTTACCTTTTGGTAAAAACGCTCATCACCGATTTCTAGATCATCCACCAAGACACAAGCAGCGTCCAAACCTAACGATTCATTGGTTCCATTTTGGGTCAGATAATAGGCTGCTCCCTCTTTGACCTCATATAAACCAGCTGATGGTTCAACTGGAAGAAAGGCTGGTTTGATTTCAGCTTCTACTACTTTTTCCATTTCTACAAGGTTGGCTAGAACCTGCAAATAAATCGGTGCTAATTTACTTAAATCCAAGAGTTCCTCAAACTCAAAACCACGTTTCAAAGCTTCTAAGATATAGAAGAGCCGGTGGGGCATATGACGAGCAATTTTCTGGATTAATTCATCATCGCTCATTTCCTCAGGAAGGATGGTCAGCAAGTTCTTGTCTTTAATGGTTTCTAGGGCTTGTTGATAAGCTTCATCGATTCTCTTTCCAAATCCATAAACTGCCCCATAAGAGTGAATTTGGGTATTGAGGCGGGCATTTTTAGCAACATCAGAAAAAATCGGGATCTTAAAGAAGATATAGTCCAAACTCGGTTCGTAAACGGCCCTTAAATCCTTTAATAAGGGATGAGGCAAATGCTCGAGAGAGCGCCCCAATTGCAGCTGCACGCCTTGCTCAAACAAGGAATAGCCCAAGCCCATAGAGGCCATCGAGATACTATCTGAAGCAAATGGATTAACTTCTAGGATATAAAAAGCATAGCTCGTCGGATCCAAAGCAAACTTGATCGAAATGGCTCCTGTCAGCTTCAAATAGCGACTGATGTGGATCGCTGCTTCACGAAGATTTTGAAACTCCCGGTCTGTCAGGGTGACCGCTGGCATAAATTGATAAGAGTCACTAGAGTGGATCCCGACAGGATCAATGCTTTCAATAGAGGCCGCCAGATAGTGATTGTCTTCGCGATCGCGCATGACTACAAAATCCAATTCCTTAAAGCCATAGGTCGAAAACTCTAGCAAACACTGCTGACTTGGAGAGACCGAAAGTCCCGTTTCTACTGCTTCGCACAAGTCATCTAGATTATGAGCAATCTTTCGCCCCTGCCCTTGCTTACTCGCTACCGGCCAGATCATAATGGGAAATTGAATGCCTTCAGAAAACTCAATGGCTTCTCGAACAGAACCAACCAGTGCGGAAGCGGGTACCTGGTAGCCCAACTCTTGAAAGAGGCGTCGTTGATCCGCCTGCTGATAAAAGGTGCGGTAGCGTTGAAGGCTCGGTCCGATAATTCTAATCGATGCGTCTTTGAAAAATCCAGTTTCTTCCAATCGAAACAAGAGGTTCAAAATCTGTTTATCCGCAAAGGTTAGGAGCAAGCGAGATCGAGTATAAGAAAGAAGAATCGTCCTAAGAGCATCCAGCTTAAGCTTACTGACTACAACCTGTTTTCCAGCTTCTTGGGTGATAGTATTTTCTTCGCCCAGATAAAGGACCAGAGCATTCCCATCCTTGGCATTAAGTTTTTGTGCTTCCTTTACCGCAGCCAAGAGGCTAATATCCTGATAAGAATCTCCACATAGGAGAAGCAATTTCTGGTTTTCTTTCATCATTCCTTCTCCCTTCTACTTTCGTGAATTTTGGCATCAATCAATTCTAAAAATTCATCGTAAAAATAGAGATTTTCCCTTGGCCCTGGACTCGCATCCACTTGGAATTGAACCCCTAAAATCGGTTGGTAACGATGGCGAAAAGCTTCGATACTATGGTCATTGACGTTTTCATGCGTGACCAATAAATCATGGGGTAGGCTATCGCGTGCGATACTATACAAGTGATTTTGACTCGTTATCTCGATTTTCCCTGTCGCAATTTCACGGACGGGAATATTTAAACCGAAATGCCCAACTTCCATGGGAGCTAGCTCAGCCCCGTAAGCTTGAGCCAATACCTGTGCTCCCAAGCCCATACCCCAGATTGGAATCTGACCATTGAGCTTTTTGATCAAGCGGCAGAGTTTTTTCACCTGATGGGGATCGCCAGGCCCACTGGATAAAATAACGCCATCGGGCTGCTGTTCCATCAGTTCATCATAAGAGATATCATAGGGATAAACTGTCACATTACAGTCCCTTTGACTCAGCTGGCGTAAGACAGAGTGCTTGACCCCTAGATCAATCAAGGCAATACTCTTTCCAAAACCTGGTACAGCATAGGCCGTTTTTGTAGAAACTTGACGCACTTGGTCTTTGGGAAGGACCGTTGCTCGCAACTGATCCAAGATATGCTCGATCGAATCCCCCTTGTTAATGACAGTCGCCTTCATCCGTCCATACTTGCGGACAATTTTTGCCACCTGTCTCGTATCAATCCCTACAATACCAGGGATTTTTTTTCGCTTCAAGAATTCATCCAAGGTCATCTGCTGCCGCCAATTGCTCGGCATCTCCACTAGATGCTGAACGACTACTGCTAAACAAGTGGGCGTAATCGATTCAGAATCATCTCGATTGATCCCTGTTGCGCCAATAACTGGAAAGGTAAAGGAGAGGATCTGGCCACTAAAAGCCTGATCCGTGATCAATTCTTGATAGCCTGTCATGGCTGTCGTAAAGACCAATTCACCAGTCACATATAAGTCTGCACCAAAGGCTTCTCCTTCAAATACAGTCCCATCCTCTAGGACCAATAATCGTTTCATCGAACCCCTCCCTTCTTTTTACACTAATCCAATTTTATCATAGTTCCTCAAAAAAAGGAAAGTCAGATTCCATGTAGCTGTCTACTCTGTCCTCTTTCTTTCCTTTCAATGAATTGTCAGTTATCTTATTTTGCACCGCGACCTTTAAGGACGGCTTCAATGATGGCCATACGGACAAAGACACCGTTGGTCATTTGTTCTACGATGCGTGATTTAGGAGCTTCTACCAAGTGGTCCGCAATTTCAACGTCACGGTTGACTGGTGCTGGGTGCATCAAGATTGCTGTATCTTTCATACGGTCATAACGTTCTTGTGTCAAACCATGAAGACGGTGGTAGTTTTCTTTAGAGAAGAGTGATTCGTAATCATGACGTTCGTGTTGCACACGCAAGAACATCATCACATCTACTTCTTCAATGACTTCATCGATAGTGACGAAGGTTCCATAGTCTTCAAATTCCGCACTTCTCCATTCGTCTGGACCTGCAAAGTAGAGGGTTGCTCCCAAACGTTTCAAGATTTGCATATTTGATTTTGCCACACGTGAGTGATCCAAGTCCCCAGCAATACAAACTTTCAAGCCATCAAAGTGACCGAATTCTTGGTAGATAGTCATCAAATCAAGCAAACTTTGGCTTGGGTGTTGACCTGAACCATCCCCACCATTGACGATAGAGGCTGTGATCGTTGGGCTTTCAACCAATTCTTTGTAGTAGTCCACTTCAGGGTGACGGATGACGCAGACATCTACTCCAAGAGCTGACATGGTTAAGATTGTGTCGTAAAGTGTTTCCCCTTTGTTCACAGAGCTTGTCTTCACATCAAAGTCAAGGAGATCACATCCCAATTTCAACTCTGCCACTTCAAAGGCTTTGTGGGTACGAGTTGAAGGTTCAAAGAAAAGGTTTGAGATGATGTGTTGGTCTTCGTAGGATGCTTTAGCTCCGTTTTTGAACTCAATCCCACGTTTGATCAATGCCATTACTTCTTCATTGGTAAGAGTTTCCATTGAGACAAGGTTTTTAAGAGCGATTTGATTTTCAGACATGTTGATTCTCCTTTTATAATGTGAATGCAAATAGTTTACAATTTGTTTAAGCTTCTTTGATGAGGACGCGGTCTTGACCGTCTAGCTCCACCATCTCGACAATGATTTCCTCTGACTTACTTGTCGGGATATTTTTCCCAACAAAGTCCGGACGAATCGGCAACTCCCGATGCCCACGGTCGACTAGAACCGCCAGACTCACTCGAGCAGGACGACCGTGACTGACCAGATTGTCAATGGCAGCGCGTATTGTGCGACCTGTATAGAGGACATCATCGATCAAAATGACTTCTCTATGAGCGATATCAACTGGTAAGACCGTTGTATCTTCTGTCGCCTTCATGTCATCTCGGAAAGGCTTGGTATCTAGTTCTGCTACAGGGACATCGATTTGTTCCAGCTGAGAGAGGCGTTCTTGGATCCGGCGAGCGATGTAAACGCCACGCGTCTTGATCCCCACCAGCACAATCTGGCTCAAATCTTTGTTTCGTTCAATGATTTCGTAGGTGATGCGGGTAATGGCCCGTTTCATCGTCAAATCATCAACGACTTCTTTGGTTTTCATTCAGTCCTCCTTAGTTGTAAAAGAAAAACCTCCTTTTTCAAGGAGGTTCAGCAAATGAATGGTCTAAGAGGATAGAGTCTCGCTCTATGGTCCTAGCCATTGTTTTTCACAGTCTCCTTGCCTGCCTCACGGGACAGGATTAAAGGATTTATTTAATTGAAATAACTATATCACAGTTTCAAACGACATGCAAGAAAAAACTCAACATTTTTCAAAAAAATTTAAAAACATGACTTTTCATCCGAATAATGTTCGGTTTTTACTAAGAAACAGCCGATTTCCGCTTGATATTTTTAATCCCATAGAGCACATAGCCAGCCAAGAGGTAAGCGATAAAGATGATCACCACCCATTTTCCAACAAAGGCCCAGCCGTATTTATTCACATTGATAAAGAAATAGGCAAAGGGACTATCTTTTGCACCTGGAATTGGCCACTTCAAGACCAACCCATTGAGAAGAGCAAAGAGCATGTAAGCCAGTGGAATCAAGGTCCAAAAGAAAGGATCGAGCTTACGGTATTGCTTGGCTTTATCAATCACTAGGGTATCAAAGAAGAACATCAAAGGAACGATGTAATGACAGAGGAAGTTTTCCAAACGATAAAACTTCTCTGGTGTCGCAAGAGGCGCCAACATAAAGTGGTAGATGACACAGGTAATCATAATGGACATGGTAACTGCGCCTTTCATACGAAGGTAACCCTGAGTCTGGGTCGAACGACCTCGAACCATGCGCCAAACCATGTCTCCCATAAAGAACATGACTAACATGTTGGATAAAATGGTGTAATAGAGCATCATGCCAAAGCCACCATGCTTGGTGAGTTGCAGATAAACGCCAATAACACTTAAGATAAACAATAGAAAACGATAGCTAAATAATAATTTGAATTTCATAGTATTCTCCTGAAAGAAAAGAGGCAAGGCCCTCCTTCTTTTCTTTAGATTTTCTTCACAAATTCTGATTTTAGTTTCATTGCACCAAAGCCATCAATCTTACAATCGATGTTGTGGTCTCCTTCAACGATACGGATGTTTTTCACGCGCGTCCCTTGTTTCAAATCTTTCGGTGCACCCTTAACTTTCAAATCTTTGATCAAAGTCACTGTATCGCCATCAGCCAATTTGTTTCCGTTGGCGTCAATCGCTACGACACCCTCTTCTTCTTCGACCTCAGCTGGGTTCCATTCATACGCACACTCTGGGCACACCAAGAGCGCTCCATCTTCATAGACGTATTCAGAGTTACATTTTGGACAGTTTGGTAAGTTATTCATTTTTATCTCCTTATTCAAATTAACTTTCATAGTATACCATGAAAGCGAAAATTTGACAAATCCTGCTCGACTGTAGCATTTTCAAGAAAAAAGGAGGCGACTTGGCCTCCCTACATAGATCATATTTCTCAATCTTCCTGCAATTCTTGAATATCTCGAATCACGCGCACACCTGCTTGATTCTTCTCGCGCAGTTCAGCATCAGAGTATGGGAAGGTATTGATCAAGATGCTCTCCATCCCGATACTTTGGGCAACAGCGACATCTGTCGTAAAGTCATTCCCCACCATGACCGTTTTCTCAGGGTTCAACTGGTGTTCTTTCATCACTTCCAAGAGGAACTCTGGCTGAGGTTTGCGAATACCTGCGTCAGACGACAAGTAAATGGCATGGAAAAGCTCTCTCAAACCAACCAAATCAATCTCCGGATTGGTAAAATCTGCTTGGGCATTGGATAAAAGAAAGATTCGGCAACCTGCAGCTTTCATATCCTCTAACACTTCTTTCGTGTGAGGATAGAGCTCCAACCGCTTGCGAGAAAGGACACGGAAAGTCCTCGCAATCAAACGTCCCCACTCTTTGAGGTGGGCAACACTATCCCCACTTGGATGACCTTCTAAATACAATTGCACAAAGATGACCGTCAGATCAATCTCTGGATAGGCAACGTGTTTTTCCTTAGACAAGTCTTCTTCGGCTTGTTGCACCAACTCTCTATAACGCAGGCGCAGACCTTCTCCTGTGTAGCTTGCCCCGTAGGATTGGTAGATCTGAGCCATGGTATCCCATAAAATGGGGCTCGACTCATCCGTTTCGATGTCGACCAAGGTTCCATAAAAATCAAAAATATAGTTTTTAAATGCGTACTTGTGCGGATTCATCTCTCACTCCCGTAACAAACATCGTAAAGGTTGCCTTGCAGACATTGGCCCCGTCTTGATTGGTAATATCGACATCCACAACTCGAGTCGTCCGTCCACTGTGGACACATTCGCCATGTATCGTAAGGACATCACCCAGACGTCCTGCTTTCAAGTAATTGATCGAGGATTGCAAGGTCACCCCATCGACACCTTGAGAAACCACGACCAAACCACTGACTTGGTCACACAGGGTAAAGAGATAGCCTCCATGCGCATTTCCATAATAATTGAGCGATGATTCCACGACCTTGGTTGTCACCACCACATGGCCATCTCTCATCTTTTCGATTTCGTAATTTTCAAATGCAGCAATTGCATCAAAGTGAAAATCTTTCATATTACTTGCCACCTTTTCTAGCATCTTTTCAACTCCTCTATCATACTACAATTAAGAAGCAGATACAAGCAAAGGGGCAATTCCTTAGAGCTAAAAAGAACTAGATACCTCTAGCCCTTTGTTTAAAATCTTAATTTTTCCCAGTCGTCGTCTGTCCGTTTGCGATAATAGTACTCGGACAAATCCGGGTCTTCCATCACTTCCAGCAGAGGAAGCATGTCGTAGGACAAGTCCAACTTTTCTAATTGGTCCTTCTCAACCCAAGAAACTTCTCCTTCTTCAGATGATCTGAGCTGGCCTGTAAATTCTGTCGCTTTGTAGCAAAAGACAATATAGCGGCCTCCCTCATCTGGCTCCCAGTCTTTGACTGCGACCAGTTTTGGATCTGCAATTGTCAGTCCTGTCTCTTCGTAGACTTCACGAATGACGGATTCTACAAGGCTTTCTCCTTCTTCGATATGGCCACCTGGAAAAGCATGGCCAGCCCAGTGAGTCTTTTCAGGTGAGCGGTATTGGAGGACTACTTTATTCGTTGAACAGTCTTCGATCAGACATAGATTTGTTAGAATGGTAGATGTTTCGCGTGACATAAATTTCCTTTCTAATATGTTGACAATGAATCAATATAAACTTTTTTCTTTATCTCTTTTTTCATCACAAAGGGATTTACCAGCTCATGGTATTCATCATAGGCATCCAAAAGAGAGCCTCTCTGAAAGACAATTGACTTCTCTTTTAAATAATATTCCGAGTGAATCGTTACCGAACCATGACCATCAAAACTAAAGAAAAACACAATGAATAATACTAAGATCAAGCTAGCAAAGAAACTAAAAAGTAGCCCCACTACATTCTTCCAATTGACTGTGTGAGTTCGATAAAAGCGATACCAGATATGACAAAAAACTGTCACAGCTCCTAGATACAACCAAGGATTCCAGAGGAGCGGAGTAAAGGCGTAACCATTGTAGCCTAATAAAAAGTTCGCAAAAACTAAAAGTAAAAGAATAAGATACAAGATCCGAAACAGGTTCAGATACTCTTTCATGTTTGATCTCCCTTTCTTACTAATTGGTTTAAACTGGATCTCCTAAAGTAACATCAACAGAATATGATAACCTAACCGGAGCCAATGTTCTATAAGGGGCGTATCCGGATCACTTTTTTTGCTGTCTAAGAATAGACTTAGCGATAATAAAAGTAAGCTAAGTGCTATAACTATTTTAAGAACCAATCTCATACCGCCAAGAGCAAAAGAAACTATTGAACCAATTAGTGGTAAAGGGGAAAATATAAATGCCACTAAGCCGAAATAGATCTTAATCAATGATAAAACCAATAAACCATAAACAACAATCTTCGTAAAAAGAGAGACCCTTTTATCTTCTTTTTTCAGTTTTGAAATGAAATAGATGACATAGATCATATACATAAACAGAAACATATTTATTTACCCTATTTCCCATGGATTTTAATTCTATTTTATCCAACATCCATTAAGAATACAACCGCTTGTCTAGAAATGTCCAACAAAGACAAGAACAGGGTCAAAGTTTCTTCACTTCTGCTGCTACCTTTTGGAGATGCTGTTCCCGCATGCTAGCGGTATTCACATCCCGGCCGACTTCTCCCAAAATGCTGACACGCTTGGTTTTAATCCCACAGTGGTTCAAGACGGCATTTTTCAAAACAGAGATGCCATAACTATCTGGAATGTTGAGAGGGCCTGAAAAGATCTTATACCACCAAGTGGGGGCCATGGAGGTCGCATAAATACTGGCCGTTTTGCCTTTAAGCAACTTCTTGAATTGCTTGCCTCTGAGGTAATTCCAGATAAAACTTCCCTGATCATTGGCCGAGTAAGCAATCCCCGGTGTAAAGACCCGGTCGATCCAGCCTTTCATAAGGCTCGGCATACTACTCCACCAGATGGGATAAACAAAGATCAGGTGATCTGCCCACTGGATTAATTCTTGGGAACGAAGAATAAAAGGATCTTCCTCCATCCGCTTTCGATAGCCATAGCGAAGAACCGGATCAAAGTCCTCTTCATTAAGGTTAATGACTTCAAGTTCATGGCGACCTGAGTCAATATTTTCGACAATGGTTTGGAAAATAGCCTGACAGTAACTTTCCTTATCGGGATGCCCATTGATGACTAAAATTTTCATTCGTCTTCTCCTTCATCTCTTTGGTTCATTCTATCTCTTTTATATTTTTACTTGATTAATTGATAATGGTTCAAAGATTGATAGATACGTCCTTTAGGAATTTTTATTTGAAGAACACATCATCCGCAATTCCTTAACAGGTTTTCCAAGTTTAAGTATTTGTTCTTGGCCATCAAAAGTAAAACCCATTTTTTGATAGAAAGCAATGGCTCGCTTATTATCTTTCAATACCCATAAATAAATTTCAGAGAATGGATCAAGAGCAACAAATGCAGCATGCATTAACTGTTTACTCACACCTTTTCCATAGTAATCTTTTAAAACATATAAGGCAATGATTTCACCAGCTTGAATGGTCTCATCACGGTAATTTCCATAGCTGATAAATCCAACGACCTTCTTTCCATCCATCGCAATCAAGGTATTTTCTGGATATTTTTGACTAAAGAATCGACATTTTTCTAATGTCATCGTCTCCTGAAAATCCGCGGGTAAAAGATCGTCATAAGCCTCTCTCCACGTTTGCCAATGAACGAGAGATTTTCCTTCTATCTCTTCAGGAGTTTCCATTGCTTTAATGATAATCTTCATTCGCTTTATCCTTTCTAATCCAAGGCCTTCACTTCCAACATCATATCGCGGATTTGCGCTGCAAGCTCGAAATCAAGCACTTCGACGGCTTCTTGCATTTGGCCTTGCAGTTTCTTGACCAGTTCCTTGCGCTCTTGGCGGTTGAGACTAGTGATATCCACTTCCTTGTCCTCTTCCTTGGCCACCGCCTTGGTAACAGAGATCAGGTCACGGATTTCCTTCTTGATGGTTTGTGGTACAATACCATGCTCTTCATTATAAGCCATCTGGATTTTCCGACGACGGGCTGTTTCATCGATGGCTTTTTGCATAGACTGGGTCATGGTGTCCGCATACATGATCACGTGACCCTCGCTATTACGAGCAGCACGACCAATGGTCTGGATCAGCCCCCGTTCGTTACGGAGGAAACCTTCCTTATCCGCGTCGAGAATGGCAACTAGACTCACTTCCGGTACGTCAATCCCTTCCCGAAGAAGGTTGATACCGACCAAGACATCAAAAACGCCCAAACGCAAATCACGGATAATCTCCGTCCGCTCCAAGGTCTTAATGTCCGAGTGCATGTATTTGACCTTGACCCCCATTTCCTTGAAGTAGTCGGTCAAGTCTTCTGCCATCTTCTTGGTCAGGGTGGTAACAAAGGTCCGCTCTCCACGTTCTACACGCGCATTGATCTCACCTAAGAGGTCGTCCATTTGTCCCATGGTCGGACGCACTTCCACCTCAGGATCGAGTAGACCTGTCGGACGAATGATCTGCTCGATGATGGTATCGGTTTGTTCCATCTCATAGTCACCTGGTGTCGCTGACACATAGACAATCTGGTGGACATGGCTTTCAAACTCCTCACGGCGAAGTGGACGGTTATCTAAGGCCGACGGCAAACGGAAACCATAGTTGACCAGCATCTCCTTGCGCGAGCGGTCACCATTGTACATGCCCTTGATCTGTCCCATGGTCATGTGGCTTTCATCGATCATGATGAGAAAATCTTCTGGGAAGAAGTCAAGGAGGGTGTAAGGAGGCTCTCCTTCACTCCGACCATCCATGTGACGAGAGTAGTTTTCGACCCCATTGGTGTAGCCCATCTCCCGCAGCATTTCAATATCATACTCGGTCCGTTGTTTTAGACGTTGAGCTTCTAGCAACTTGCCTTCTTTTTCAAAGACCTTCAACTGTTCTTCCAGTTCCGCCTGAATCTTGGCAATGGCCACTTCCATATGGTCGTCATTGGTCACGAAGTGAGTGGCTGGGAAAATGGCTAAGTGGTCCACATCTCCTAGAACTTGGCCCGTCAAAGCTTCAACCTCACGAATCCGCTCAATCTCATCCCCGAAAAACTCGACTCGAAAGGCATGCTCATCACGCGAAGCTGGGAAAATCTCGACCACATCCCCACGAACACGGAATTTTCCCCGTTGAAAGTCGATGTCATTGCGCTCAAACTGAATGTCTACCAAGTCATTGAGAAGTTTATCACGAGAAATCTCCAGACCTGGACGCAGGCTGACTACGCTATCGGCATATTCCTTAGGCGAACCCAAACCATAGATACAAGAAACAGATGCGACTACAATGACATCGTTACGCTCCAACAAAGCTGATGTTGCGGAGTGACGTAGTTTATCAATTTCATCATTGACAGAGCTGTCCTTTTCGATGTAGGTGTCACTAGATGGCACATAGGCTTCTGGCTGGTAGTAATCGTAGTAAGATACGAAGTACTCAACCGCATTTTCAGGGAAAAATTCCTTGAACTCCCCATAAAGTTGGCCTGCTAGGGTTTTATTGTGGGCGATAACCAGGGTCGGTTTATTAACTTGGGCAATGACCTGGCTCATGGTATAGGTCTTCCCCGTACCAGTCGCTCCCATCAGGATTTGCGCCTTCTCACCACCCTCGATGTTATCCACCAGCTGCTCAATGGCCTGCGGTTGGTCCCCAGACGGTTGGTATTTCGATACTAGTTTAAATTTGTTTTCAGTTACTCGATTAATCATCTCTTTGACCTCACATATATAGACCTTATTTTACCATAAATCACTAGAATTCTCTGAGATGAGGAATGAAAGGGAAAACAACATATTACAAAATAATTAATTGGACACACATTAGAGCGAAAACTAAACAAGACTCTCGCAATTACTTCGAAAGTCTTGTCTTTTATTCTAAAACAATGCAATACGTAATAAACATCAGTGTCCATGATATACAAAATTAGCAAGGTTTGCTCATCAGTATCATTTTTATTTACTACTTAACTTCTTGATTCCTTACCAAGAGGTAGAGAGTTGCCCCAAGTGAACATACAAATCCAACAACGTAAATACAGAGTTGCAAATTGGAAGCACTACCTAAAATGGTATCCGCAACAATATTATAAAATAGATAACTAGTCAATGGTTCCACTACTCTTTCTATGAATGGTTGTACCAAAATAGGAAATAGCAGCAAAATAGCTAAACTCCCCATTGGACTTTTGAAAAAATAACTTAAGAAGTAAGAAATTAAAAAATATTGGATGGAGCCAATCAAATAGAAACTGAAAAGTTCTAAACTGACACCATTTTCGCTACTAAAAAAATGAAACCATACAAGCAGTACAATGAAATACAAGGTTGATTGTAGTACTACATCACATAATTCTACGAACAGGATCCGAATTGAACTTAAGATCCTTTTTCCACTTACCAAATAAACTAGTTTTGTTTCGTGTGATTGTAACTCAACAAATGCATTAACACACCCAATACTAACTGAGAGTATTGATGCAAAAACAAGAGCTTGCTTTATAGATAATTGTACAACAGTATCATTGATTGCAACTGGTAAAATACTTAAGAGACACACAAAACCTATCAAAAATGACTGTATGGTTATCTGGTACTTCACGGGTTTTAAACTATATTTTTTGACGATAAGACTGAAAAATACTTTTGCCATTCTTCCTCCCCATTCGAATCTTTTCTACAACCATTATGAACACCAAGAACAAGTTCCCTTCTACTACTAAAAGTGTAAATCCATACAATTGGCTCGTTTGAGTCCCTTCAATTCGGCCAAAAGCAAATGACTTTGCTCCAATCAAAGGCAATAGATTCTCTATGTTAGAAGAAAGTCCTCTTAGAACACCTGATAAAGTGATTACCAATAATAAAACATCTGCAATTAATGAAGTCATTGATTTTTTCGTTACTATTACGAAAAGTAAAGCTAATAAAGTAAGAACGATTGCAAATATCATAACTCTTACCGTGACATCTAAGAACAATGTCAATTCTAAATAATTCTTTAAAGTTGAATCTAGAAAAATGAGTAAAATAACAGCATTTACTATAGAAAATACTAAAGTAGCAAGTAACGATAAGACAATCGAACTTGTAATAAAACCAGTAAGACGAACTTTCCAGTTAGGAATCAATAACTGAGTAAAATTATCATCACCAAATTGGTAATGAGTTGAATAAACAAGTGAAACCAAGATTGGTAAGAAAATAACACTTGCTTGGTAGGGTGAAGATAAGAGGGCATCCCTGACTGTATAGACTGGATTCGATGATAACATAGACGGATCAAGGTTAACTGCTTGGCCATTTCCTTCCACTAAAGCATTTATCACCTGGATATTTTGAATTGAAAAAAATATGCTGACTCCCAAAATAAGAAAAAAAGTAAATTTAAAAGTAGGTAAACTACAATATTTATAAAGGTCACTAAAAAAGGAACGCTTCAACATATTATTCACCTTCTTTCCCTTCGAGCGCCTTAAAATATGCTTCCTCAAAAGATCCAAACTGTTTCAAAATATCTTTTGTAGGAGCATCAATAACAATTTTCCCATTAGAAATACCAACCAAATGATCTACAGTTAATTCTAACTCACTCATATAATGACTTGTCATTAAGACAGTCTTACCTTCATTGACAAAAGACTGCAAAAAATTGCGTACCCAGCGTATTCCTTCTGGATCTAGTCCATTGATTGGTTCATCTAAAATTAAGATGTCAGGATTTGCTAATAAGGCTGTTGCTAACCCAAGACGTTGCTTCATTCCTAATGAATAGTCTTTTACTTTTTTATTTTTAGCTTCACTTAACCCCACCAACTCTAAACATTCGTTGCACCTATTTTTGTCAACGCCACAAGCCAAGCCAATCCACCGAAGATGCTGAAATCCTGTTCTAGTTGGATAAGGTTGACAACTATCTAAGAATGATCCAACAATACAAAAAGGATTATCTCCCAATTGAGAGTATTTTTTCCCATCGATCAACGCCATTCCTATTTGACTATTTTCTAAACCAAGCAAAATTCTAATTAAAGTTGATTTTCCAGATCCATTCGGTCCAATCAATCCAGTAATCTCACCTTTTTTGGCTTTGAAAGACACGTTTTGAAGGACAATTTTATTATTATATTCCTTATGTAGCTTTTGAATTGTTATCATTCATTCTTTTTCCTTTCTAACTTTTAGTGAAATTCCACCTTCACTTGGAGCAAGTATAACAGGAGAAAATCAGGAAATTATCAGAATAATTATTTTCTTCATTTCTAACAAATTGCATTCTAGATTTGCTATAATATGCACATATAATCGGAGGAACTATGAAGTATAAAATTTTAGCCATTGACGATGATGAAAAAATCTTACGATTAATAGAGAATGCATTAAAAGCCAACAACTTCCACGTGGAAACTCGTAAATATATAGAAGAAATCAATATCTGCGACTTTACTGGATTTGATCTAATTTTACTTGATGTCATGATGCCTATTTCTGGTTTAGAAATCTGTCGTTCCATTCGTTCACAAATTACTACTCCAATCCTATTTCTAACCGCTAAAGATTTTGAAGAAGATTTACTAAAAGGAATTCAAGCTGGGGCAGATGATTACATCACAAAACCATTCAGCATTAAAGAATTAATTGCAAGAATTCAAATGCATCTTCGTAGAGAAGAAAGATCACATCATGCCTCTAAAGAAGAGATGGATTCAAATATAACTTTTTATCGAGATAGTCAAGAAGTTTATTATCAATCAAAGAGAATTTCATTAACTAAGCGAGAGTTTGATTTACTTTATCTTTTAGCAAAAAATGAAAACCGAATATTTAGTATAGAAGAGCTTTACAATTACCTCTATCCTGTAGACTCTGATGCACAACTACGATCCATTACTGAATACATCTATCAAATCAGACAAAAATTTAAGATTCATCAAATTGATCCCATCAAAACAGTATGGGGAGGAGGATACAAATGGAAAAAGAATTGACAATCAAGCAACTCATTAAGCGTACCTACCTTAAAATCATGTGGCAATTTCTTCTATGTCTGATACTTTTTTACATAGTTCCAGCTCTTCTATCTTCTGTATCTGGAATTAATGAGAAAAATGTCAATCGCTTTGCTTTATTTTTTAGCGTCAGTTCTTGGATTTATCTTTGCATCATTTTAATTTTTATCATTGTAATAAATATTAGACGATTATTAACTGAGATTCAAACAGAAATGAATATGGTTTATCATAGTGGTCTATATTTCACAAAAAATGAACATCACCATTTGCAGATTAAAGAATTTATTGAAACAAATGATCTGATCGAAAAAATGCAATCTGATATAAAAAATAGGATTGAAAATGAAAAAGAACAAAAAAAAGAACTCATGTTTCAAGTATCTAGCGCTGCACATGATCTTCGAACTCCTCTAACCGTCATCAGAGGAAATGCTGAATTCCTACAATCTACCAAACAAACACCTCAAGTAATGGAATGTCTAAAAGATCTTGAGCAAGCAAGTATTCAGTTAAACGATTATTTTAACCACTTTATCCAATACTCCAAAACCTTTTACGACCAGGATATTCAACTTGAGAACATATCAATTAAACAAGTAACTCATCAATTGAAGGAACATATTACTCCTTTACTCCCTAGAAATACACATTTTGTTTTTACTAACACAGTAACTTCATCGACACAAATTGCCATTCATTCCAATCTATTTTTCCGAGCAATCACAAATATTATTAATAATGCAATACAACATCAAAAAGAAAATGATGCAAAGATCCAACTAACAATGTCACAAGAAAATAATCGATTAGTTCTAACTATATGGAATAATCAATCTACTTTTTCAAAAAATGTTTTACAACATGCTGGAAATCTTTTCTATAAAGAGGACCAAGCAAGAACACCCTCTCAAGAAAGTCACTTTGGACTTGGTTTATCTTTCGTGAAACGCGTCATGAAACTTCATAATGGAACTATGCATTTAGAAAATATTCATAATGGTGCACAAGTCAAGCTAATCATTCCCATTATTATATAGAAAAAGCCGAACTCATCATTATGTGTTCGGCTCAGAATGCAGACAAACGTCATTTTTGGTGTTTGTCTTTTTCATATATGACTTTCAGACATTACACAGAGATTAGTCAACAAACTTTTCTTTCCTCTCCCCTAAGCAATATACAATCACTAGGGATACAAGAAGAACTAGGGTGGTGATGATTGATCCTTCTGCTCCAAATGCCCCTCCGGTCAACCAGTCAGGTCCATCTCCCATGGTAAAACTAAAGATAGACGCATCTGCGCCTGTGCCACTGACTTGAAAACCAAGGAGATTTCCTTGTACATAGTTCCAAGTTCCGTGTTGGGCGACCACTAGCCAGATACTATCCGTATAGATAAAAAGCAGACCAGCCAGTACTCCATCGAGGATGATATTCAGAACGGATAAGAAGGTCACTCCTGCATTTCCCATATGCAGAATGCCAAAGAGACTACTAGAAATCGCGATTGCGAAAGGCAGATTAGTTCTTGCAGCAATCCGAGTCAGAAGCCAACCTCGCGTCGCCACTTCTTCAGTCCCTCCTTGAAGAAGCCAAAATGGGAATAAACCTAGAATAAAGAGGATGGGTTCTAAACTTAATTCATTAAGCTCAAAAGACCCGATTCCCCCTACCTGGTAGACAAGGGCAATGACACCCATTTGAAGTAGTGAAAGCAAGATCCCCCAGACTAGATACTTGAGCCAATTTCTTTTTACAAAGCCTAAGCTTGATAAAGCATTCTTCTCTATGACCTTCACCCAAAAAATAAAGAGAAATAGTATGATTACAAAACTGAAAAGCTCATAATAGAGAAGATAATGGTAGAAAAAATCTTGAATACTTGCTGTCCCATTTCCTGGTGAAAAGAACTCCGCCAGAAAACCTATCACTAAGGAAAATGGTCCCACCAATTCACTACCAAGCCATAGTCCCCCTTCTAATAAGAGGGAGGCTAAAAATACATAGAATAGTGTAGAAATAAGAACTGGCATAGATGTGTTTGTTTTTATATCCTGAATGATCTTTCCTTTCTTCATGATCAACCTCCATTTATCTGATAGGTCCATTGTAGCAAAGAAAATCTAGAGCTGCAATATCGTTTCATGTTAGAAAACCTAACATGAAAACCTGATTTTTCTTGCAAAGCAAACTTTTTTCTGATATAATAGCTCTTGTAGAAAAACATAAGACCATTCATACTCGTTTTGGTATGAATGATTTGTTTTTTTTAGGCCATCCTTTGGTCAATGTGCTCATGGGTCAAATACCCAAAGAGAAAAGAATTAAAAGGAGACAGAAATGAAGAAAAAATTACTAGCATGTTTGCTTTTCTTATTTCCAATCGTTGCATTCGCTGGTCATGCTCATGCTGAAACGATCAAGGTCGTTTTCGACACAGCATATGCACCGTTTGAATTTAAGGATTCAGATCAAACCTATAAAGGAATTGACGTAGAGATCTTGGACAAGGTCGCTGAAATCAATGGCTGGGATTTGGACAAATCCTTCCCAGGATTTGATGCAGCGGTCAATGCAGTTCAAGCTGGTCAAGCGGATGCCATCATGGCCGGTATGACCAAAACAACAGAACGTGAAAAAGTCTTCACCATGTCTGATACTTACTACGATACAAAAGTTGTCATCGCGACTACGAAAGCCGATAAAATCACGAAGTACAGCCAATTAAAAGGGAAGACAGTCGGTGTCAAAAACGGAACTGCAGCCCAACGCTTCCTCGATAAAAACAAGGACAAGTACGGATACAAGATCAAGACTTTTGATACTGGCGATCTCATGTACAACAGTTTATCAGCTGGTGCGGTTGATGCGGTGATGGATGACCAACCTGTTATTCAATATGCCATTCAAAAGGGTCAGGACCTAGCTATCAATATGGACGGAGAAGCAGTCGGTGGCTTTGCCTTTGGTGTTAAAAAAGGTGGAAATCATGAAAAGTTGATCACTGAATTTAACAAGGCCCTCGCTCAAATGAAAGCTGACGGGACACTTGATGAGATCATCAAGAAATGGACAGGTGAAAGCCAATCATCAAGTAACAGTGCCGTTCCAGAAACCACTACTCCTGCCGGTCAAAAAGCAACTCCTAAAAAATCAAAATATAGCATTTCAAGTGACTCATCTTTTGCACCATTTGTCTTCCAAAATGGAAAAAATAAATACACAGGGATTGATATGGACTTGATCAAGGCTATTGCCAAAGACCAAGGATTTACTATCGAGATTGACAATCCTGGATTTGATGCTGCGGTAAGTGATGTCCAGTCCGGTCATGCGCAAGGAATGATCGCAGGGATGACTGTGACAGATGCTCGGAAAGAAACATTTGATTTTTCTGAACCATACTACACGGCCAATTCTATTCTAGCTGTTCAAGAAAGCAGCAAGATTGATTCATATGATGATCTAAAAGGAAAGACAGTCGGTGTTAAAAACGGTACTTCCTCACAAAACTTCCTTGAAGAAAACCAAAAGAAATATGGTTACAAGATCAAAACGTTCTCTGACGGAGCTTCTATGTATGACAGTTTGAATTCTGGTTCTGTTGCAGCGATCATGGATGACGAACCTGTTATCAAATACGCCATTAAACAAGGACGTAAATTCAAAACACCTATCGAAGGTACTCCAAGTGGTCAACTAGCATTTGCCGTTAAAAAAGGTGAAAATCCTGAATTGATCGAAATGTTCAATAACGGGCTTGCAAACTTGAAGAAAAGTGGCCAATACCAAAAGATTCTTGATAAATACCTTAAATCAGATAGCAAATCAAGTACTTCAAGTACAACAGCAGATGAAACAACGATCTGGGGCTTACTTCAAAACAACTACAAACAATTGTTAAGTGGTTTGGGTGTTACTCTTGCCCTTGCGCTTCTCTCTTTCGCGATTGCTATGGTGATCGGTGTTATCTTTGGGATGTTTAGTGTTAGCCCTTATAAATGGCTCCGCTGGACTGCTGAGATCTTTGTCGATGTTATTCGTGGGATCCCACTCATGATCCTCGCCGCTTTCATCTTCTGGGGAATTCCAAACTTGATTGAATCGGTCACAGGTCATCAATCCCCAATCAACGACTTTGTCGCAGGTACCATCGCCCTCTCCCTCAATGCTGCTGCCTATATCGCAGAAATTGTTCGTGGGGGGATCCAAGCTGTACCGATTGGACAGATGGAAGCCAGCCGAAGCCTGGGAATCTCCTATGGCAAGACCATGCGCAAGATCATCTTGCCACAAGCAACCAAACTCATGCTTCCAAACTTTGTTAACCAATTCGTCATTGCCCTGAAAGATACGACGATCGTTTCTGCGATCGGATTGGTAGAACTCTTCCAAACTGGTAAGATCATCATCGCTCGAAACTACCAAAGTTTCAAGATGTATGCGATCCTTGCCATCTTCTACCTCGTGATTATCACCTTGCTAACACGATTTGCAAAAAAATTAGAAAAGAGGGCTAACTAATGGCTAAATTAAAAATTGATGTCCATGACCTCCACAAATACTACGGTGAAAATGAGGTCTTAAAAGGAATCTCAACAAAATTCTACGAAGGGGATGTGGTCTGTATTATCGGACCGTCCGGTTCTGGTAAATCGACCTTCCTTCGTAGTCTCAATCTCCTCGAAGAAGTTACTAAAGGTCAAATTACCGTAAATGGATATGATCTAACCGATCCAAAAACCAATGTTGATTTGGTCCGTGAAAATATCGGGATGGTTTTCCAACACTTCAACCTCTTCCCTCACATGAGCGTCCTTGAAAACATTATGTTTGCACCAGTAGAGCACAAACTAATGACCCGTGAAGAAGCTCAAAAAGTGGGGATGGAATTGTTGGAAAAAGTTGGACTCGCAGATAAAGCCGATGCCAATCCGAACAGCCTTTCCGGTGGTCAAAAACAACGTGTGGCTATTGCCCGTGGACTCGCCATGAATCCAGATATTATGCTCTTTGACGAACCGACTTCTGCCCTTGACCCTGAGATGGTTGGAGATGTATTGAACGTTATGAAAGAGTTGGCAGAGCAAGGAATGACCATGATCATCGTTACCCACGAGATGGGATTTGCCCGCCAAGTAGCCAACCGCGTCATCTTCACCGCAGACGGTGAATTCCTCGAAGACGGTAAACCAGACCAAATCTTCGACAACCCCCAACACCCACGCTTGAAAGAATTCTTGGATAAGGTTCTAAACGTTTAAAAAGATAAAGTTTCTGAAACATCTAGCAATTTTGCTAGATGTTTTTTTAGACGAAAAAAGCATTTTCAAACCTGAAAATGCTTAGATTGAAGATAAAGACATATTAAAAACTTTCCTTAGGTGAGTACGGACGTCAGCGAACATCTGCGAAGTTCCAAGACTAATTATTGAGCCTAAAGTCTCAATAATTCCGAGTGCCTGAAACTAAATTGTTTCAGGCACTTTTCTCACAGCGGAAAGTTTTAATGTTCTCTTAATTCGTTATACAAATTGGGTAGATATTTATTTCTTTGCAGAATCACTATACTTATTTTACATTAAAAATGGTTTGTTTACATTCTAACTAATCTGTTGCTGAGCTGTCTGCATCTTGTAGTACACACCTTGCGCTTCCATTAGCTCTTCATGAGTGCCATGCTCAACAATATCGCCATCTACCATTACAAGGATCATATCAGCATTTTGAATGGTCGACAAGCGGTGTGCAATGATAAAGCTAGTCCGTCCCTTCATGAGCTGATTAAAAGCATCTTGAATCAAGACCTCAGTCCGAGTATCGATGGAGGATGTAGCCTCATCTAAGATCAAAATCTTAGGAACTGAAAGGAAAACCCGCGCAATCGTTAAGAGTTGGCGTTGTCCTTGAGACAAAGACTCTCCAGCATCTGAAAGATAGGTATCGTACCCTTGTGGCAACTGCCGAATGAAGAAATCTGCATTGGCCGCTTTGGCTGCTTCTATGACTTCTTCTCTAGTTGCATCTGGACGAGAAAAGGCGATATTTTCATGAATCGTCCCAACCTTAAGCCAAGTTTCTTGTAAAACCATACCAAACTGTTGGCGGTAAGAAGCACGGGTGTAGTCCGTAATTGGCACTCCATCAATCGTGATCTCTCCAGAATTAACAGGGTAGAAACGCATGAGCAGATTAATCAAGGTCGATTTTCCTGCTCCTGTAGGCCCTACAATGGCAACCTTACTGGCGGCTGGAACCTGAATGCTTAGATCTTTAATCAAAGTCCGCCCCAAATCATAGCCAAATGAGACATGCTCAAAACCAATCGCACCTTTGACATCCTGACTTTCCAGAATCTGATGGCCTGTCTCTTCGACCTCAGCTTGATCCAAGACGCTGTACAAGCGCTCTGCGCAGGCAAGGGCACTTTGGAGTTCTGACAAGACAGAGGAGATATCATTAAAAGGCTTGGTGTATTGGTTGACATAATTGAGGAAGGTCACCAATTGACCGACAGTAAAGTGAGATCCCGAAATAATGCGTACAGCACCAAATCCAGCCACTACTGCATAAATCAAGGCATTCACAAAGCGAGTGGCAGGGTTGACAGTTGAAGAATAAAATACAGCGGATTGGGAATAATTGGCATAGCTTTCATTCGTCCCCTTAAAAGCCTCACGGAATTGATCCTGAGCATTAAAGGACTGGATCAAACTTTCCTGGGTCAAAGACTCTTCGATCAATTGAGTTTGAAGACCACGCGCCTTGGTCTGTTTTTGGAAAAGCGTATAAGAACGCTTGGCAATAAAACGAGCAATCAACAGGGATAGAGGGGTCAAGACCAGAACCGCCACCATCATAAAGAAATCCAATTCTGCCATGGTCACGATGGTGACAAGAATGGTTAGGAGGCCAACAAAGAACTGGTTAAAGACCATCAGAAGACCGCTGTTGAGTTGCTCTACATCGGTCGTAAGACGACTGACAAAGTCCCCGCTCCCTTGTTTATCTAGATAAGACAAGGGCAATCGGTGTACTTTTTCCATCACTTCTGCTCTTAGGCTTTGGCTAAACCGATAGACCAATTGATTGTAGACAAGAGGATTGATCCATTGGATCAGGGTATTGGCCACAATGACCAGAACCATTTGGATCAAAACGGGCCATAAGACTGTCATCCCTTGAGGATTGATGACTAAATCAACTGCATGTCCGATCAGGATCGGTAACAAAACCGTTAAGGCCACTTGAGCGATGGTTCCGAGACTAGCTAGAATCAGGAGCACGGGATGGTGAGCAAAATCTCTAAACAGACGTTTTACATAACTAGAACGTTTTTGACTCATGCTTCCTCCCTCCCGTGTTGTGAATAATGAATTTCTTGATAAATCTCATTGGTAGACAAGAGGAAATCATGATTTCCCAGTCCTACTTGATGTCCCTTGTTCAAGACCAAAATCTGATCAGCAGACTTGAGACTATTGGTTCGTTGAGATACTAAGATCAAACTTGTATCACTCAATTCTTCTTTAATCGATTTTAAGAGACGAGCTTCCGTCAAATAATCCAAGGCGGAAGTTGAATCATCCAAAATTAAGAAAGGAGCCTTCTTCAAAAGGGCACGCGCAATGGTCAACCGCTGGCGTTGGCCACCTGAGAAATTTCGACCAAAGGCTTCCACTGGTTCATCAAGTTGTCCTTCTTTTTCACGGACAAAATCAGCCGCCTGAGCTGTTTCTAGCGCCCACCACAAATCATCATCCGATAGATTTTCTTCCATTCCAAGTAAGAGATTCGAGCGGATAGTCCCTCTAAAGAGCTCTGCTTTCTGTGGGACAAGAGCTACCCAGTCCCGCCACTCCTTGAGAGTTTTAGGAGAGCGACCTTGATGAAAGAGGGCTAATTTCCCCTGACTAACGGCATACAAATGACTCAATAACTGAACAAGGGTAGACTTCCCAGAACCAGTACCACCAATAATCCCCAACATCTGTCCATGATCCAGATCAAAGGAAATATTTTCTAGAGCTGGGCTTGAAGCCGTTGGATAAGTGAAAGAAACTTTCTCTGCGCTAATCGCTTCTTGCTCTCTTGCAGTTTCTTCCGGCAAAGCTTCTAGGAGGTCTTCTTCCTTCAAATCAAAAATCTCTTGGACACGCTTGGCTGAAATATAGCTGACATTTAAAGACGTGACCAGCATAGCCAGCTTGATCAATTCTGTTAAAATTTGTAATAAATAATTGACCAAAGCGACCAACATCCCTTGGGTTAGAAGGCCAGCAGAGATATTCAATTGTCCTTGCCAAATAACACAAACCAAGGTCGTATTGACCACAAGGAATGTCAAGGGACTCACCAAACTAGACCAGATACCAGCGCGAATTTGCCAGATCTTGTAGTCCTGATTGACCTCTCTAAAATCTTCTAATTCACTAGCATCTTGTCCAAAGGCCCGAATCACCCGTATCCCTTGAAATTGCTGACGCGTCACCGTGACCATTCGGTCTGTAATTTTACGAATCTTGGCAAAAAGAGGATTGACAATCCGAGACATGATGACAATAATCAGGGTTAAAATCGCCACCATCCCCAAGAACCAAAGAGTGAGTTTAGGACTGATGGTGAAGGCCATGATGATAGAACCAAAGACAATAATCGGTGCTCTCAAAAAGAGGCGCAAGAATTGGTTGATCCCAACCTGGATTTGATAGGTATCAGAAGTAAGACGGGTTACCAAACTAGAAGTACCGATCCTATCGCGCTTGTCCTTTGGAAGCGATAAGATCTTCTCATACAAATCTTTGGTCATCTCGCGGGTAAAGCCGACAGCTGCTTTAGAAGAAAAATACTGGGCCGTAATGGCTACGACGACCCCAAAGCTCGCAAATAAAAACAAAACACCGACCGTCATCACCACTGCGCTCGTTTCCTTTTTCGGAATGACCTGATCGACTAAGTGGGCGATGATTAAGGGGACACACAATTCAAAAATAGCTTCTAAAAGTTTAAACGCGGGCCCTAGAAAAGTTTCCCATAGATAGCCCTTAAAATACTTCAATAATGATTTCATACGACTCGATTCTTTTTTTAATGGATATACATATTTTACCACAAATTCTTAAGATGAAAAAACTCTCCCTGCAGAGCAGAGAGAGTTGAATACTGACCAGATGAAGGTCAGAAATCTTATTCCTTCTTTGTTACCTTGCTTAAGGTCTTGCCCATTTTCCCCAACCCAAACATCAAGAGAGGGAAAGAGAAAAGCGTTATAAGGCCTAATACAAGAAAGACTGCTACAAAGCCAAAGCTATCAATGAACCAACCGGTCAGTGGGAAAATGACAATCATAGATAGACTAAACATCATCGAATTGATACTCAGCATGGTTGCTCGCACACTGGAAGGCAGATAAGCTTGTAAATCATTGTAGTAGATGGGTTGATAAACGGCATAAAGAGCATTGGTTAAGAGATAGACACTCAAATAGGCGAATGGAGTCTTCGCACCTACCAAAAACAAGGCCAACCCTGTCAGTGCAACCAGAATCGGAAAGACTTGATTACTATTCCATTTTTTCCCGATTTGACTGGCCAAATAAACCGCCAGGAGATTGAATCCACTACCAATTAACATGATGAGCGAAACTTGCCAACTGGCTAAGTCACTGATTTTCTGTTGGTAGTAAAAATAAAACATACACATGATGGTCCCTACCAACTGATAGGTGAGCATCCAGTAAAACAAGACTGGTTTTTCCTGCCATTCTTGTTTCACTACCTCCAATATCCGCTTTAAGGTCAAGTGACTTCTTTCATCACTCTTGCTCTCTGGCTCTTTCATTAGAAAGATCAAAAGAATGGAAATCAAGGATAGCCCGATAGCAATATAATAGGTCCAAGCCAATGCTCCGTGAATCAAGAAGCCTGCCACCACTGTACCTAACGTTCGGGTGACTTCGGCCACCCCAGACAAAAAGCTAGAAATCTGAAGATAACGGTCCTTTTGGCCCGCTTCTACTGCTGAATCAAATAAGAAGGCTGTACTGGTCCCCGAGTCAAAATTATAAGACCAAGCATTGACCATCATGGCAATGGCATAGATCCAAAAATTCCCCTGACCAAATAAAATCAAGATCGAAGATCCAATACTGGACAAGCGAGCCAAGTAGAGATTGGTCTTGTAGCTAAATCGATCGGCTAGCATTCCCGATGGGATCTCACACAAGAGACTCGTCCCATGAAAGATACTCTCTAATAAACCAATCTGAAGCAAAGAAAGACCATTTTGAATAAAAAAGAGAATCCAAAAACTGGTGATTCCAAAATAAGATGTCAATTCCAGACCTGCTAGGAGTGAAATATTGCGTTTGTAAGTTCTTTTAAACATTGTTTTTCCTCTTTCAATAGATTATTTGAGTGTTTCTAAAAGACTTACTTAGAGTTGCCTACATTTTCTCCACCTCTTTCATTCTTTCTTGATTCAGTTCTTGACGCAATTGGCTCACTTGATTAGACAAGGATACCAACAATTCGGTTTGCAACTTTTGAATTTCCAGCAAATCCGTCTGGTCTTGCTGCACCATATGGTCAATTTTCGTATGCAACAAACGAATTTCCCGTTCAGACTCCATATTGACGTTAAAGTCATTTCGCGCTTGCAGGCGATCATAATCTGCTGCCCTGTTTTGGCTCATCATGATCAAAGGAGCTTGAATCGCCGCAATCGTAGAAAGTGCTAGATTCAGCAAGATGAAAGGATAAGGATCAAAATTCCAGCCAAAAGGATGCAGGACATTGATCAGCATCCAAATAGCCATCATCAGGATAAAACTAATGATAAAAGTCCATGACCCACCAAAGTGTGCAACCGAATCTGCTACCCGCTGACCGAAGGTATAGCTGGCTGTCAAGCGGTCTTAAACGTTAAAGGGGCGCTCGCTTTCGGGCATGACACCTGTCACCTGCTGTTTAATGGCTTCGTTTTTATCATTGGCACGCTCAATAATCTGTCCAAGATAATCCATACAATACTGGCTCAAATTTTTATACGTGATAAAATCATCCATTTGACTTTCCGGGTAGGAGGTCTTGAGCATCTGTTGAATGCTATGGTCTAGATCTGCGATCAAAGACCCCTGACCATCTTCGTATTCTTTCCCATCGATGATGTCTTTTTTCAGCATTGAAATTCCTTTCATAGTTTTTTGAAGCAGATAAAAGTGAAAAACGCCTAATGGCGTTTTTTCGTCTATTAAGGTTTGATACGATGCAACATACGTGGGAATGGAATGGCTTCACGGATGTGTTTAGTACCAGCTGCGAAGGTTACCATACGCTCGATACCGATACCAAATCCACCGTGTGGAACTGTACCGTATTTACGAAGGTCAAGGTAGAATTCATACTCTGTACGATCCATGCCAAGAGATTCCATCTTCGCAACAAGGGCGTCGTAGTCTTCCTCACGCATAGATCCACCGATGATTTCTCCGTAGCCTTCTGGTGCGAGCAAGTCTGCACAAAGCACGCGATCTGGGTTCCCAGGAACTGGCTTCATGTAGAAGGCCTTGATAGCTGCTGGGTAGTTCATGACAAATGTTGGCACACCAAAGTGGTTTGAAATCCATGTTTCATGTGGTGAACCGAAGTCATCTCCATGTTCCAAATGCTCATAATCCGCATCTTCATCATTTTCATGCTCTTGCAAGAGATCAATGGCTTCATCATAAGTGATCCGTTTGAATGGCTCCGCAATATAGCGTTTCAAGAGCTCTGTATCACGTTCCAAGGTTTCCAAGGCTTGAGGAGCACGATCCAAAACACCTTGAAGAAGGGCTTTTACATAAGCTTCTTGCAAATCAAGTGACTCATCGTGTGTCAAGTAAGAGTACTCCGCATCCATCATCCAGAACTCAGTCAAGTGACGACGAGTTTTTGATTTTTCAGCACGGAATACTGGACCAAAGTCAAAGACGCGACCAAGGGCCATAGCACCAGCTTCAAGGTAAAGCTGACCGGATTGGCTCAAGTAAGCTGGAGTACCGAAGTAGTCTGTTTCAAACAATTCAGTTGAATCTTCCGCCGCATTTCCTGAAAGAATTGGGCTATCAAACTTCATGAAGCCATTCTTATCAAAGAACTCATAAGTTGCATAGATAATGGCATTACGGATTTGCATAACGGCAACTTGTTTGCGTGAACGCAACCACAAGTGGCGGTTGTCCATCAAGAAGTCTGTCCCGTGTTCTTTAGGAGTGATTGGGTAATCTTGAGATTCACCGATCACTTCGATGTCTGTAATATCCAATTCGTAACCAAATTTAGAACGCTCGTCTTCTTTGACAATACCAGTCACAAACACTGATGTTTCTTGGCTCAAGCGTTTGATGGTATCAAATTTTTCAAGCCCCACTTCTTCGCCGAATTTTTCGATAAAGTTTGGTTTAAAAGCCACACCTTGGAAAAAAGCAGTACCGTCACGCAATTGCAAGAAAGCAATTTTTCCTTTACCTGATTTGTTGGCCACCCAAGCACCGATGGTCACTTCTTGACCAACGTAGTCTTTTACTTCGATGATAGTAATCCGTTTTGTCATCATTCATCTTCCTTTTCTCGTTAAACTTGTCCGAAGACATTATCTTCTTAATTGTATCATAAAAAGGCTTTCAGTGCTAGGCTCTACCTGTGAAAACCAGATTTTTTTTAAAGAAAAAGATCCTCAGCTCATTACTAAGGATCTTGCGATTTTATTTTTCCATAAAGGCCTTGAGTCGGCGAACAGCCTCTTTCAGGGTGTCCAAATCTGTCGCATAAGACAAGCGAATATTTTCAGGGGCACCAAAGCCAGCTCCCGTTACTAAAGCAACCTCTGCTTCTTCTAAAATTGCAGTGGTAAATTCCGTCACATCCGTATAGCCCTTCATCTCCATGGCCTTCTTGACATTTGGGAAGAGATAGAAGGCTCCTTGAGGTTTGATGGCTTCAAAACCAGGTACTTCATTCAACAAAGGATAAATAGTATTCAAGCGTTCCTCAAAAGCTTGACGCATGATCTCAATAGAAGATTGGTCTCCTGTGAGGGCTTCGATTGCGGCATATTGGGAAACGGTTGTTAAGTTGGAAGTTGTTTGGCTGATCACCTTGGCCATAGCTCCGATAATCTCAGAATCTCCTACAGCAAAACCAACCCGCCAACCAGTCATAGCATAGGTTTTAGAAACTCCGTTAATCACGATGGTTTGCTTGCGAATCGCTTCTGATAAGCTAGAAATGGGCGTAAAGGTATTGCCATTATAGACCAATCGACCATAGATATCGTCTGCCAAAATCAAGATATCATGCTCGACAGCCCAGTTTCCGATTGCTTCGAGTTCTTCTTTACTGTAGATCATTCCTGTTGGATTGGATGGCGAATTCAGCAAGACAACCTTGGTCTTGTCTGTCCGTGCTGCTTCCAATTGCTCTACCGTTGCCTTGAAGTGATTTTCTTCTGTTGTTTGGAAAGTAACAGGTGTGCCTTCTACCATCTTCACCTGGTCTACATAAGAAACCCAGCAAGGGGTTGGAATGATGACTTCATCACCTGGATTGATGACAGAAGTAAAGAAGGCATAGATGATAAACTTAGCACCAGTACCGACCACAACCTCATTTCGATTCACTGCATAGCCATAAAACTCTTTCATGTAGTCGCTAATGGCATCCTTCAATTCTGGAAGTCCAGATGCTACCGTATAAAAGCTAGCGCGACCATCCTCGATCGATGCGACTGCTGCTTCTTGAATATTTTTTGGAGTCGCAAAGTCAGGTTGACCCAGGGTCAAACTTAAGATATCACGACCTTCTGCTGCCAAAGCTTTGGCACGCGCATTTGCAGCCAAGGTCACACTTTCTTCCATTTCCAATACACGATTTGATAATTTCATATTTCCTCCTCAAATCTTAAAAAACACCGGTGACTTTTCCAGTCTTGAAATCCACCACATAATAAGAGCTCCCAGCCTTAACTTCCCAGATCGGTTTGCCTTTAAAGCGTCCAAAAGTGACACGATCAATCGCGTCCTGACTCTTCTCTTTGACGACGGAAGCTGCCTCTTTGGAGCTAACTCCTTCTTTCAAAGGGTAGGTATAGACTGCATCATCCGCCTGCGCCACCAAAACCGCTAGTTCTTGCCCCTCTTGGTCCTTGCCAATAAAGGAAAGATACGCTTCTTTGCCATGAAAGAAACTCTCCGTCTCAATGGTCGCAATCGAAGAGTGAGACAGAGCTATTTTTCTTGCTTGCGCCATTTGATCCTGCAAGCGATCAGAAGTTTTTTCAGCAAGAAATAGCCAAGAAAAAAGGACCGTCAGAACTAAGACACAGATTCCTATTATATGTTGCCATATGATAAAAAGATAATTTTTCTGTTTCACTCCCTCATTATACACCAAAGCCACCTAGAATTCTATAGATTTTCAAGAAAGAATTGTTACTAATATTTCATACCTGTTACAATGTTTTAGTATAAAATTGTTTGATAAACAAACTAAAATTAACACCTTTACTATCATTTGTTCATAGTTTAATAAATTTGTCACAATTCTGTAACTAATTTGAAAATAAAATTAAAAGGCAGAAATACTATTTATTGATAAAATATAGATATGGAAAATTTAAAGAGATTATTCAAAGAAGCAAACGTAGATTTAAAAACCATGATCGTCTTCCACAAGGCAGAACGATTGATCCGTGCCTCTGAGGCTCATATCTTTAAAAAGCACCAGTTGACACCAACTCAATTCTCTGTACTTGAGACCTTGTACAGCAAAGGCGATCTCCGCATTCAAGATCTGATTGATAGCATTCTTGCGACCTCTGGAAATATGACTGTGGTTATTCGCAATATGGTCCGCGATAGTTGGATTACACGCGAAACCGATCCAGAAGACCGCCGTGCTTATCTTGTATCTATTACAGATGCCGGTCGTAAAAAGATCGAAGAAGCTCTTCCAGATCATATCAAAAATATTCAACGCTTGATGCAAGTCTTTAATAGTGGCGAGCAAGCTGAGTTGACAGAACTCTTGAAGAAATTCAAACATATCGCCTAAGCCTTACTGCTCAAGTCGATTCTGACTCCAAAATCCTCTATTTTGGAGTTTTCATCGTGCATTCTCTTTATCTAACAGATCAAAAAAAATATTCCTGACGCTTCTCAGGAATATTTTTATTTATTCTTTCACAAAGATCCATTCTTTCTCTTGCGATAAATCCTCACGATAAGAGAAACCTGCTACTTCTAGTGATTTCAGATCTTCTAGATGGGTGATTTCTTCCTTCATCATGGCTGTCACCATAGCCCCACGTGCTTTCTTTGAAATCGTCGAGTGAATCTTTAGTGTCCCACCACGATTCTCCATGAATTTGATCCGAATCATTCGTTCACGAATGGCTTTTGAAAAGACCTGTTCAAACTCAGAAGACAAAAGGGATAAGATCTGTTCTTCACCTTCTACTGCCTGATCATAGTCCTCTTTCCAGAATTCCTTTAGAGATTTTCCAGCTGGTTTTAGCTTCATCATAAAATCCAAGCGATGGGGAGCAATCCCTTTATAGGCAGGTAGCACACCGTATAAAGCAGTCGTGATCAACAAATGCTCCTGCAGATAAGTCTGCTCTTTTTGGGATAAGTCTTGACGCTCAATACTACGATACATAAGGCCATCAAACAGTTCCAAAGCAGGATAGGTCTTGGCACTCCCAGCTAACAGAGCCTCAATTCTTTCCTTTTCTACTAGAGCTCTTTCCTCTGAGATCCCGTAAAAGGTCGCTAATTCTTCTAGGGAGAATGCCCTCAAAGCTTGGAGGATGGTTTTTGTGTTCTCTGACAAGGGTTGGGGCTCGACGATACGAGCCTGTTCGTTCAGTTCTTTGGCGGATGGAATTAATAGTTTCATAGGTCTATTGTACCATATTTTTCAAATTTTCTTGACAGGAGTTTTTATTAATGTTATTATCTAGTTATGAAAACTAGATTAAAGAAAGCTGAAGATTTAGTGTCCACTTTTTCCTATCCAACGTGGGAGCAACTGCCTGAGCTAGACCTCTATCTCGATCAGGTCCTACTTTATGTCAATAAAACCTGTGCACCTGTTCTCTCTTCTTCAGACAAGGGCTTGACGGCTGCCATGATCAACAATTACGTAAAACATGGCTATGTCGAAAAACCAGATAAGAAGAAATACCAGCGTAGACAGGTGGCTCGCTTGATCGCTATTACAACCTTAAAAACGGTCTTTTCTATTCAGGAGATCGCTTCTACCTTAAATTTCTTGCAGGACCAGGCGAGTTCAGATCTTCTCTATAATAGCTTTGTCGCTTATCTCAATGAGCAAAAAGAGCCGATCGCTCCCATCATTCGCTCTGCCTGTCAGACAGTTCAACTTTATCTTGAAACCCTATCTTATATTCAACCAGCAACAACGGAGGAAGAAACTGATGAATTACACCATGAAACTAAGTAAAAAATTATCCTTTGGAGAAGAGATCGCAAATAGCGTAACCCATGCTGTTGGCGCCCTCCTCATGTTGATCTTGCTTCCAATCTCAGCAGTCTATAGCTTTGAGCAACACGGTCTGCTCAGTGCTTTTGGGACTTCTATCTTTGTGATCAGTCTCTTTTTGATGTTTCTGTCTTCGACCGTCTACCATGCCATGTCTTACGATTCACCTCAAAAGTATGTGCTTCGTATTATCGACCATTCCATGATCTACATTGCGATCGCAGGTAGTTACACACCCGTTGTCCTTACCTTGATGAACAACTGGATGGGCTACAGCATTATCTTGATCCAATGGGGGACCACCATCTTTGGTATTCTCTATAAAATCTTTGCCAAAAAAGTCAATGAAAAGTTCAGTCTCGCTCTTTACTTGATCATGGGCTGGTTGGTCATCTTTATTATTCCCCAAATCGTTAGCCAAACCAATCCGATCTTCTGGGGTCTCATGCTCATGGGAGGACTTTGCTACACGGTTGGAGCTGGCTTTTATGCTAAGAAAAAACCATACTTCCACATGATTTGGCACCTCTTCATCCTGGCAGCTTCTGCTCTTCAGTATTTAGCCATCGTTTACTTTATGTAATACGCTCACCACTCTTCGGAGTGGTTTTTTTGTGATTTTTTCTGTACAATAGAAAAAAACTGTATGGGGACAGTCAGGATGAAGACGAGCAAATACCAACAAATTATTCATGTACTAAAAAAAGCCATTCAAGATGGAGAACTGGAAACTGGAGAGAAAATTCCCTCCGTTCGCCAGTTAGCTAGTCAATTTTCTTGTAGTAAGGACACAGTGCAACGGGCCTTGCTGGACTTGACTTACCAGCACTTCCTCTATGCTAAGCCTCAAAGTGGCTACTATGTTTTGGAGCAAGAACCTAATCGACATGAGGATCTTCCACTAAAATTAGAGAAAGACCGCAACCAGGCTTTTGAGGACTTCCGGACCTGTATCAATGAAACCTTGATTGGACGGGAGAATTATCTCTTCAACAACTTTTCGGACCAAGCAGGCTTACTCGAAGTACGTCAATCGATTCAAGGCTTATTGAAGGAAGAAGGTATTTATACGACTGCGGATCAGATTGTTTTGACTGCTGGTACCCAGCAGGCGCTCAATATCCTCAGCCAGATTGACTTTCCCAATAAAAAATCGCAGATCTTGATCGAGCAACCGACTTATCATCGGATGAACCAACTCTTAGATTCGCAGCGACTTGCCTACCGTACCATTCAACGTAATTTAACGGGGATTGATCTCGAGGAACTTGAAGAGATTTTCAAAAGTGGCCATATCAAATTCTTCTACACGATCCCTCGTTTTCACTATCCGCTTGGTCATAGCTATTCGACCAAGCAGAAAGAAGCGATCTTGCAACTAGCTGACCAATATGATGTCTACCTTGTTGAGGATGACTATCTTGGAGATCTTGATGGCAGCAATGCTCCATCTTTTCATTATTTGGATCAAAAGGACCGAGTCATCTATATCAAATCTTTTTCGACCAATCTCTTTTCTGCTCTTCGCATCACTTCCATGATCCTTCCCCAAGACCTTCTTAAGCCGGTCTTGACCTATAAGACGATTCTGGACTATGATAGTAATCTGATCATGCAAAAGGCTTTGAGTCTCTACATTGATAACGGTATGTATCTGACCAATAAAAAACGACTCCTAGCCAGAAAAAAAGAGGAAGAAGAAAGATTGAATACCTTGATGGATCAGTCTTCTCTTCTCCCTCATCTGACCCTGACCCACGATGGGATCCTTCTAGAACTCAGTCAAGTTCAATCCCTTGCTGCCTTAAAACACAGTGGACTCCCGCTTGATTTCTTTGAAGCAGCTTACATTACTACTTGTCCTTATCAACTCGCCAAGATCAAATCTGCAGATGTGGCCACTGTTTTACCAAAGCTTACGCCTTTTTTTGAAAGAGAAACCCTCATATAGACTATACGAGGGTCTTTCTTATTTCTTTAATTGCTCATAGATAAGTTTAGCATTTTGAAGGCCGATCCGATAATCGAGGCGAATTAGGCGAATCGCTTCCATCTCTGGTTCTTTGAGGTACTTCTCTCTTTGTTCCTTGGAGATGCTACCTGGTTTAAGAAGATAGTGAGTGAATTGATTTCTGACTTTATTGAGCTCAACTTGAAGAGTGAAATAAAGTCCAAATAAGACAATGACAACTCCCATCAGGATCAGATCGTTTGACATGGTGTATGCTCCCTTTTTCTTTTCTTTTCTTTTCTTTATTTTACAGCTTTCAAGTAAGAAAAACAAGAGGCTGGGACAAAAGTCCTAGCCTTTCAATTGTTTTTGGATTGTCGAGCAAGACGCAGTGGTTGAGTGGGCTCTACTACGCTGATTTCATCAGCTTTTACAGCCCTACTCAACTGTGCGGAGGTGGGACGACGAAATCGAATTCTAACAAATTACCGATTTCTGTCCCACTCTCCTTGTTTTCCTTATTTCATCATACCAGCCTGGAGGTCATACATTTTCTTATACGTTCCTCCTAGAGCAATGAGTTGATCGTGATTGCCCGATTCGATGATTTTTCCTTTATCGAGAACATAGATGCAATCGGCATCTTGGATGGTAGAAAGGCGATGGGCAATGGCAATGGTTGTCCGCCCTTGGCGCATCTTCTTCAGAGAATTTTGGATCATCTCTTCCGTCTCTTGGTCGATATTGGCAGTGGCCTCATCCAAAATGAGGATCTTAGGCTGGGCAGCAATGGTCCGGGCAAAAGCCAGAAGCTGACGCTGACCAGTCGATAAGGTAGAACCCCGCTCTGTTACCGAATGATCATAACCACCAGGTAGACTCTCAATAAAGTCTGCCACATCCACAAATGCAGCTGCTTGTCGGATTTCCTCATCTGTCAGTTCTTCATGGTACATCCGGATATTAGAAGCAATGGTTCCATGATAGAGGAAGGGTTCCTGCAACACTAAACCGATGAACTTACGCAAGGCTTCCTGGCTGTAGTCCTTGATATCCTGTCCATCAATCAAGATCTGGCCACGATCAAATTCATAAAATCGCATGAAGAGATTGATAATAGAGGATTTACCAGAACCAGTATGACCAACAAAAGCGATGGTTTGTCCATTTTTGACCTCAAAGGAGATATCTTTTAGAACATCCCGTTTGCCATCATAAGAAAAAGATACATGCTCAAAACGAATATCTCCCCGCTCAATTTCTTTCAGGCTACCAGCTTGCTTGGGCTCGTAGTCGTCTCGATCCATCATCTCAAAGACACGACCTGCAGAAATGGTTGAGGTCTGCAAGGTAGCAAAGTTCTGCGTAACATCAATCAAGGGCTGGAAAAGCTGGCTAACATACTGGATAAAGGCATAGATAAGACCGGCTGTAAAGCCTGAGGACTGCCAATTTAGGCCGAAAAAGGTTAGAATAACCGCATAAGCCAGAACCTGTAACAGGGTCATTGCTGGCCTCAAAAAGAGGGAATTGACATCTACAGATCGGTTGGCGTAATCCAAATGTTCCCCATTAATCTGTTCGAATTCATCCGTCAAGCGCTTTTCTTGACGAAAGGCCTGCACGATCCGCATCCCTTCAATAGATTCCGATAATTTCACATTGATATCTGATAATTTTTGTCGGGTCATCTTGACCAAGCGATTGGATAACTTGCGATAGAGACGGATGGAAAACCAAATGATGGGAAGAAAAGGCAGGATCCAAATGGTCAAATGCCAGTCCAAGCTAAACATGGTTACAAGAGTGACTATAAAAAGTAAAAAGGATGAAACCAGGCTTGAAAAGACCGTAGAAAACATATCTGCGACTGCCTGTGTATCATTGGTCACACGCGAAACAATCGAACCTGCTGCTGTCTGGTCATAAAAGGACATACCCAGTCTTTGAAGATTTTTGAAAATATCTAGACGGATATCTCTTACGATGGAATTGGATACACGCGCAAAGGTTAACTGGCTCAGGTAAGTTGCCAGCACACGCCCAATGAATAACCCATAGTAGAGAATGAGAAACTGAAAAGCTGTCATGACTGGAGAGCCGGCTTTTGTTGGATCCACTAGGTGGTCAATATACCAGCGAGCTGCAAGAGGGATCGCTGTCAATAACAGACTAGTCAGGAAGGTAAAGGCTAAGGCTAGGGCTGTTAACCATTTATAACGCCACATGTAAGTCAAGAGCCGCTTCATAACATGAGCTTCAGATGTTTTCATTCAGCTTTCCCTCCATTTCTTCTGATAATTGTTGGGCTTGATAGGTTTCATAGTACCAACCTTTTTGAGCCATTAATTCCTCGTGATTTCCGCGCTCCTTGATCTGTCCATTCTCCATTACCAGAATCAAATCCGCATGAACGATCGCTGATAGGCGATGGGCTGTGATGATCGTTGTTTTCCCCTTGCGTTCCTGCTTCATATTTTCAATGATCTGGTGCTCCGTTTTAGCATCTACTGCAGACAGGGAATCATCCAAGATCAAGATCTCAGGATTCATGACCAAAGCACGACTCATGGCAATCCGTTGCTTTTGCCCGCCAGAAAGAGAGACCCCTCGCTCTCCCAGCACTGTCTCCATCTGGTCTGGCATGGCCAGAATATCCTCATAGACTCCACAAGTTCTCAGAGCCTTCATCACCTCTTCTTCCTTGATCTGTGGATCTGAAAAAGCGACATTCTCGCGAATGGTCATGGCAAAGAGGATCTGATCTTGAGGGACATAGCCGATCAGGCTTCGAAGATCTTCCAAGCGATAGTCTTTAATAGAGATCCCATTGAGCAAGATATCTCCCTGCTCCAAGTCGTGCTCTCTAAGCAAGAGACGCAACAAGGTGGTCTTTCCAGATCCAGTTGGACCCACAATCCCAAGGGTTTGCCCTTTTTCTAAATGAAAGGCTACCTTTTTAAGGACAGGCTCTTTCTCATAGGCGAATTCTTTAATGTCATATGCCAGATCGCCGTTTTGGATGTCTGTGACTGGTTGACTTGGATCTTGGATATCAGGTATTTCTGCTAAAAGTGTCTCAATCCGATCATAGGAGACGCTAGCACGCTGACTAATATTAAACAAGAAGCCCATAGCTTGAAGGGGCCAGACGAGCATATTTAGATAGGTAATAAAGGTTACGATTTGTCCAACCGTCAGGCTTCCTTCCTGAACAAATAGCCCCCCGAAGTAGAGCGTCAAAACATAGGAAAGACCGACAAAAAGAAGAGTGGTCGGATCAAACAAAGCATTGTAACCGGCTGAAGTCATATTCTTTGAAAAGACCATTTGATTGGTCTTTTCAAAAGCCTGAATCTCATCTGCCTGAAAGCCAAAGGATTTGGTCACCTTAACCCCTGATACTGATTCCTGAACAAAGTTGTTCAGCTCTGAGAAGCCTTCTTGGGCCTCTTTGAAGGCTTTGTGGTTTTTGCGTCCAATGGCGGAAGTCACTACCACCATAACCGGTAGAGGCAAAATAGCTAAGAGGGTTAAGCGCCAATCAATCATGAAAAACATGCTGACTAGGGTCACCAAGGCGGTCACAGAAGCATCCACTGCAGACATAACCCCGCCACCAGCAAACATGGTTACCGCATTAATATCATTAGTAGCATGGGCCATGAGATCACCTGTCCGATAACGCTGATAAAAAGACGGAGACATGAGCGTAAATTGCTTAAACAAACGGTAACGCAAGATCCGAGCCAACTTATTGGCCGTCCCAAAAATATAGCGTCTCCATACAAAACGAAGGCCATACATGGCTAGAGCTGCGAGGACCAAAAAGGCAATATCCACAACTAACTGCCCTAGTGTCAGCCTTCTTTTATCGATCAAATCGATCACAAGTCCCATGATTCTTGGAGGAATGAGGTTTAAAAAGCTAACCAAGATCAAGGATCCTATCCCGATCAAGTATCGCTTCTTCTCTAAATTAAAAAACCAAGATAATTTCCTCAACAGATTCATCTTATTTCCCCTTTTTGGTGTGGTGCCAGCTACTATCCACCAGAGCAAACAAGTCCTCATCAGCAATTGTTCCATCTAAGGGGATACTCACCCAATATTTTTTATTCATATGAAAGGCTGGATAAATCCCTTTCTGCTGGATGAAATAGGCTACTTGATCAGACTTGACATTCAAAACTTCTATTTTCCCAGACTTGCTAGCATCCAATTTTTTCCAATCAATGGTCATAAAGACACCATACCACTTGAGGGTGTCTCGGTGGCGAATGGCACCGGATTCCGGAGATCTCTCCCACAAATACTCAATCGTTCCCTGATAGTGCAGAGAAATATAGGTCATGAGACGCTTGGCTTGAGGATAGAGAAATTCTTCGACCTCAAAACAAGCTTGCCGGATCCTTTCAAGACTTTCCTGACAGGCTTCCCTGACTTGGCCGACGAAATTTCCCTGTAGCTGTTCCAGATGGATCTGGATATACTCGTCCCCTGTATCCTGATCATAGACCTGAAAAGAAATCTTCTGGTCGTAGACCTGGACCTTTAAGAGAAAAGTGTCCGATAAGACGGGGCACTGGTACTCATAGCCTGCCCCTCTCTTTTCAAATCCATAAGCCAATCCCTTTTCTGGCTGAAAGGTGTATCGGTCAAAATAATGCTCTAAAAACATTTTCTCTCCCTTATTCATTTTTGCACTAGAAGAGGCTGGAAACAACGTCCCCAACCTTGATAACGGATCCTCAAAACTACTTCAAGCAGTGATCGTTTCTTTTTTAAAACACGATGCGCGTGCCATGCAGTTGACAAACGCCCAATTGCTCCAAAAAGAGCTGACGATTGTCAAGGGTCACACCCCCACCTGGCAGGATCTGAATCTTTCCCTTAGCTGCATCTAATAAACGATGATAGTGTGCAAAGCGTTGCTCTAGTGGGTCACCTGGACTTCCTGCTCGTGTTAAAATACGGGCCACACCTTGATCAGAAAGCCACTCAATCGCTTCTAGCTGATCTGTATGAGCTAACTCATCAAAGGCCATATGAAAGACCACCTCTGCCTCTCCACAGGCTGCTAGTAAAAGCTGCATGACTCTCTGATCCAACTTTCGATCCCTCGTCAGCGCACCCAGCACAAAACTAGTAACCCCTATTTCTTTCGCAGCACGAATATCCGTCAGCATAGCTTGGACTTCCAGATCAGTGTAGACAAAATCGCCACCACGGGGCCGGATAATGACACATAGATCCACGGACTTCTCTCTTGTCAGTTTGATTGCTTCATTAATCACACCTATACTCGGTGTGGTCCCGCCTACTGCCAGGTTGTCGCACAGTTCAATGCGACCTGCCCCAGCAGCAATCGCCTTATCAATATAAGTTAAATTCTCTGCACAAAATTCAAAGACAAGCATGACAACTCCAATTACAAAGACTTAAAACAAGGATATACTAACAGTTACCTTAGCATTGCCATTTTCCACTCTCGCTTTTGAGATGCTATAGCCTGCTTGAGGGATATCAAGGGTGATTTGATCACCATTCACTGTGAAGCCGCCTCCATTTTGATTGGATTGATCCTTCAAATAGTTGAGAACCAAGAATTTTGGAATGGGCATTTTCCCTAATTTAGCACCGGTCACGGTCAAATTCATGACATTGTTTTCAACTTGACCGGTCATGGTTAAATCTAGATAGCTATCGATTGGCCCTAATGATACAGGAACTTTGACATGAAGGTCATTGCCATCCATTCCTAATGCCATCTTTTGATAGTCAGAATTGTCAAGGGCGGATCCAGCACTTGTTTTTACGACCTGACTCAATTGCACTGAATTGAGACTTAGCTCAGTTGAGAGCCCTTCAGTGCTCACAGAGGCATTTGAAACAGCATTTTGAGCCAACTCAATCAAAGAACTCCCTGCCTGCACATTTCTCAGTTGCTCTCCTTCAGGGATAGATCCAGGAACCAACAAGATCACTAATAAAATAAATAAAACGATCACCATGCCAATCAGGCGTTTCATCCACTTAAACATCTGCTCCTCCAATACGTGAAAAGTTGTATTCTTATTGTACCCTAAATCTAAAGAAATTGCGACTAAGAGGGGCCTTTACAAAGCAAAAGAGAGCGTGGGACAGAAATCGGTAATTCGTTAGAATTCGATTTCGTCGTCCCACCTCCGCACAGTTGAGTAGGGCTGTAAAAGCTGATGAAATCAGCGTAGTAGAGCCCACTCAACCACTGCGTCTTGCTCGACAATCCAAAGACAATTGAGAGGCTAGGACTTTTGTCCCAACCTCTCTCTGTGCATTATTTCGATTTAATGTAGTTAACACCATCTGCTTTTGGCGCAACTGCTTGTCCGAAGAAGGCTGCCAAGACAACCATGGTCAAAACGTAAGGCGCAATTTGCAAGTAGATGGATGGGATCCCTTTAAGCAAAGGCAATTGATTCCCGATAACAGCCAAACTTTGAGAAGCTCCAAAGAAGAGACTAGCAAGCATGGCCCCGATTGGGTTCCATTTCCCGAAAATCATAGCCGCAAGGGCGATAAATCCAGGACCTACAATAGTCGTCACGGCGAAGTTAACAGAAACTGACTGAGCGTAAATGGCTCCTCCGATTCCTGCTAGGGCACCAGAGATCATCACTCCTAAGTAGCGCATTCTATATACATTGATTCCCAATGTATCTGCTGCTTGTGGGTGTTCCCCAACTGAACGAAGACGCAATCCAAACTTCGTCTTGAACATGATAAACCAAGCAAAGAATGAAAATAGAATCGCAACCCAACCAATGATGCTGGCATTGTTGAAGAAAATATCCCCAATGACCGGAATTTTAGATAAGACCGGAATCGATGTTTTCCCAAAGGCAACTTTGATATTATCAGTTTGTCCCTTGTTATACATCGCTTTAACAAGGAAGACCGCAAGTGGTGGTGCCATCAAGTTCAATACTGTACCTGAGACGATATGGTCAGCACGGAAATGAATGGTTGCCACCGCGTGAATCAAGGAGAAGAGTACTCCAATCCCTGCAGCAACGATCAAGGACAACCATGGTGTCAAACTTCCTAACTCAGGCTCAAAAGTCAAGTTAAAGATAATACCTGAGAAGGCTCCCATAACCATGATTCCTTCCAGACCAACGTTAACAACCCCAGCGTGTTCTGAGTATGCTCCTCCGATACTTGTGAAGATCAGCGGCGCTGCATACACAATCATAGAGGAAACAAGAATACTTAAAATCGTTACAATACTCATTAGTTTGCTCCTCCTTTTTTAGCTGAACGCATCGAGATCATCTTTTCAATAATGTAGTGGGCACATACGAAGAAGATAATAGATGCTGTCACAATTTGAACGACTTCTTCAGGGATTGCAGCTGGCTTCATACCAACTCCCCCAATTTGAAGTGCACCAAACAAGAAGGCAGCAAATGGAATACCAATTGGTGAATTCATCGCAAGAAGGGCTACGGCCATTCCGTTAAATCCAACACTCATCGAGCTGGTTTGAACGTAGACATTTGAGTAAATACCCAGACCTTCTGCTACCCCACCAATACCAGCAAGAGCACCAGAAATGATCATAGAAAGGATAATGGTCCGTTTTGCAGACATCCCAGCGTATTCTGCCGCATTCGAATTGAGACCAACGGCACGGATTTCAAAACCAAGTGTTGTTTTCTTCATCAAGAACCAGATGACCACCACTGCGATGATGGCAAAGAAGATCCCGATGTTCATTTGTGATTTGTCTGTCAAATTACGCAACCACTCCGTTTGGTAGACAGCGTTGGCTCCCACATCAATGGTTGAGTCCTTGTTTTTCATCAAGGAAGCTGGGAAGCTATGAATCAAGGCATTCCCACCATAGAGAACAATGTAGTTCATCATAATGGTGATAATGACCTCACTGGTTCCGAGATAGGCACGAAGGAAACCAGGAATCGCTCCAATAAATCCACCTGCAATAGCCGCAATCAAAACGGTCATCGGAATCATCAGTAAGCGAGGCATATTTGGGAAGGAAAGGGCAAACCAAGTCGCCATGATCCATCCTGCAAAAGCCTGACCAGGAAGTCCAACGTTAAAGAAGCCGGCCCGGCTGGCTACTGAAAACCCAAGAGCAACTAAAATCAGTGGCCCCATAGCACGGGAAATATTTCCCCAACTCTTAATCGAACCAAAGGCTTTTTTAAACAGCAATTCATATCCCCAAAGGGCATCATAGCTGAAGGCCCACATAATAATGGCACCCAAGACCAATCCTAAAAGGACAGACACCAATGGAACGGCAATTTGTTTTAAATTCTTATTCATTTGATGCTCCCTCCTTTACTTGTCCACCTGCCATGAGGATTCCAAGTTCTTGCTTATTCGTTGTTTCAGGGGTTACGATCCCTTGGATCTTCCCATCATGAATAACCGCAATACGGTCAGAAACATTCAAAATTTCATCTAATTCAAAGCTGACAACCAGAACAGCTTTTCCATTATCCCGTTCTTGAATCAAACGTTTGTGAATATATTCGATCGCTCCAACGTCCAATCCACGAGTCGGCTGGCTAACGATCAAGAGATCCGGATCACGATCGATTTCGCGAGCGATAATGGCTTTTTGCTGGTTCCCTCCAGAGAGAGCCTTAGCAGGTACCACTTCACTGGCTGCACGAACGTCAAACTCTTCCATCAACTTCTTAGCATAAGAGGTAATATTTGGATAATTCAAAATACCATTCTTGCTAAGAGGTTCTTTATAATAGGTTTGAAGGGCAATATTTTCAGAGATCATCATATCAAGGACTAATCCATCCCGGTGACGGTCTTCAGGGACGTGCCCTACTTTCATTTCTGTGATTTGACGTGGACGAAGTCCCACAACGTCCTTGCCTTTAATCTTGATTGAACCGGATTTTACCTTCCGTAGTCCTGTAATCGCTTGGATCAACTCAGACTGACCATTTCCGTCAATCCCTGCAATCCCGACGACTTCACCAGCACGAAGTTCCAGTGACAAATTCTTAACAGCTGGGACTCCCCGGTTTTCGTTTACAACCAAGTTTTCGATCGACAAGACGACTTCTTTCGGTTGAGAAGGACCTTTCTCCGTTTTAAAGGAAACAGAACGACCGACCATCATTTCGGCCAAGTCTTGGTTGGTAGCTCCACCAATCTCGACTGTCTCAATTGATTTACCACGACGGATAACTGTGACGCGGTCAGAAACAGCACGGATTTCATCCAACTTGTGCGTAATCAAGATAATGGATTTTCCTTCATTTGCCAAGTTCTTCATGATTGTCATCAATTCTTCGATTTCAGCTGGTGTCAACACTGCAGTAGGTTCATCGAAGATTAGGATGTCGGCTCCACGATAAAGCGTCTTTAAGATTTCCACACGTTGCTGCGCACCGACGGAAATATCCTCAACTTTAGCATTTGGATCCACTGCTAAGCCATATTTTTTAGACAAATCAAGGATATCTTGACTGGCTTTCTTAAGATCCAAAATACCATGTTTAGTGGTTTCAGACCCAAGGATGATATTTTCAGCAACAGTGAAGGCTTCAACCAACATAAAGTGTTGGTGCACCATTCCAATTCCTAAAGAAGCTGCTTTTGAAGGTGAGTCTAGGTTAACAGTTTTTCCATTTACCACGATGTCTCCGCCAGTTGGTTCCAACAAACCAGCCAGCATATTCATCAGGGTAGATTTCCCTGCACCATTTTCTCCAAGAAGTGCATGGATTTCACCTTTGCGCAACTGAAGATTAATCTTGTCATTTGCTACAAAGTCACCAAATTTTTTGGTAATCTCACGCATTTCGATGACATATTCATGTGTCATGGGGGTGTTTCCTTTCAAATCTATTTTTATTTCAATAAAATCTACTAGGGTTGCTAATAGATTTTACTGAGACAAAAATGTCTCAATTTATTAAAAGGAACGGCCCTTGAAGGTCGGGCCGATCCAATCAAATATTATTTTTCAGGAACTTTAAGAGACCCGTCAAGGATTTTAGCTTTAGCATCTTCGACTGCTTTTTTAGCATCTGCAGAAAGGTTGTCAGTTGTCAAATCAACTCCACCATCTTTCAAGCTATAAGTAATCACTTTACCGCCAGGGAATTTACCGTCAGCAGTTTTCTTAGCCAAGTCTTTTACAGATTCTCCGACTTTCTTCAAGCTTGAAGCCAATACAAAGTTAGATTTTTTACCATCTTTAGAAGTGTATTCACCTTCAGCTTTTTGGTCACGGTCAACACCAAGAACCCAAACTTTTTCGTCTTCATTTTTCTTCTCGTTCAAGTCTTTAGCTTCAGAGAAGACACCTGCACCAGTACCACCAGCTACTTGGTAGATAACGTCTGCACCTGCAGCGTATTGTGCAGCAGCAATTGTTTTACCTTTAGCAGAGTCACCGAACGAACCAGCGTAGTCTACTTGAACTTTGATAGATGGGTCAACAGATTTAACACCAGCTTCAAATCCAGCGCGGAAACGAGTGATAACTTCACTTTCCATACCACCTACAAAACCAACTTGTTTAGTTTTTGTAGTTTTTGCAGCAGCGATACCAGCAAGGTAACCAGCTTCGTTATCGGCATAAACAGCAGATGCTACGTTCTTTTGTCCTTCAATACGGTCATCGATGATGACATAGTTCACATCTTGGTTGTCTTTTGCAGCTTTTTTAACAGAGTCGCTCAAGGCAAAACCAACACCAAAGATCAATTTGTAGTCGTTAGAAACAGCTTCATCAAGGTTTGTCGCATATTGAGATTCATCTGTTGATTGGAAGTAGTCAAATCCGTTCCCTTTAGAAAGACCGTTTTCTTTACCCCAAGCTTGCAAACCTTCCCAAGCAGATTGGTTGAATGATTTGTCATCCACACCACCAGTATCGGTAATGATAGCAGCTTTCAAATCTGTTTTAGATTCTGAGTTAGCGCTATCTTTTTTAGACGCACGATTTCCACATGCTGCAAGTCCGATAGCAGCGACAGTTACTAGACCAAGGCCTAGCCATTGTTTCTTGTTCATTACTGAACCTCCTAAATTATTGTGCAACATTGTTGCGAAGTATTGAAAGGGTCAAAAGACCGCCTCACAGACCCATTAAGTCAAGTCTGTAAAGGAATATGGAAGTAATTCCTTGACCGTCATCACGACCGTCGATTTATCTTTAGATACTAAGGTTACAGGAAGGTCTGGCTCAAAAAATTCAGCCATGACCTGGCGACAAGCACCACATGGAGAGATGGGCTTTTCTGTTTGCCCGTAGATAATGAGCTCTTGAAACTCACGAGCTCCTTCAGAAACAGCTTTAAAAATGGCTGTCCGTTCTCCACAGTTGGTTAAACCAAAACTGGCATTTTCTATATTGACCCCTGTATAGATTTCTCCATCCTTCGTTAGCAGTACAGCTCCAATTGGGAAATGAGAGTAAGGCACATAGGCTTGTTTACTCACTTCAACTGCTAAGTCAATCAACTCAGTAGTCGCCATGAGCCACCTTTCCTTCCATGATGGCTACACCAGAAGAAGTCCCAATACGGGTCGCACCAGCTTCGATAAAAGCAAGAGCATCTTCATAAGAGCGAGCACCACCAGAAGCCTTAACACCCATGTCGGGTCCAACAGTTTGACGCATTAAGGCCACATCTTCTACCGTTGCTCCTCCAGTTGAGAAGCCAGTTGAAGTCTTCACAAAGTCTGCGCCAGCTAACTTAGCAATTTGACAAGCAACGATCTTTTCATCATCGGTTAAGAGACAAGTCTCAATGATGACTTTGACCAGCTTATCACCGCTCGCTTCGACTACCGCTTGGATATCTTCCTCAACTAGTGCTAAATTCTTAGACTTAAGAGCCCCGATATTAATGACCATGTCAATCTCATCGGCACCATTTTGAATCGCATTTTTTGTTTCACACGCTTTGACAAATGGTGTATTTGCTCCTAAAGGAAAACCAATGACGGTACAAACTTTAACGTCTGAATCGCGCAAGCCCTCAGCCGCAAAATTCACCCATGTCGGGTTCACACAGACACTCGCAAAATCATAAGCCTTGGCTTCTTCGATCAGCTTTTCGATCTGTTCTTGTTGCGCATCTGGTTTTAAAAGAGTGTGATCGATATATTTATTTAACTTCATACAATCTCCTGAGCTGCTTAAGATATTATTTCAATAATTTCTTTAACGCTTTCAGCCCTTTCTAGTATTTTAACATTTTTTTTGAATTCTGTAACTCTTTCTTGTGAATTTTTTTCATTCATGAAAATGCGAGCAATGCGTTCCCCTTTTTTGACGTGCTCTCCCACTTTTTTGTCAAACACAATCCCTGTTTCATAATCGAGGGGATCCGATTTGACAGCACGACCAGCACCCAGGCGCATAGCAAACAAACCAAACTCCATGGCAGGTAAAGCAGCAATGACGCCATCTTGGTCCGCTGTTACTTCAAGGACCTGATCCACTTTAACGGGACGATGCAAATCTTCTAAGTCTCCACCTTGAGCCACCACCATTTCTTCAAACTTCGCTAAAGCTTGACCATTGGTCAAGTGTTCAAGGATGGCTTCAATCGATTGATCTACATTGGCCAATTTCAACATGATTTGCGCTAATTCACAAATAAACTCAGTGACTTCAGCGCGCCCCTGTCCTTTCAGAATATCCAGGGCTTCCAAAATCTCTAAACGATTGCCAATACTGGTTCCCAATGGTTGGCTCATATCTGTAATGACAGCGATGGTTTTCCGACCCACTGCATTTCCAAGATCCACCATGGTACGTGCTAAGCGACGAGCATCCTCAATATTCTTCATGAAGGCACCCTCGCCTACCGTCACGTCCAAAAGAATAGCATCCGCTCCAGCAGCGATTTTCTTACTCATAACGGAGCTAGCAATCAAAGGAATGGTATCCACTGTCGCTGTCACATCACGCAGAGCATACAAAAGTTTGTCTGCTTTTACAAGTTGGTCGGATTGACCAATGACCGATAAGCCGATCTCCTGCACCTGCTGGATAAATTCCTCTTGGGTCCGTTCAATCTGGAAACCCTTAATGGATTCCAACTTATCGATGGTTCCACCCGTGTGGCCTAAGCCACGACCGCTCATTTTGGCAACCGGCACTCCGAAACTTGCAACCAAAGGCACCAAGACCAAGGTCACCTTGTCTCCCACACCACCAGTCGAGTGTTTGTCCACCTTGATCCCTGGAATAGCTGACAGATCAAACTGTTGCCCCGTTTGGACCATCTTCATGGTCATATGAGAAATTTCTTCCGTCGTCATCCCTTTAAAATAAACAGCCATAGCAAAAGCGGACATTTGGTAATCTGGTACTGTTCCAGCCACATAGCCCTCAATCAGCCATTCAATTTCTTCCTTGTTTAAGGCAAGACCATCTCTTTTTTTCTGAATGATATCTACTGCTCTCATGATTCTTTCTCACTTCTTAAAATATAATAGCCTTTGTCTTTTTTTACGGTCTCACAATTGCCAAACGTCTCTTCCATCTTGGCCTTAGCGCTCGGAGCCCCTTGTTTTTTCTGAATGACAATGGTCAAGTCTCCACCTGGTTTCAAATGTTCAAAACTACCGGTGATCACTTGGTGGACCACTTTCTTACCAGCTCGGATCGGCGGATTACTGATCACATGGTCAAAGACCCCTTCTACTGCTTCATAGACATCCGAAGAAAAGATCTGAGCTTCCACGCCATTTCGGCTGGCATTTTTCTTAGCCAAGTCCAGTGCCCGCTCATTGACATCGACCATGGTCACTGCAACTCCCTGGGCTTTAGCTAGAGAGAGGCCGATTGGTCCATAGCCACAGCCAACATCAAGGACACTTTCTCCTTCTTGAAAATCCAGGGTTGATAAGAGCACCTGACTTCCATAGTCAATCATTTTTTTACTAAAGACGCCGGCGTCCGTATAGAAATTCATCTTTTGCCCCAATAAAACAACAGCCAGATCATGAATATCATGGGCTGCATCTGGGTTTACATCGAAATACATTTTACTCATAAGGTTATTTTATCATAATTCACTCCTTTTTTAAATCGTTTACATGACCTCTAAAAATTGGTATACTAAAGACTACAATAGGAGTGACATATGGACAAAGAATTTCTACATTTTGAAAAAATTAATCGGGAAACGTGGCAAAATTTGCACCGCAAAACCACCCCACCTCTCTCTCAAACAGAGCTCAATTCTATTAAAAGTTTTAACGACCGCATCAACCTCCAGGATGTACGTGACGTCTACCTGCCTTTGACAAACCTGATTGGAATCTACAAGCGTTCCAAAGAAGATTTGGCCTTCTCAAAAGGTATTTTTCTTCAAAAAACGAGTGAACGCCAACCCTTTATCATTGGAGTTTCAGGGAGTGTTGCTGTTGGGAAATCGACCACTAGCCGTCTCCTTCAAATCCTGCTGTCACGAACCTTCGAAGGCTCGACAGTAGAATTGGTGACAACAGATGGCTTCCTCTATCCAAATGCTATCTTAAAAGAACAAGAGATCCTCAATCGAAAAGGATTTCCGGAAAGCTATGATATGGAATTGCTCCTTGATTTTCTTAATCAAATCAAAAACAACAAGAGTGTAGAAATCCCTGTCTATTCCCACGAAATATACGATATTGTCCCAGATGAGAAGCAAACCATTTTACCAGCTGATTTTGTCATTGTCGAAGGTATCAATGTCTTTCAAAATCCGCAAAATGACACTCTCTATATGACCGATTTCTTTGATTTTTCAATCTATGTGGATGCCGCGGTCGACGATATCGAATCTTGGTATATCGATCGCTTCCAAAAACTCCTTGCATTAGCTCAAAATGATCCCAATAACTACTACTATCGATTTACAGAGCAACCCTTAGAAGAAGTTTTAAACATGGCCCATCAGGTCTGGGAATCCATTAATTTAGTCAACTTGCAACATTACATTCAACCAACCAGAAACCGAGCTGATCTGATTCTCCATAAGGCAACCAACCATGAAATCGATGAAATTTATCTAAAACGCTAGAGAAAATGGCCTGTTAACGGTACTTTTTTAAGGAAAAGCTATTTTAGGCTTGTCAAATCTTAACTTTTCATATATAATGAGATAGTTAGATTATCAATGGAGGTGAATAACTTGGCAAACATTAAATCAGCTATCAAACGCGCTGAATTGAACGTTAAACAAAACGAAAAAAACTCAGCTCAAAAATCAGCTATGCGTACTGCAATCAAAGCTTTTGAAGCAAACCCATCTGAAGAACTTTACCGCGCTGCTAGCTCAGCTATCGATAAAGCAGAAACTAAAGGTTTGATCCACAAGAACAAAGCTAGCCGTGATAAAGCACGTCTTGCAGCGAAACTTGGTTAATCAAGAACAGCATAAAAATCAAGCTCTCCGGAGCTTTTTTTGTGCCTAAATTTTTGAGAGGTGCTTATGAAAATTGTTATTATCGGCTATTCTGGATCTGGAAAATCTACCTTGGCTGGAGCCTTATCTCGCCACTACTCCATCCCCAAGCTCCACATGGATACCCTTCAATTTCAACCAGGATGGGTAGACAGTGACCGGGATTGGATGGAGGGACAGATGAAACAGTTTCTTAGCCAACATAAAGACTGGGTCATTGATGGAAATTATTCATGGTGTTGCTATGAGGAAAGAATGGAGCAAGCCGACCACATTATCTTTCTCAACTTCTCTCGTTGGAACTGCCTCTATAGAGCCTGGAAACGATACCGTCGTTATAAGGGACGCGTTCGCGAGAGTATGGCAGCAGGCTGCCCTGAACGCTTTGACTGGGAATTCATCCGTTGGATCCTTTGGGACGGTCGAACTAAGAATGCCAAAGAAAGGTATAGAAATATCCGTTCTACCTATCCCGATAAATTCATCTCTCTCAAGAATCAAAAAGAGCTGGATGCATTTCTAAAAACAATACAATAAAAAAGGTTGGGATTAAAATCCCAGCCTTTTCTTATTTATCAACGTAGTCTCCGCCAGTGAAGCCATAGTATTCTTCCAGACTCAAGCCTGAGTCCGCAATATCTTGTGCTTCTTTTCCGATATAGCGGAGATGCCAGCTTTCAGGCATGTAGCCTGTTACTTTTTCTTTTCCTTCTTGGTAACGAACCACAAAGCCATATTTAGCAGCATTCTTAAGCAACCACTTACTTGGTCCAGGTTCGGTTACCAAATTACCACTGGTATCGATCAAATCAAAGGTCAAACCAGTTTGGTGTTCACTATAACCTGGTCTTGCAGAATAACGATCGGCGGCTTCCTGACCATCTTGATTGACATAGTTTTGGTAGAGACCAACTTGGGTGTCGTAGCTACGAAAACCACTATATTGGTCACTGATCGGATAACCTTCTGCCTGCATGGCTGCGATCAATTCATGAAGGGCTGAAACAGCTTCAGGATCTTCACCTGGGTTAAAGTCAGGCGACAAGGGATAATGTTTGTTGGCGATCATGACCTCACCATATTTCCCTTTGACACTATAGTAGGAACCATTATAGCTGACACCAGAATCCACTTTCACATCTGACTTACCAGCTTTTGACGACTCTTCTTTGCCAGTTTCTTTTGACGTATCCTTTGCAGAAGACGTTCCTTTGGAAGACTTAGTTTGCGTTTGTTTAGTTTCTTCTTTTGCAGAAGATTTAGAACTAGTGGATTGAGATTGGGAGCAAGCTGTCAGGGTTAACAAGGCAACTGTCACCAAAGTTAATTTGGAAAATCTTGCTTTCATGGGAATCTCCTATGATTCTTTTGTTACGACAATATCCGTAATCACATAACTTGCACCTACTTTTTTCAAAGTGTAGGTCTTGTACTTGCGGTTTTGTGAATCTGGATGGCTATCTGTATAATGCACGGTAAAGTCTTCATAAGTCTTGATCGTTACCACACCATTTTCTTCAGTGACACTTTGAATGTCCAAAGCTCCTGGAGTATAGTAGTCAATTTTAGCCTTTCGAACACCATCACCAGTTGTGAACTCAACCATATCCTTGTAGGCTTGACTTTGTGTGTCATAGTATTTAGAGTAGGTGTTGTTTCGATTTGAAACTGAGCTAAAGACAGCGTCGCGGTACTCTTTCAAGAACTCTTCCGCCAAGGTCCGATTTTGTTCTTCTTTGGCTGCTTGCGCTTTCTTAGCATCTTGTGCACTCTTGATGCGTTTTAGGGTATCTTTGGCTAGTTTAAGTTCGATCGGATCGTTCTCACCCTCTTCAATCGTCACCTTAGCCTTCTCAGTTGTATAGGTTTCCCCATTCATGTTGAAGACAGCATGTACTTCAATTTCTTGATAAGGGATGCTATCTACTTCAAAGGTCGTGCTGGTTCCGACTTCTTTGCCGTTGACTACAACCTTCACATCCGTTGGGTTTTCAACCTCATCAGGGAACTCAACTTCTAAATTGCGTTTTTCAGAATTCAACTGCAATTCTAAGTTGTTCTTAGTTGCTTTTTTAGGATTGAGATGGATCTTAGAAGTGACATTTCCGACCTCTGTTTTAGCAGTCAATTCCATTTCTTTTGTATTGTAATGGAAAGAACCAAGATCTGTCACTGCATCTTTTTTCAAGGTTACCGTTTTATTGGCAGCCACTTTGAGTTTGGCTTGGTCCAAATTGGTCTTGACCTTGACTTGTACTGGATAGCTGGCTACACGGTATTCTTGGAAGATCCCAAATTTCTTGTCTGCTTTTTCCAAACCAAAGATCTTGTTTCCAGATTTATCCGTATAGCTGCCTTCTCCACCATTATCGATGATCTTGTTCAACTCTGTGCCGATATCGACTCCTTGATCTTCCATGCTGGTGATAAAGCTTTCGGCTTCATCCTTTGTCCATTTATCGTTATCGGTTGAAAGTAGGTCTGCTGCTTCGCGATAATCCTTGGTGTCCACTGCCTTAATAAATTTATCTGCTGTCACTTCGACACGTGTTGTAGACTGGAAGTAAAAGAAGGCTGCTACCAAAGCGATCACAAGGACTGCAATAGCAGAAATAATCCCAATTTTCTTCTCGGAAAGTTTCTTTCCACCCTTCGTTTTCGGGGCCTTTTGTTTTTTCTGAACTGGACCTGCTTCTGTGACATTTGGACCAGCAAAGACCTGCGTTTGCTCAGCAGCAAGTGGAGCCGTATACTCTTGAGTCGGCTGTTGAGGCACATATTCCTGTGTTACATCTGTTGAATCTGGGTTCGCAAATTCTGCTTCAGGCACAGGTCCTACAAAAAACTCGAAGTTTTGACTTTTAGCTGCGGTAAATTCTTCTGCACTCGGCTTGCGGCCATAGGTTTCTTCAAAATGTTGCAACCAAGCCTGACGAGCTGCTAGAAGTGGATCAACATTCTTCACTTCTTCAACTGGTTCAACCACTGGTTTCTCAACAGGAGCTACTTCCTCTGCTGGGGCATTTCCTGCGATAGACTGAATTTGTTTCAAATCAAATCCACAAGCTTTCCCAGCCATAAACTCTTCTGGTGACGGTTTGCGACCAATCACTTTTTCAAATAATTCAACCCATTTCTTTTGCATGGATCTCTTCTCCCTCATTATAAAATAGGGAAAGTGGGTTCCCCCACCTTCCGTTTTGTGATATTGTTAGAATCCAAAGTTAGAGAAATTTGGAGCACTTGGAATAAATCCAATAGCTACTTGTTCTAAAATACGAGCATTCACATAAATGACAAAGATAGCAATGAGAAGCAAGACAACAGATGATGCTACTAGAAGCAAGAATTTATCTGCTTTAAAGCTTGTCTTGTTCAATCCTTGATGAACGACATAGCATGTTCCAACAAAGAACAAGAAGAAAATAAGGAAGTTTACAAAGCCATAAAATTCATAAACTTTTACAAGACCTACTAAGAAAGCAAGAAGGGCAAGTGGCAAAGTGTAAACAGACAAACGTCCAAACTCTTCAAATGAACGACCGTAACTGTATTCCTTATCTTGAAGAACCACACGACGAACAAAGAATCCAGCTACTTGGAAGGCGTAAACGCTAAAGAAAAGGGAAATCAATGTCAACATAAAGGCACGGAAATCCATTCCATAACCACCTGTAGCTCCACTAGCTGTGAAGAAAGTTGATAGGGTCAAGACAAAGGCAGTCAAAACATACTGTAAAATTCCGTTAAGAGCTTTTGGATTTTCTACAGCTGTTGGACGTTTCAAAGCTGAAAGGAACCAATTCCAGTAACCACCAACGGCTACACCAAATTGACTTGGTTGGGCAGGATAAGGTTGTCCTGGTTGACCTTGGTAAGGAGCTTGTTGATAAGCTGCTTGAGTCGGTTGTTGGTAGGCTTGCTGTGGAGCTTGTTGGAAAGCAGGTCCATTCGCTGAAGCAGCTTGAGGAGCCGGTTCTTGAACTGGAGCTGCAACTGGTTCTTCTGCAGGTGCAGTTGGCGCTGCAACAAACTCTGGGGCTGCTGGCGCTGCTGGTGCTGCGACAAATTCTGGAGCTTGAGGAGCTGCTACTGGTTCTTCAACAGGGGCAGTTGGCGCTGCAACAAATTCTGTGGTTTGTGGGGTTTCTGGAACCACTACTTCTTCTTGAAATTCTCCTGCAGCCAGCGCTTGAGCGATTTCTTCTGCACTAGCAGAACGACCATTTACGGCTTCGAAATAATCCAGCCAATCTTGTTTTGACATAATGAATCTCCTTAACAATTGTTTATACTAGGGTATTATACAAAATTTCTGAACCATTTTCAATGAAAGACTGGAAAATCCCTGTAATATCTTTTGAAAAACATACAAATTCTACTCATTTCTAGAAATTAGTAAAGAAAAAGGCTGGGACAAAAGTCCTAACCTCTCAATTATT
>NZ_KV834651.1:223024-258368 GCF_001837905.1 Streptococcus sp. HMSC076C09
AACGAATTACCGATTTCTGTCCCACTCTCTTTTTAGGATTCAAATGCATCCATGCCACCTTGGACGTTGGTCACATCGTAGCCTTGCTCTTCCAAAAATTGGCAAGCGCGTGCTGAGCGTCGACCAGACTTGCAGATGACATAATAGGGATGATCCTTCTCTAATTCCTGGTAGCGATCTGCTAACTCAGATAAGGGAAGAAGACGAACCCCATCTAAGTGAAGGGCATCATATTCCTCCTGCTCGCGTACATCAAGAACGTGTATGTTTCCTTTTTGATAAGCTTGGTAAAAGCTTGAAAATGGAATTTCTTTCATGATTTCTCCTGTAAGATATGTTATGGAAGGGTTAGGATTTCATAGTTAAAGCCAATAGACTCTAAAAATCGGAACAAGTCTTGGGTTTTAATAAAGATCGTTTTTTCGTTGGTATTGGGATGGAAGGTCATGATCTCCTCTGACACAATGTCTTTATCGAAATAGACTCGAATATCTTTTTCTTCATTGTTCAATAAACCAAATGGAGAAACCGTCCCTGGCGGTAATTTCATTTTTTCAGCTAAAGAATCTGCTGAAGCCATGCGGATCCGGTTGGCTTCCACTTGCTCTTTGAAATCATCCATATCCAATGGCTTCTGGTCATCCATGATGAGCAAATAGTATTGAGTTTTCTTTTTGTTGGTCAAAAACATGGTCTTAGTGCGGACACCTTCTAAGCCTTCAATATAAGAATCCGCCTGCTCCGTCGTAAATGCAGGTGGGTGTTCCACCACATCAAATGAAATTCCCAACTCATCTAATTTTTCTTTAACTTGTTGATAAGGATCCATCTTCGCTCTCCTTTATTTTTGAATGATCTCTTGTACTAAGGTTTGCAATTCTGGGACAACTTCTGCCTCAAACCAAGGATTTTTAGCCATCCAGATTTGATTACGAGGGGAAGGGTGAACAAGTGGAAAATAGGTTGGCAAATAGTCTTTAAAATGGTGGACCCGTTCGGTTACTTTGCCACTAACCTTTTCATGAAGGTAATAAGCTTGAGCATATTGTCCAATTAAGAGGGTTAACTCAATATCCGGACACTCCTTGAGAAGTTGAGGGTGCCACTTTTCCGCAAAGCCTTTGCGAGGTGGAAGGTCACCAGATTTCCCATGCCCTGGGAAATAAAAGTCCATGGGAATGACCGCAAACAAACCAGAATTATAAAAGGTGTCTTCGTCAACTCCTAACCATTCGCGCAGACGATCACCACTCTTGTCCTTCCAGTAAATACCAGCTTCTTCCGTCTTCATCCCTGGAGCTTGTCCGATGATATTGATACGAGCTGTCTTTGGGGCTGCAAAGAGTGGCTCTATCCCTTTCTCTGTATATTCTTTATTTTGAGGATCTGCCATAATGGCTTGTTTAATGCTTTCAATCCTTGACATAAGTCCTCCTTCTATGGAAAAACTCAGCCAGAAAAACTGGCCGAGTAGTGGATTATTTGATTAGTTCATAGATGGCTTCTGCGTAAATAGCTGCTGCACGATAGAGATCTTCGACATCTGCGAACTCATTAGCTTGGTGCATAGTATTGACATAGTCTGGGAACATAGCACCAAAGGCAACCCCACGTTTCAAGAGACGACCAAAGGTACCACCACCGATCACTTGTTCATGTCCTTTGAGGCCAGTTTGTTTTTCGTAAACACGCAAGAGGGTGGATACCAATTCATCATCCATCGGAACATAGTGAGGTGTGTGACCGTGGGCTGACAAGCTTACTGTAGCCACTCCTTCGATCTTTTCAAGGGTGGATTTGATGGTTTCAGGATCTGTTCCTTGAGGGTACCGGATATTGAGGGCAATGGTGTTGTCTGCTTGGCTTTCATCAAAATGGAAGACACCTGCATTCATGCTCAATGGTCCCATTTTGGCATCTGTATGGGCAATTCCTAATTTTTCACCAGCAAAATCTTCGTGAAGAAGCGAAGCTGTCACATGAAGGTAAGCCTTAGCAGCACCACCAAAATCAAATTGGTTCAACAAGAGAGCCAAGTAGGTCGCACCATTGATCCCATCTTCAGGAGTTGATCCGTGAGCAGATTTCCCAACAATGGTAACGGTATAGGTTTCTTCGTCAACAGTTGAAATTTCATACTTGAGCTGGTGTTCCTTGGCAAAGGCATCTAAGAGGCCAGCAAGATCTGGAAGTTGTCCAGAAACGACTGCAGTCGCCGACTCTGGTACCATGTTTTCACGAAGGCCACCTGTAAAGCTATGAAGATGGGCAGTTCCTGTGTTGTCATTTCCAAAATGAAGGTACTCAGTGATGTTTCCTTTTTCCCCATTGATGATTGGGAATTCCGCATCTGGTGAGAAGCCAAAATCTGGCTCAGGAAGTCCGACATGTTTGAAATAGTAATCCATGTCGCCCCAGCCCGATTCTTCATCCGTACCGACAACAAAGCGCACGCGCTTAGAAACAGGGAGTCCTAGGTCTTTAATGATCTTCAAACCATAGTAGCAGGCCATTGTAGGCCCTTTATCATCAGACGAACCACGCGCATAGAGCTTACCATTGATAATTTCTGGTTTGTATGGATCTGTCTTCCAACCACTACCTGCAGGCACGACGTCCATATGGGCAAAGATCCCAAGTTCTTCTTCTCCTTCACCAAAGGTAAAGTGACCGGCATAATTGTCGACATTCTTGGTTTCATATCCATCACGTTTGGCAATTTCCAAGAATTTTTCAAGAGCTTTTACAGGACCAGGTCCAAAAGGATGCTCTGCATCTGCCTTGCTGTCATCGCGTTCAGAATTGATTTCCAAGAGGCTGTATAAGTCAGCCATCATCTCATCGCGACGTTTTTCTACTTCTGCTTTAAAGTCAACTGTTGTCATGAATTCCTCCTCGATCTTCTATTTGCTAATTGGCTTAGCGTTTGTCAATGATTTCGTCCACTGGTAAGCGATAGCTCGGCTCTACTTTTTCAGCCGCATAGCCAACCGTAATCAAAACTTCTGGACGGAAACGCTCTTCGATGTCCAATACTTCATTGATTTTTGATTTATCAAATCCCAAAATAATATTGGTTCCAATGCCTTGGTCCGTCAAAGCCAATACCAAGTTCATAGCCACAAGACCGGCATTCAAAGCCAAGTAATCGCTTGTCTGTTGGGCATCATAGCGTGCAAATTCAGCAGGAAGGTTTTGCATAAAGTATTGCAACTGCTCGTCTGTGAAGTTTTTCACCCCACCGACACGCGCAATCTTGCGAGCCCGTTTTTGCAAATCAGTATCAGTAAAGAGGGCGATGGTCACAGGTGCTTCCATAACTTGATCGTAGTTTGCACCATAGGCTAATTTTGCCAATTCCGCATTTTTTTGACGAACGACCACAAATTTCCAAGGCTGGCTATTGTGGGCGCTAGGGGCCAAGGTTGCGATCTCAATGGCAGTCCGTACATCCTTTGGATCGACCGGTTGGTCAGTGAAATGCTTGATCGCATGGCGTTTTTTATTGAGCTCTAGAAATTTCATAAGCTTCTTCCTTTTCTATTTCTGTTACCTCTATTTTAACACAAAATGAAAGAGCTTGCAGGGTTTTACAGCCTAAGATTGTGAAAAAAGAAGCGGACATTTTGAAGATCCGCTTCTTTTTTATAGGTTGAATACACAAGAGATCCACCTATGATTCATTGGAAAGATTGAAATAGGCAGCTACTTCTTTGGTATAGCCGTATTTCTCAATTAAGGTAGTTAGCAACTCGATGTTATGGCCCCGATAGTTATCCTCGCGTCTCAGTTCTTCATACATCTCAATAAAGGGAAGACCCTTGTCCTTGGCATCTTGGAGCTCTCCTTCATAGTCATAGGCCACCTTACGAAATTGCAGGTTGGTCACTCCATCTTCTTCGACATCGATCAGCGCATACTGAGCTCTGTGGTTTTGAATTGGTTCCCAGTCGAAATATGGCATGCCAATAGTCCCTGGATTGAGAATCTGCTGGCCCTGGTTGCCATAGCGAAGCAACTGCTTGTGAACATGACCGTAGATGGCCATATCCGTCTGGTCATCCAGCAGTTGGTCAAAGTTCTCCGTCACATTAGCTGGACGCAAGTCACCACCATAATTCTTTTCTGGCAAGTTGTGGGTCAGTGAAAAACGAATACCATTGACCTCCTTCTTCTCTACCAATGGAAGGGATCGAAGCCAATCGATCCGCTTAGGATCCAGTCCTTCCATGAGGTACTGAGTGAGACGAAGAAGCTGGATCTCCTGTGGATCCTCGAGCCCGTACTCGCCATCCAAGGCCTCTAGGACACAATCGTCCCAATTTCCACGAACAGCTGCTGTAATGGGAATCGCATCCAGCAACTCAAAAAGGTCATCTCTTCCAGGCCCCGGAAGCAAAATGTCCCCTAAAAGCCAGTATTCCGTCGCGCCTTGAGCACGCGCATCCGCAATCACTGCCTCCAGGGCTGTCGTATCTCCGTGGATATCAGATAAAATAGCAATTCGATGGTTCATATCTACTCCTTTATGGATTGAAAAATCTGTGTGCCTTAAGTATAACAAAAACGAGCAAAAATAAAAAATGTGATCACACTTGGATATCACATTTTAAACGACCAGTCATCATTTGATTTCAAAACCATAAAAATATTTTCTTCCTTCGACCCAGTCTCGCTTGGAAACATCTTCAATGTAATCAATCATATTATCGATATCTTTTCTTGAAATTGTTTCGTTAACTTTTACTGGAACCCTTTTACCAGTAAATGTAGAAAGGAGAGCAGATTGAAGGTATTTATGAAACTTACCTTCAACTTGGATACCAGTATACAATGAAGTCATGATTTCCTTAGCAAACATTCCCGGAAAGACAGGAGAGCCCTTATAGTAATAGGTATCTGGTTCTTTCTGTTCGCTTACTAACGACCATAATTCTTCAACCTCTTCTTCGGTTGCTTCCTCCGTCGATAATTTCTGATCATAAAAATAATCATCCAATGCATCTTGGATCGCATATTCAATGTCTGAATCGCTATCTTCCCACTCGTCCCAAAGTGCAAGCAAATAAGGAACTACTTCATAGGACATCGTGTCCACAGCACCAGTGACAAATGTAAAAATAGCAAATTCTGACACATCGGATAAACATCTAAGATTGGAAACATCCCTTAAATCTTCATTGGTGCATACCGAGCAAAACAATCGAATACACAAATTTAAGACAGATTCATCTTTCGTTTGATTCATCAGTTCAATCAACAATGGTTTAACTGAAAAATCCCCCTTTTTTAATATCTCTGCAATCAGTAAAATACATTCTTTTTCATCAGAAATAGACTCTAGATTAGTTTTCAACTCTTTAAGAGACAAAGGACTAACCCCACCAAAATCTACTCCTGTCAGTAGTAAGTTATTTTCCATCAAACCTAAAATCCATTCGTTCCTATTGTATTTTAAGACGTGTGATCACATCTCGCCCCGCCTAAATCAGCATACAATAAAACTAGTATAACAAAAACGAGTACAAAACGTGAAAACCATCCACATGAATATGAATGGTTTAGACTATATTATAATAAGGTTCTAGAATGAACTAGATATTCCCTTCATCATCGGCTTCTTCATCCTCTACAACCTCTACATTCAAGTAACCATTATCTAGGTATTCTTCATGAGTGATTTCACCGCTATGATACATAAATTGCTTATTTAATTTTATGGACATTTGCTTAAACTCTGAAAAGCTATCTGCTAATCCGTCTAGAGCCAAAAAGACATCTACAAAACCAGTTGTATAATCTTGATCTTTTGATGAAGAAATCTTATCTTTCTTTTTGTCTAACAAGGTAATTCCATTTTTTAATTGCTCCAAGTAGTCTTCTATTTCATTCTCACAAGTTTTTAAATCAATAAGATATTCAGAATTATCTATATGCTGTTTAATATTTAATTGTTCAAAAAAATCGATATATTGTCTTATTAGTTTGCTTACTTCAATCATTTATTTAGTCTCCGCCCTGCTCCTAATTTGGTCTTCATTTTGTTTATTGTACCGTCAATATTTATTACTTTTTTAAATTCTCCATTCGACTTAAATACTTCCAAATGGTCTTTATGCATACCATCTAAATATATCTGATCACCTTTTTTAAGCCCAGGAATACTCTTATCTACTACTTCATAAATAGTTTGTCCATCATATCGCTTCTTTGTCTTTCTCACCGAACTTTTTAACTGTTCACCAAAATCCGTCTCAAAAAATTCTTGCATATTATTAACTGGTGTAGGAATCGATCTTCCCCCACCTCTACCTTCGAATGCTGCAATCTTCTGTTTGTGATCGACTGAGATTTGTTGGATGCGATCGGCGAAATCATCTATCTTCGTTGAGACGTTAGACTTTGGTAGATTAACATTTCCATCCCCTGCAAGAGCAAAGGCAGGTTGACGTTGATTTCCAATGGAATCCATCATGTTTTGAACATTTTGTCGACCTGTTTCCATCGCATCATTGAAGTTCCGAACTTTATTGGAAAGCGCTTCTGCACCTGCCGCAACAGTTTTATTCTTCACATTTGAAACACGGTTCTTGAAGTGTTCAAAAGCTTCTCCAGCTTGAACCTTGACATCGCCCACCTTGGTCTTGACATCTGTCCAAGTTGATTTGACGCGATCTTTAATGCTAGCCTTAAAGCTAGTCGCTTCCCCACTGTGGATATTGACATTGGCTGCTTGACTAGCTCTATAGGATTTGTATTTATTTCCGAGGTGACCAATGGTACGCCCAATCATTTGACTGGTTGCTAGGTTCGTCAAGGCCATCTGAGGGTCTTCCACAAAGTCATGCCCAAACTGGGCAGTATCATAGACATTTGCTCCCATATGAGCAAATCTTTCAGCCGCAAGGAGCGACTCTGAAGCTGTTTTACCAGCTATCTTTGTGGCAGTTGTCAACCCACCAGACAAAAGTGTTGTTGTAGCTTCTGCTAAAGCCCACTGAGTTTGTTCTGTGGAGAGAACTTCTCCAGAGATGGTCTCTCCGGTTGTTGCACGATAAAGAGCTTCTCCTCCAACGAGTACAGTCCCAGCTCCATATGCTAACGGAGCAAGAGTTCCCCCAGAGGCAAAGGTCCCCACAACTAGCAAACTAACACCAAGGATCTTGACCCCAGTCTCCACCCAACCAAGCCATTGTTCATTGTCTTTAGAAAAGGTGGATTTCATCCGTTTGTATTCACCCATTTCGGTTGGATAGAAAGCATCCATCAACTCACGGTCACTCAAGTCCTTAAGCTTATTATACGTATCTCTATCAGATTTTTCAAGTTCTTTAAGGTGCTCCTTAGCCACTTTTAGCTTTTCCTTGTACTTCGCAGCAGCAGCTGGTATTGGACTCTTGTCACTATTTAGGATATCAGACAAAGTGAAATGTTTAGTATTGGTTGTAGTTTGCTCAATTTGTCCAACCATCCCATTATTGATATAAGACTTTTCAGTTTCTTTATAGGTAAGATGGTCAGTTTTATATTGATTTTTTCCCTCATTGACCTTGTTGAGGGCCTCCATGGCATCTTCTAGTCCACCGATGTACTTGTTTTCTATATTTTGTACGATCTCCTTGTGAACTTCCTTTAAGGCTCTCATAATTTTTAAAACCTTATGCTCCGCATCTAGAAAGTCACTTTCCGGCATGTCTTTTCCTAAGGTCCCTTCACCTTGAGCGACATAGAGATCCTCAACTTGATTCGTTTTAACAATCTCAGTGGCCTTTTTTATATCTCTCAATAAGTCAACAACTTGCTTGACATTATTCTCGCCCCAGCCTAGGTTATCACCTTTTTCAAAGTCACTTTTATTTGTATAATACTCTGTCATCAAGCACCTCCTTTATTGGTCCGTCCACTGTAGAGGATAGCGTCTTCTGATTTAGGGCCCGTATAATCTGGCTTAGTTTGGCTTTCTTTGATATTTTCTTTAGTAAGTTCAAAAGCCTGTTGGGGATCCTGTTCCAGTGCTTGTTTTGTTTCTGGATCAATAGTTGGATCTACTAAAGCTGCATTGACAATGTCTGCTGCTAAGAGTTTGTCTGTGTCAATCATAGCTCGATAGGTTGTTTGGATATGATTGTACATCAACTCTGTTAAGGATTGAAATGTTTGGGCCTTAGCTGTAAAATGACTTAATTGCAATTCACCTAAACGTGATTGAAGTGATCCTTCCTTACAAACTGCGGGCACTTTTTCTACCAACTCTTGTAACTGAGTTGTCAGATCCATTGTGCTCATGACCAATTCACGCGCGGCTAATAAAAGTTCTTCTTGTTCTGTCAAGGAAATACTAATCTTTGGCATGGTTCAATCCTCACTTTCAATTGCTTGATCACTTCTTTTTCCATTACTTCTGTACTGACAGACCGAATCCGTTGTTCCAACATATCGTACTGATAGAGACCTGAAGGAGCATCCAAATAAAGATAAGCTGTCGAGCATTTCTTATAAGAATAAGTCATCACAGTTAATGCAGGTCTTTGACCGTAATAAATCAGTAATCGCTCATCTGAATACGGTTCCCAAGAAGAAGCATTGGGATTTCCTTCTCTTTGGGGATTTTGAGCACTCAAAAAATCATGGAGTTGTATCGTCATCCCAAGGAACTGAAAACTATGAATCCGATTAAGGGTGTATGCATTTTCCCCAACCCTTTCAATTACGATATGGTACCAACGATTTGAATCGACCAACTGTGCACAATAAAATTGCTGATCCACTTCACAGTGGGAAAAAGCCTTCTGGTACTGATCCAGATAGATTCCTCTAGCCATACAGGCTTCAGTTGGCTCATCGTTCTCATCAATCAGATCCATAGAGCGCAGATCTTCAAAACCTTTCTCTAGGACCTCTTTTAACTGTTCTAATTTCTCTTTCCCTTCAACTTCAGGAAGAGGAAGGAGAAAGAGATCTTCACTATAACCGTCATTTGTAATCATATGCAATGCATATAATGCTTCAATTGAAAAAATCATACGCTATCTATTTCCTTGATTCTCTTTGCGTCTTTTATGTGATAAAAGAGTGTTTCTAAACCATCTGCTGCTTCGTGTAACTTACCAACTGCATCCGCAAAATCTGCTTGATATTGTTGGATAAAATCTTTAAGGCCAAGATATTTCTCCTTGGTTTCACCAGACCAAAGTGATTCCTTTTGGCCTAAAGCACTCACTTGTGATGGGATGGTGGAATTGATTAGATTATGAACACTTTTCAGTTGCTCAATCAATGCCCTTAACTCACTATCCTCATAATGAACGGTATCATGAGTAAAACGTGACTCGATATCATTAATATTTGTATTCATATGCTAAAACCATCCTCTCGCCAGTTCCGACCAATCTTCTTCTATGCCTAGTCTTTCCCAACCTTTTTTGCCTTTGTTATACTCTGCTTTCACAGATTCCATCTGAGAATTAAGGGAGGCAATTTGAGCAACCAACTCATTGTATAGGTCTACAAAAGAAGCATTCGAATCATTTACAAAATCAACGTAATCTTGCAATTTATCACGATTTGTTTTCAACTTACTGGAAGCAGTATCCAAATAAGCATAACCAGCGTGACCATCAATCTTATCTATAATCCCTTTTGTATACTCGATATACTCGTCCATTTCTGAGGTCGAGCGTTTATGGTCAAGATTACAATTTTTTATACCATCACGCACTCTTTTATATTTATCTCGTTTCACTTTCAAACTATCGTACTGACTTTTTAAGGATGCGTCACTTGCCATAATATCTCCTGCCTTTCTTGTATATTGTATTAGTTTACCATATTTGAAGCATCATTTATACGATCAACCCTTATTTTTTACCTATATAAACATATCGCAATTATCTGTTGATTTTAACCTAAAAAGGATAAGTATTTTCATTACTTACCCTTGTTGATCTATATTTTCTTTAACCTCGAAATCTTATTCTCCATTCATTTTTTCTTGCACTGCCTCCGCGACTGCTCGTGGGATACCGACCGTGACGATCTCATCCACAGTAGCTTCCTTGATCTTGGTCAGTGACTTGAAGTGCTTCATCAGCAACTGCTTGCGTTTTGGTCCCAAACCTTCGATGCCATCCAGCTGAGAGGAGAAGGAATTCTTGGACCGTAGCTGGCGGTGGAAGGTGATGGCGAAACGGTGGACTTCATCTTGGATCCGTTGCAGGAGGAAAAATTCCTGTGAAGTCCGAGAGAGTTCGATGACTTGAAGGGGATCACCGAAGAGCAATTCATGGGTCTGGTGCTTGTCATTCTTTTGCAGGCCTGCGATAGGAATGTCCAGCCCCAACTCTTCTTGGATGACTCGCTTAGCGACATTAACCTGGCCCTGACCCCCATCGATGACGATTAGATCTGGTGGCGTCAAGCCATCCCGCATGACCCGACTGTAGCGTCTGCGAATGACCTCCCGCATGCTGGCATAGTCATCTGGTCCGACAACGGTCTTGATCTTGTACTTGCGGTAGTCCTTTTTACTTGGCTTCCCATTGACAAAGACCACCATGGCAGAAACGGGACTGGTCCCCATGATGTTGGAGTTGTCAAAGGACTCAATACGCACAGGAGTTGGGATTTGCAGGAGTTTTCCAAGGTTTTCAATAGCACCTTGGGTCTTCTCCATGGATTTTTCAAGGAGATTGAACTTCTGCTCCAGACTGACACGCGCATTTTTAATAGCCAGATTGACCAACTGCTTCTTCTCCCCACGCTGGGGCTTGAGGACCTTGGTATCCACTAGGGCCTTGACCGCTTCCTCATCGATATCCTGAGGGATCAGGATTTCATTGGGGATCAGGTGGGATTTCTCCTGGTAAAACTGCCCCACATAGGTCAAAAAATCCTCGTCCGGATCATTGTAGTAAGGAAAAAGGTTGACGTCGCGCTCGATCAGCTTACCCTGACGGACAAAGAAGACCTGCACACACATCCAGCCTTTGTCCACGTAGTAGCCAAAGACATCCCGGTTCTGCAAATCCTTAGCCATGACCCGCTGTTTGGTCCGCAGGGTCCCGATGGCCTGGATCAGATCGCGGTACTCGGCTGCCCGCTCAAATTCCATGTTTTGCGCAGCGGTATTCATCTTGAGCTTGAGCTCATCGATAATCTTATCATCCTGCCCCTTGAGGAAATCAGAAACCTCCTGGGCCATGCCCTTGAAATAGGACTCGTCCTTGTGGCATACTGTGTGGGCCATACATTGCCCTAAATGGTAGTAAAAGCAGACCTTGGAAGGCGGATTGGTACACTTGCGGAATGGGAAAATCCGATCCAAAAGCCTCTTGATCTCATTGGCCGCTCCCACATCTGGATAGGGACCAAAATAGAGACCACCATCCTTTTTGACCTGGCGCGTGATGATGAGGCGCGGATAACGCTCATTGGTAATCTTGATGAAGGGATAGGACTTGTCGTCCTTGAGCATGATATTGTACTTGGGCTTGTTCTCCTTGATCAGGTTGATCTCAAGAAGCAAGGCCTCAATATTGGACTCGGTGACGATAAATTCAAAATCCACAATCTCAGATACCAGCGCTTCCGTCTTAGTATCATGGCTCCCTCTGAAATAGGACCTCACCCGATTGCGAAGATTTTTGGCCTTACCCACATAGATGATGGTTCCGTTCTTGTCTTTGTGAATGTAACAGCCCGGGCTCGTCGGCAAGAGCTCGAGCTTGGATTTAATCAAGTTATTCATACTCTCTATTATAGCAAAAAAGAGAGGGGTTAGCCTCTCTCTAGTATGTTTGTATTATTGTTATCCACCTTCACCAAGTAAAAAATAATTATTAAATAGTATATCAGACCCTCATCCTCACTCCTTCATCTTCACTTGCCCTTTTTCATAGCAAAAAGAGGGATCTTAAAGGATCCCCCTTTACTAGCAATCGATAAACTTTATCCTTTGAGATTAGCCATCTGGAAGATCGGAATCACATAAGGAACAATAGACATCAGGATAGTAAATAACACGAAGAACCAGAACCAGAAGGACGCGAGGGCACGCTGGAAAACTCCCGGTTGAGGTTTATTGACTTGAATATAAGCCTTGATAGCTGGCCATTTAGTCGCAAGAACCACTATCATGACAATGGAACCAATGGCTAAAACACCGATTTGGAGCCAATTCGCTAGTCCCTCGTCCACATGATAGGCCACATAATGCAAGCCTTGGGAAATCACAAAATTATTGAAAATGTGATAGAAAATAGCCCACCAGATATTGTATTCAAAGGCAATGTAGCCGAATCCTAGGCCAATAATACTTGCGAAAAAGAGCTGGTCAAAGTTGGCATGGAAGAGACCAAACAAGATAGCCGTCATGACAATAGCAAAAATCTTCCCATACCGTTCCAAGCCTCGCAAGCCGGCCCCACGGAAGAAGAATTCCTCTGTGATAGGACCAAAAAAACCAGCATACAAGAGCATGGTCCAAGATCGCTCAATCGTATCTCCAAGATCTGGTGTCGGAGAGTGAAGGCCAATGGTCTCAAACATGCGCTCAATCACTTGTGTCATCACAGATGAAAAAACTTGAGAAAAGCCAAGAAAGGCGAGAAGAATAAAGAAGACTGAAAGAGTCATCTTACGTCCCTTGTGCTTAAGATCATATTTATAGAGGGCCTTCTTGCGATAGGCATTAAAAAGAAAGAGTCCAATGGAAATAGAGATGAGGTAGGGAATACCAGCCCAAACATTCAGGGCATTAAGTTTCTCCGTTACTTGACTTGGATCTTTTCTGAGAGAGCCTGCTATGGTCAATCCAAGGAGGACTTCCCACAGGACGGTTACCAAGGTCATTACCAAGAGATAAATGGCAAGTGTCCCGGAATACCTTCCTATATCTTTTTTAGGGTCTAATAATCGGTTGTATTGGTTCATTTCTTCCTCCTAGAAAATAGATAAAAACTTGCACACATTCCTTCGTATAAGACAAAGAAAATCAAAAAGGCATGCATAAAGTAGTCTTCTGGTAATGCAAGAATAATCGAATCCACGCGCGGATCAAAGAGCCAAGTATTGTCCCCAGCAAATAAGACCTGATGAAAGAGCGTAAAGAATTGATCAAAGCCAATCATAACAGCTATCACTGCAAGCACTACTGGTAAAACCATCATCCAAAAGAAGAGACTACGGTACAAGGTCAGGTAGCCTTTTTTGACGACTGTCCGCATAAACTGGATAAAACCAGGTAGTGTCACCACGAAAACAACTGTCACTAAGTGAAATAGGTACTTGACAGCCTCAAAATGGTGCAGTCCATTTTTTGAAGAGGGGAATTGAGGCATCTTCAACACCCATTGAAAAGGGTTGGTCAAGTAGTTCATCAAGACATTAAAATTCTTCATGATGACAGATGCCGAAAAACCAGTCCGGCTTTGAATCCCCAACCAATGAATCTCCATGGGATAGAGGACCCAAGCGAGAGCAATGGTGAGAAGGATTGCTGCTGATAAGATAAAGAAAAATAGGTTAATTGATTTCAAACTTTTAAGCATCAAAATCCCACTCCGCTAGACTGGCAACAACATGTGTCGGTGCGATTGGTAAGGTTGGCACTTCTTCTGGTTTGGTAAAACCTGTCGTCACCAAAAGGGTTGGAATCCCATTGTCAATACCCGCACGAATATCTGTTAAATAATTGTCCCCAACCATAACCACTTCTTCTCTTTCAAGACCCAAGTGTTCAATGGCCTTATCCATAATAATGGCCTTTGGTTTGCCAATGATCACAGGCTCGACCCGTGTCGCAGCCTCTACAAGCGCAATCAAGGATCCTGCCCCTGGCAGCAAGCCACGCTCCGTTGGGATGTTGAGGTCCGGATTGGTCCCGATAAAGTGAGCTCCCTTTTGAATCGCCAAGGTTGCTTTAGCAAACTTCTCATAATCCACTTGCCAATCCAGGCCAATCACCACATAATCAGGTGCTTCTTCATCGATAATATAGCCAGCTTCTTCCATAGCATCTTTGAGCCCCGCTTCTCCGATCACATAGACTCTTTTGCCCAAATTTTGGTCATTCATGTAGTCAATGGTTGCAAGGGTAGCTGTATAGATGGTCGACACAGGGGTTTCAATATTGAAGTGAGTCGCCAGCATATCCCGAACAGTCTCTGGTGTGCGGGTTGTATTGTTGGTCACAAAGAGATAGGGAATCTCACGCGCCTGCAATTCATGAACAAAAGCTTCTCCTGCAGGAATTCGTGATTTTCCTTTGTAAATAGTGCCATCCAAATCAATCAAATAGCCCTTATAGTGCATTTATTCTTCCTTTTCTGTTTCCGTTTCGTCATGTAACTTCTCTGCATCGACTCGTCCACCAGAACCATATAAGAGCAAGGCTCCAGCATAGAGGACAAATTGTAACACCAAACCTGTAAAATTAATCCCTTGACTTCCCGATTGGGTGAACAAGAAGGATGCTACCATGAGGATGACAATGGTCAATAACAAGCCTATCACGGTTGCCTGATCCACACTGATTTGATAAACCGTGCGTTTAGTGCTCCGATTTTTCCCGTCAGACTTAGTTTCTGGTTGCAAATTCTCGACAAAATCCGTCACTAAGGTCGCAGCGAGGCTGACTGTTGTGCTAAAGAGCACGCCTTGAGACAAGCGGTGATAGAAATTGGACCAGAAGGATCCTGATTGGCTAGTAATCCCAATCGAGAAGATCATGACCGGTAAAAGAAAGGCCAAGGTGAAATGGATCCAGACCCGATACCAGCGTATATCTTCTCTTAAAAAGCGATTAAAACTCTCTAAATTCAAGCGATAGCGGAAAAATTTATAAATTTCCTCTACCAGGATGATGCCCAAAGCACAAAGAGTCAAGAGCCAATCTCCCAACATGTACAAAGGGTTCTTTTGACGCTTGGCATAGGCCACAACCCGTTTTTGATAGCTTTCAAGTTCCTGTTTTTTATTTTTTAATCTTCTACTTTCCATAATTCCAACCCTTTTCTTCTACTTCTTCCCACTCAATTTCAGCTTGGGCATTGATCTGACTATCTGAAGTAATTTGGTGCTGAGTTTTCAAGCCCTCTTGTTCATATTGAGAGGTGATGAGACCTCCTGCTAGCACTTCTTTGACATATTTTAGATGAACTTTTTTAGGGATATGATGGGTCAAGAAGTCTGCTCCCATCACCTCAAAAACCCAGTCCAAGTACTTGCTATTGTTGACATGTCCGTTCATATCCAAGTCGTAAAACCGAACCCGGTATTCTTGTTCGACGCCGCCTTCTAATTCTTTGAAACGGGGACCACGGAGCATGGTTTTTGAAAATTCAGAGTCAAAGGCATCCGTGATTTCACTCATAACAGGATGAACCTTGCGTGTATCCCGATCCATCAAGACAAAGGTCGCGACCATCTCAATGATAGTATTTCCTGCTTCATCCTTGATATTAAAGGCCCGGTAGCAGAAAAGTCGATTGTGACTCTTGGCATAGGTTTCGATAGTGATTTTCTCATCAAAAACAGGGAGACGCTCGATCTTCATATTGTAATCCGTGATAATCCAGACTAGATTGTAGTTCTCTAAAATGTACATATCACTCATACCCAGCTCAATCGATTGCATGCCCGATACCTGTAAAGACAGCAAGATCAATTGGGGAATCTTAATATAACCATTGACATCGCTCATATCAAACGGAATTTTCATGCTGTATTCAAATGTTTTTGCCATTTTCTACTCCAAAATAAACTTCTCTGCTACAGTGTCTCCTAAAAAGAGACCTTTCTTGGTCATTCGTACAATGTCCTTGTCAGGGACCAAAAGTCCCTGCTGGATCAATTCCTCAACCACCGGTCCATATTGTTGGTCAAAATTCACACCAAATTTTTCTTCAAAACGCTTCTTGGAAACGCCTGTTTTCTTACGTAGTCCTAGAAACATCTCTTCTTCCATCATTTCTGTCTGAGTCAGATGCTCTTCTTGGACACGCGCATTTCCCTCTTCGACAGCTTGCATATAGTGACGAATGGGGCCATGATTCTTGTAGCGAATCCCATCGACATAGCCGGATGCTCCAGCTCCCAGACCATAATACTCAGCATTGTCCCAATACATGAGATTGTGTCGACTTTCAAAACCAGGCTTGGAGAAATTAGAAATTTCGTAATGCTCAAAGCCCGCTCGCTCCAACTCCTGAATAATGTATTCAAACATCTCTGCTTCCAACTCCTCTTTTGGTAGAGGAAGCTTGCCCCGTCTCATGCGATTCATAAAAACTGTGTGATTCTCCAGAATCAAGCTATAAAGACTCATGTGGGGAATGTCAAGGGCAAGAGCCTTAGCGACATTCTCTTTGACCTGGTCCATGGTTTGCGTCGGAAGTGCATAGATGAGGTCGATCGAAATATTGTCAAAACCAGCCAGCTTCAGACGGTCGATATTATCATAAATATCCTGCTCTTGATGGCTCCGACCGATCTTCTTGAGCAAGCGATTATCAAAAGTCTGCACGCCCAATGAAACCCGATTAACCGGCGAATCCTTCAAGACCGCAATCTTATCCGGATCCAAATCACCAGGATTGGCCTCGATGGTCAACTCCTCCATCTGAGACAGATCAAGCGACTTGGTCAGCTCCTTAAGAAGATAGGCTAGCTGATCTGCAGATAAGGCCGTCGGTGTCCCACCCCCGATATAGAGAGTCCGTAAGTTTGTAATTTCTTCCCGACGAAATTCTTGGATCAAATGATCTAGATAAGCATCGACCGGTTGGTTCTTAATAAAGACCTTCGAAAAATCACAATAAAAACAAATCTGGGTACAAAATGGGATGTGGACATAAGCGGACGTTGGTTTTGTATGCATATCTTTAATTATACCATAAAATCCCCCCGAGTCCGAAAAGAAAAGGGAATAAGAAGCAAGGAATTCCTTGACATTAACGAATAAAAGGAATAGAATAAATCTAATCATATTCGGAGGTAAGGAGATATGAACAACTAAGTTTCGTTAAATAAAATACTTTATTTAGTGGACTGCTTGTTCTATCTCTTTTTGTGTACCCTCTTGCCTATTTCCCAACTTTTTTTGGCTAAATAAGGTCTTTTTCTGCCTGGGTTCCACATGAATACAGCTCTACTAAATAGGTAGAGCTGTTTTTTTTGCCCCAGTAGAAAGGAATCTTATGCTAAAACTATCCCACCTTACCATCCGCCATACAAAAGATTTACGAGATTTGGTTCGCGATCTGTCCCTAACCATTCATGAAGGGGAAAAAGTTGCCATTATTGGCGAAGAAGGAAATGGAAAATCTTCCTTGCTTCAGGTCCTTATGTCCCCAAAATCCCTACCAGATTATCTGATCACGGAAGGAGAAATCACCACTTCCTTTCACTCCTATGCCTATATTCCCCAGGCGTTGCCGGAAACATTGAAGAGGAAAACCTTGGAAGAATATTTTTTTGGAGAGGACGAGCTAGACTATGCCAGCCTCTACAGACTGGCTGATCAATTGCAATTTAATAGCGACCGATTTGCAAGCGACCAAGCTATCGGAAGTCTATCTGGAGGAGAAGCCCTCAAAGTCCAACTGCTTCACGAACTTTGTTGTCCTCATGAATTGCTATTTTTAGATGAACCTTCAAACGATCTGGATTTGGAAACTCTGGACTGGCTCCAGCAGATGATCCAAACGAGTCCCCAAACCATCATATTTATTTCCCATCATGAGGATTTTTTGACTCAGACGGCGGATACCATCATACACCTCAGACAGATCAAACACCGCAAGGAAGCTGAAACCATCGTAGAGCACCTAGGCTATCAAGACTACAGTAGCCAGAGGGAACAACAATTTAAGCAACAGTCTCAGCAAGCGGCCAACGATCAACGAGCCTACCGAAAAACAATGGAGAAGCACCGTCGCGTCCGTCAGCAAGTCCAAACTTCCTTACGAAATACCAAAGATAGCACTGCTGGACGTCTCCTGGCAAAGAAAATGAAGTCCCTCCTCTCACAAGAAAAGCGCTACGAGCGAGAATTCCAATCCATGACTTCCCAACCCTATGATGAGGAAATCATCAATCTGCATTTTCCTCCCCTCACTCCCTTGTCTCCTCAAAAACGAGTCCTTCTCTTAGATCAGGAAGAGCTCGCAATTGGTGACCGTGTCCTGGTCAAGAACCTCTCCCTCACACTTCAAGGGCAGGATAAGATAGGAATTATCGGTTCCAACGGTGTTGGGAAATCCACTTTCCTAAAAATGATCTGGGAGATCTTACGGAAGAATGAGAGTATCCGCACTGCCTATATGCCTCAAGATTACACTGAAGGCCTCCCTCTGACTCAGACACCCGTTCAATTTCTACAGCATTCAGGTGATCGCGAAGAAATCAACACTATTCAATTGCATTTAGCCTCCCTCAACTTTACTTATTCTGAAATGCATCATCCTATCTCTGAACTTTCTGGTGGCCAGCAAGGAAAACTCTTCCTCCTTCAATTAGTACTCACAAGTCCCCAGTTTCTGCTCTTGGACGAGCCTACTCGTAATTTTTCCCCCACTTCCCAACCAGAAATTCGTCGCCTATTCGCAGACTACCCAGGCGGACTGGTTACAGTGTCCCACGATCGGACCTTCCTCAAAGAAGTCTGCCAAAAAATCTATCGTCTGACTGAAAATGGCTTCGTAGAGATAGAGTCGCTCTAACGTAAAAAAGATTGGCCCAAAAACCAATCTTTTACATTTAAAATAAAGTCCTCTTAGAAACTTTCCTTAGGCGAGAACGGACGTCAGCGAACTTCATAGAAGTTCCATGACTTAGTTTTGAACCTAAGGTTTCAAAACTCCCGAGTGCCTGAAACCATTAAGTTTCAGGCACTTTTCTCACAGCGAAAAGTTTCAATAGAGGATTGGATAACTCTGAATTTGTTAGATTTGTATAAAAGAACAGTTCGTCAACGTTCTCCAAACTTGGTTTTGACCAATTATTTTATCTAATTTCGCCCTGCCTCTTGTCCCATTTCTTGGGTGCGTTTGTAGGCAGCTTCCACACCTGCAATAATGTCGCCCCGTAGGCCGACTTGTTCTAAGCGATTGACTCCTGCGATAGTTGAGCCACCTGGGCTACAAACTGCATCTCGCAAGCGGGCTGGGTGCTCACCTGTCTCTAGGACCATTTGACTAGCGCCTTGGAAGGTCTGGGCCGCCATCTGAAGAGACTGACTACGTGGTAATCCCAAGGCTACTCCTGCATCCGCCATGGCCTCAATCATCTGATAGACAAAGGCTGGACCACAGCCTGCAACAGCAGTTGCAGGATCCATCAGTTTTTCTTCGATTTCATAGAGAGCTCCTGCTCCTGCTAAGAGCTGGTTGACTTGGGCTAGTTGTTGGTCTGTCACTGCTTGGGAGCGGGTCAGACTAATGACACCTTGACCGATGGCTACGGGCGTATTAGGCATGATGCGGATAAGCCCCACCCGCTCATTTTTAACCACACTTGCCATTTGCTCCAGTTCCAGACCTGCTGCCATAGAAACCAACAGGAGATTGGAGTGTTGGCCCAAAATGTCCTGGTACTCTTCTAGTAAAGGGCAGATCTGGTAGGGTTTGACTCCTAAGAAGATAATCTCTGCCTCTTCAAATGCCTGTTGAACATGAGATGCTTTGCCGCCATACTGGCTGATAAACTCTTCCACCTTTTTAGGGGAACGATTGACCAAGAGCAGGTCTGTGGCAGCTACTTCTTTTGCGACCGCTTTGGCCAGACTAGCTCCCATATTTCCAAGACCGATAAATGCTACTTTCATGACTTACCTCACTTGACCATTTCCACTGACGATATACTTGTAACTAGTCATCTCCCGCAGTCCCATTGGTCCACGCGCATGGAGTTTTTGGGTCGAGATCCCCATTTCACAACCTAGGCCAAATTGACCCCCATCTGTAAAGCGTGTAGACGCATTGACATAAACGGCTGCTGAATCTACTTGCTTTGTAAAATAAGCGGCTGTCTCAGGATTTTCAGTCACAATGGCATCCGAATGATGGGTGCTGTGGGCTTCTATGTGGTCCACCGCTTCCTCAACTCCATCAACGACCTTGACTGCTAATATATAATCTAAAAATTCGGTATCAAAATCCTGCTCCTGTGCTGCTGTTCCCGAAATGATGGCCTGTGCTTGCTCATCTACGCGCAACTCAACGGATCTTTCTCGTGCATCCACTAAGCGCTCTTTGACCAAAGGCAAGAAATCAGACGCGATCGCTCGATCGACCAACAAGACCTCCATAGCGTTGCAGACAGAGGGGCGACTGGTCTTGGCATTTTCAATAATCGCTAGGGCTTTCTGGAAGTCAGCCTCCTTGTCCACATAGACATGAACAATTCCAGTTCCTGTCTCGATCACGGGGACAATGGCATTTTCAACCACCGCTTGGATCAATCCAGCACCACCACGTGGAATGAGCAAATCTAGATAGCCCTTAGCCTTCATCATAGCAAGGCTGGAAGCTCGACTCGTATCTTGGATCAATTGGAGAAGGTCTGGATTGAGTCCGACTTCTTCCAATCCAGCCTTGAGTGCGGTCACGATCGCTTGGGCAGAATGAAAGGCATCCTTTCCAGTACGAAGAACCACTGCATTTCCACTCTTGATGCAAGCGCTGCAGCGTCTGACGTTACATTTGGACGGCTTTCATAAATGATCCCAATGACGCCCATAGCGACTCGAACTTTCTGGATTTCAAGGCCATTTTCCAAAACTTCAGTATCCAGCACTTCCCCAATCGGATCTGGCAGATCGATTAAAGCACGGATCCCTTCTGCCATCCCTTCAATCCGCTCTTGATCAAGAAATAGACGATCTAGCATGACTTCAGAGATCTTCCCGCGTGCCGCTTCCATATCGATTTGATTGGCTGCTAAAATGGCTTCCGTCGCTTTCAGAAGCTGACTGGCCATAGCTTCTAAGGCCTGATTTTTAAGAGCTGTACTGGCCGTATTGATGCTTTTCTTAGCCGATCTCGCTAAGGCTAATTGTTCTTGTGTTGTTTCCATACATTTTCCTTTAGAATTCTGTAAAGAGTAAGTCAATCTCAGGGGTTACCGAGATCCAATCATCCCGGTGGATAAGGATTCCCTTGGCTTTTTTAGATTGGAGCATATCGTGTACAGCCGACTGGCCGAGACGAACTTTCCCTTTCCCTAGCAATTGTCCTGACTCTTGATGATAGACGCTGACGATGTCTTGATAAGAAAAATCCCCTTCTGCCTTGGTCACACCCGAAATTAATAAGCTCTTTCCGTATTGCAACAAGGCCTCAGCCGCTCCAGCATCCACCCAAAGAGCTCCTTTACTTTCTGCATAAAAGGCTAGCCATTGCTTCTGGGTTTTTAACCCCTTGTCCTCTGCAAGGAAGTTACTACCATCTGCTTGTTCTTGCGCCGCTTCGATCAAGGCATCAGGCTTGAGAGATGAGCAAATATAGACAGGAACCCCAGACTCTGTCGCCAGGGTCGCTGCCTTGAGTTTGGTCAGCATTCCGCCAGTTCCATTGCTACTACCTGCACCTCCAGCCATCTCGATCATCTCGCGAGAAATGTGCTCGATCCGCTCCAAACGCTTGGCTGTTGGATCCTGAGAAGGATTGGCTGTATAGAGGCCATCCACATCCGTCAACAGCACCAAAAGATCCGCCTGGGCCATGGCCGCAACCTGCGCACTCAAGGTATCATTGTCACCAACTTTTAGCTCAGCGATAGAGACCGTATCATTTCATTGATAATCGGAATCGCCCCACGGTTGAGTAAGACAGAAAGGGCCTGGTGGGCATTCTTATAGCGACGTTGATCCGCAAAGTCATCCTGGGTTAATAAAATCTGTGCAGAAACAATGTTGCGTAAAAGAAGATTAGAGGTATATTCTTCCATCAATAAACCTTGACCAACTGCCGCAGAGGCTTGCTTGTCTGCCACCTTAGTCGGCCGTTTCTTAAAACCAAGGGCACCGAATCCAGCAGCAACCGCCCCTGATGAGACCAAGATCAACTCATGGCCCGATTCGTGTAAGAGAGCCAACTGCTGGGTAATGACCTTGACCTTCTGTCTGGAGAGACTCCCATCGGGATTGGTCAAAGACGAGGTCCCTACTTTAAAGACGATTCGTTTTGCTTTCATCTCTATGTTTCTTTCTAATACTATTTATTTCGTATGTAATGAAAGTGAGGCTGGACAAAAACTGTCCAGCTCTCAATGTTTGATAGTAATAACAGTATGACGCAGTGGTTGATTGGAATCTTTGTTCGCTTTTTAGGCTCCAAAGATGACCTAATGAGGGAAACAAAGTTTCCTTTATCTGCAACCTTCAACAGTCTCCCAGACTGTTGGAGCTATGCGGGGTGGGAAGATTGAAAAGGTTTGGGAAAACTTTTCAACCTTTTCTAAATTTAGGAGTTCTTTCCCACTCCCATCTTCATTATCCTTTTCGAAGGTCTTCCAGCGTTTTTTCAAAGATCGCTGGCACTTCTGCTGTAAATTCCAAGGTCTCGCCTGTGCGAGGGTGGGTAAAACCAAGTGTCCGCGCATGAAGAAACTGTCCTTGTCCTTTGAGTGTCTTCTTAGGACCATAAGCAGGATCTCCAGCTACTGGATGGCCAATATAGGCCATGTGCACCCGAATTTGGTGGGTGCGACCGGTCTCCAGTTGCAACTCTACTAAGGTGTAATTCCCAAAGCGTTCCAAAACCTGAAAACGGGTCACTGCTGGTTTTCCTTTAGTCGTCACCGCTTGTTTTTTCCGGTCCTTTTCACTACGACCAATTGGTGCTTCAATCATCCCACGATCGTTGGGAAGGTTGCCATGGACAATGGCCCAATACTTCCGTAGAGATTTTTTGCCTTTTAGTTCCTCTGCTAAGGCGACGTGAGCTTGGTCATTTTTTGCGATCATCAAGAGGCCTGACGTGTCTTTATCAATCCGATGAACGATCCCTGGACGCAATTCCCCATTGATCCCAGAAAGGTCCTTGACATGGTATAAGAGCGCATTGACCAAGGTCCCACTGGTATGACCCGCACTAGGGTGAACAACCATGCCTTGAGGTTTATTAACGACGACGACATCCTGGTCCTCATAGACGATGTCTAAGGGCAGATCTTCTGCTTCATAGCTGACCTCTTCCACTTCTGGTACTTCATACTGGATGACGTCTCCTTCTTTGACCGTGTACTTGGCTTTTTTCACAGTCCCATTGACCAGAACTTTTCCTTCTTTGATCTGCTCATTAGCCACAGCTCGTGACAAGGGGGTCAAATCCGCCAAAGCTTTATCCAGTCGCGCACCGGCTACTTCGATTTTAATTTCCATGCGTTTCCTCTTTCAACATCAGGATCAGGAGCAAGAAAACTCCAACTGTCAAATAGCTATCTGCTACATTAAAAATGGCAAAATTCATAAAGTCCAGGTGGAACATATCGACTACAAATCCCTGACGCAGGCGATCGATAAAATTCCCCAAGCCACCTGCAATAACCAAGGTCAAGCCTGTCACCATCCAAAGCGAACCTTTGAGGTGCTTATAAAGATAGTAAAAGGCCCCTACCATCACGACTAGAGTGATGAGTGTAAAGAACCATTGCTGATTTTCAAGAAGCGAAAAAGCTGCACCTGTGTTTTGAAGATAGGTCAGACTAACCACATGGGGAATAAAAGACTTGACGACACCCAGTGGAATGTTCTTCACCACATACCATTTGACCAGCTGATCCAGTAGGACCAAAAGGACGATCGCTACTGGGACCATTGTTTTTCTCTTCATTTCTTACCTCTTTTGATCAAAATATTCTACCATAACCTCGACAAACTTCTCTGCTACAGGAGAGAGATCCATCTCTTCGCGTTTGACATAGACCATTTTATTGTCCAGGTTATCTTCCAAAGGAATAACGGTGATGCCATTCACGGACTGGCTATCTAAAAAGCCTGATCCTGTCGCATAAGCATCTGTCCGCTCCAAGATCCCATTCAAGGTAGCCCGGTCGGTTACATTGAACATTTGGGAGCTCGAACTGGTATCGACAAAGTTCTCTGAATAATAGAGGTACTCATCTTTTTCTTGGGTAAAGCGAACAGTTGGCAACTGAGCTAGATCTTCCATGACCAGTTTTTTCTTCTTAGCCAGAGGGTGTCCCTTGCGAAGGTAAATATGAGTCTGAAAAGGAATCAAATCCACTACTTCAAGCCCTAATTTATCGACCCGTTGCATAATTCCCTTGGTATTTTGACGGTTGAGATAAATAATCCCCAACTCACTATGCCCTTGAGCTACTTCATCCAAAATTTGGACCGTCGTTGACTCAAAGATGCGGAAGTTTTTATTTTCCGGATAGCGGATCGAGAATTCCGTCATCAAAGGCGGCAAGAAGTCATAGTGTTGACTAGAAATAGAGAATTCTTTCTTCTCTTCTTCAGGACTGGCATATTGATTTTGAAAAATATCAAACCCCTTAACCACGTCCTGCGCTTTTTCATAAAATTCCATTCCCCGACGGGTCAAAAATGTCCCCGAACTAGTTCGACGAAAAATTTTAAAGCCCAGTTCCTTTTCCAGATCTCTGACGGATATGGACAAGCTCGGCTGACTCACATACATTTTTTCAGCAGCTTCACGAAAAGTACCACTATTGGCAATCGCCACTACATATCGTAATTGTTGTATATTCATTCTATTTTCCTTATTACAGTATCGATCTATTATACCATAAATTAGGGGCTGAAAGAAGAGATGCGTTTAAGAGACCTTCATCAAGTGAAAATAAAAAACTGGAACTAAAACAGTTCCAGTTGATCCTTATTCAATCACTTGGCTTTCTGCTACTTTCTTGTACCAATGAGCCGATTTCTTAGGATAACGTTCTTGTGTATCGAAATCAACATAGAAGAGACCATAGCGTTTTTCATAACCATTTGACCATGAGAAGACATCCATTAATGACCAGATGAAGTAGCCCTTGACGTTTGCCCCATCGGCAATCGCATCAGACAAGACTTCCAAGTGTTGTTTCACATAATCGATCCGGCCATCATCGTAAACCGTGTTGTCCACAAATTCATCTTTGTATCCAAGTCCGTTTTCAGTGATGTAGATCTTCTTGTAGTTTGGATAATCTTTCTTGACACGCATGATTTGATCATACAAACCTTGAGGGTAGATGATCCAGTCCCAGTCAGTACGAGGTACATAGTCAGGAGCTACACGACGTCCAACACCTTTGATTTGGTATTTAGAGCTTCCTTTCTCCCCTTTACCATTGTGGATGATTTCAGTTTCACCATCAAAGGCTTCCATCCAGTCACTCATGTAGTAGTTAATTCCAAGGAAGTCGTTCAAATCTTTAGCTGCTTCAAGTGCTGCAAAGTCTTCGTCACGAAGATCCAAGCTACCACCATTAACAGACAAAATGTGGTTTACACCTTCCATGGTTGCATCTGAATAGTGTCCAAGGTAGGTTGCATCCAAGATAAATTTGTTGTGGATGATATCTTCCAACTCAGCAGCCCGTACGTCTGCAGGATTTTTAGGATCCAATGGATACTTAGTTGGAAGGGCGTGAACAACCCCGATTTCACCTTTGTAGCCTTTGTCTTTGTACAATTTCACAGCACGTGCATGAGAAACCATCATATTGTGGTGTGATTGGAAGACTTTGGCAAGGTCATATTGAATACCTGGTGGGAATTTACCTACTAAGTATTGACCATCACCGATTGGGCCAATTTCATTGAAGGTTGTCCAGTAGTTGACTTCTGGGAATTCTTCGAAACAGAAGGCAGCGTAATCTACAAAGTGTTCGATATTTTCACGATTCAAGAAGTCTCCGTTTGAGTGAAGAGCTTCTGGAGTATCAAAGTGGTGAAGAGTTACGAATGGTTCTACATGACGTTTGTGGCATTCCGCAAATAACTTATGATAGAATTCTACCCCTTTTGGATTGACTTCACCATAACCAGTTGGGAAAATACGTGACCAAGCAATAGAAATACGAATTCCGTTTACGCCATATTCTTCCGCCAACTGTAAGTCTACTGGATATTTATGGTAGAAATCACTTGCTGGTTCAGCAGTATACCAATAGTTGTCTGCTAAGTATTTGTCCCATGCAACTGGTCCTTTACCATCTGTATGAGTTGCACCTTCAGCCTGATATGCCGCTGTTGCCCCACCGAAAATAAAATCTTTAGGTAATGTTTTTGACATAAGTTTCCCCTTCTCAATCATAAAATAAAAATAAAGCAAGATGGAGAGGAGTTAGTGAGCCATCCATCTCCATCTCACTTCTTGTACCAAGCCACCGAATTGTGACATGAGGAGGTAAAAACGATATATTTTTACCGACGAATTAACAAGTCGATTAGGAAAATCGCCATAGCGATTTCCGTTACGATAGGAGACTGTTTCACAGTCCCTATCGTTAATCGAATTGAGCTTGAACGAATGCAAGAGCGCCTTTACCATCACGAGTCAACTTGATGTATTGAGCTCCTTCAGTCTTAGCCAATTTGATTCCAAGTTTATCTGTTTCAGCCTTCATATCTTCATAGTTTGAAGCTACTTGAGGAGCAAGGATAACAAGGTCAAATTCTGGCAACATTTCACGGTGAGCACCGTAACCACCAGCAGCAGCCTTCACAGGAACATTGTATTCTGCAGCAGCTTTATTCAAAGCATTGGCAAGAAGTCCACTAGTTCCACCACCGGCACAAAGAACCAATACGTTTGTTTCTTTTGTGATATTGTTTTGAACTGGTTCACCTTCAACACCAGCTTTTTCAAGAATAGCATCTGCTTTTGCAGTGTTAAAGTTTGCAGCAACTTTTTCTTTCAAGCTATCGTTTGATTTACCTGAACGTTCTTCTTCAAGAATTTGTTCATCGTAAACTTTAACGAATGGGTAGTAAATGATCACGTCTACTACAACAAGAAGTGCAGCAAGGATGAATGAAAGTACTTGGAAGTTCGTACCAAGAACAATACCCAGAGGTCCAGGAGTTGTCCATGGTAGGTTAGAAGTAAATGAGTTCATTCCCAAGGTATCAACAAAGAATTTGAAGATCCATACGTTTGCAATTGGAGCAAAGATAAATGGAATGAAGAAGATTGGGTTCAATACCAATGGAGCACCGAACAAGATTGGTTCGTTAACACCAAAGAATGTTGGAACTACAGATGCACGTCCAATTGCACGGTTACGTTTTGATTTCGTTAACCACATGAACATGAATGGAACGACAAGAGTCGCACCAGTACCACCCATAGTAACGATAAACATTTGAGTACCTGAAGTAAGGATCTTATCAGCGTGCATTCCTTGTTGAATCAAGTTCAAGTTGACTTCGGCATTTGCATAAGTGATCGCTGCAATCGCAGGCTCAACGATAGATGGGCCGTGAATACCAATAAACCAGAAGAATGCAAAAGCACCGAAAATGATCGTAATTCCAACATAACCATCTGCTGCTGAGAAGAGAGGAGCAAGAAGCGTACCGATAGATTCAGCTACTGTTACACCGAGACCGCCCTTAACAATCAATTCAAGTCCATAAAGGAGAACCACTGATACAGTGAATGGAATCAAGTCTTTAAATACTTGAGAGATATTTGGTGGAACTTCGTCTGGCATGCGAATCGTCACATTGTTTTTCACGCAGACCTTGTAAACATTAACGGTAACAAAGGCTGCAATAAAGGCTGTTAGCAACCCTTTAGTCCCCATGAATGCTGTTAAGAATCCGCCATCTTTAGCAGGTTCAGCAGCCATGAGCAAGAAGCCAACCATAGAAGCCAACATTGTAGAAATGAAGTTGATTTGGTTGGTTGCTGGGAGGTCACGGTTCATTGAATCAGTCAAAGCCTTAGCCGTTGTCCCACCAACGAAGAAGGCCAAGATGCCCATAGAATAGCTATATGGAGTCATCAAGAAAGTTTCAATATCTTTAGACCAATGGAATCCCCAAGCGTTTGGTACATACGCAATTAGGATGAAAATAGATGAGAAAAGGATAACAGGCATCCCTGCAATAAAGCCATCCCGAATCGCTCGCAAATATTTGTTTCGAGAAATCTTTTCAAAGAATGGTTTCCCTTTTTCAATCAGTTCAATCAGTTTATTCATTATTTCGCTCCTCTTTTATATAGTTCAATCAGATGGTGAATCACGTCTTTTAATAGGATCGTTGTCATGAGATGGTCTTGACCATGCATCATGGTAATGCTATAGGGGATTTCTTCTCCTGCTGCTTCATGCGCTAGCATGGTCGTTTGAGATTTGTGAGCCTCAGCGATACAAGACCCTGCTTCTTCTACTAAGGATTCTGCTTTAGCAAAATCACCATTTTCAGCAGCTTTTAAGGCTTCCACTAATTTTGATCGAGCGTCACCGGCATAAGCGACAATTTCAAAGCCAAGTAATTGGACTTCTTCTTTATTCATGTTGGTTCCTCCTTATGATACCTTTTGAAAATTTTTATAATAGACGTTGAATATGAAGAGCTAAATAGACTTTTTCATTAGGAGATATCTTGGCTCCTGTCTGTTCAGCGATGGTTTGGTAGATTTGATGACTAATCTCATAAGCCTTTGGATAACTTAGCTGAATCAGTTGTTCCATCTCGCTCAAACCTTCTGGATCTTCTCTTCCCTTATCTAGCGAATCTAGGAAATAATTGAGATGGATCATAAAGCGATCATAGAAATGACTGTTTTCTTCTTTCCGTTTCAATCCATTTTGAGCTAGTTTTTCTTCTACAGCTTTCAAAATAACTTGTCGGTCCTGGACATCTGGATCTTGCTCATGAATCATTTCCCCTTGTGCATTAATGAAATGATAAGCGATGCGATTCACTTCATCGTCAGGAAATTGATCCAAGAGCCGCTTTCGAAAGATCTCAATCGCTTCTTTTGCGATTTTATAGGGAATCGGGTGCATAGCAGACACATCAGGAAGGTCACTGTATTTATATCTTCCCTGTTGAACTGCCTGGTAAGAACAAAAGATGTGATCTGTTAATGTCACATAGATATATTCTTGAACAGGATAGGCATATTTCTTAGACAAGGTATCAATCACTTCATAAGTGGTTGTAATGAAATCAAGAGGAACATCCTTTAGAAGGGCCATAAAGTTTTCTCTTGACTCATCCGTATTTAAACGAAATACTTTTTCGACCTTATCATCAGCTACTAGATCATTTTTCTTTTTCCCAAATGCAATCCCACTCCCAATAACAATCAACTCTTGTTGTAGTTCATTTTGAACCAAAGCAACATTATTGTTCATTGGATGGATAATACGATACATGAGGCTCTCCTTTGTAAAATTTGTTAAAAGCAAATAAAAATGACCACGAAGCAACCGAAAAAACTAGCCTACACTAATTGTTCAGTCTACTTGTGGTCACGCCTAATCTAACTTAGTAACGCTCACTGCTATTCAACTTATGAACTTATTCTATCATATGTTTTTTATTTTGTAAACCCTTACAGCGAAAATTTTTAAACATTTTTTTATAAAAAATAAACAAAGCCTAAAAATAATGAAGAACATTGGAAGGAATTTCTTCCTTCCAATGTTCTAAATGTTGCTTTAGGAGGCAATAACGATTTGTTTCTTACACGCGTTCTGTCCAAGGTGTTGCCACTTTAGCCAAGACCGCATTCAATTCTTCAATATTTTGACGACCTTCTGTACGAAGCCATTCACGAGCAGCTGCTTCTCCATCTTTGATGTAAGCTTCTACTGAACCTGCCCATGTCGCACGTCCACAAAGAACACCGTTGAAGTTTGCACCAGATGCATGAGCAAATTCCAAGGTTTCTTGGAAGAGTTTTGCAGATACACCTGCACTGAGGTAGATGTATGGAAGGTTGGTTGCTTCTTCTTGTTCTTTGAAGAAAGCAGCCGCTTCTTCACGACTATAGACAACTTCTCCTTCTCCAAATCCTTCCACGAAGTTCACATTAACTGGAACTTCCACTTTCAAGACATCGATATTGAAACGAGGATCTGAGAAGACTTTCATAGCTTCAATGACTTTACGAGGTTTCACTTTCGCATATTCAGCAGAGGTTGCATCTGCAATTCCTTCGTCATAAGCCAAGATTTCAAGGAAGAATGGAATGTCCTCTGCCACACATTCTGAACCAATGCGTTCGATGTAAGCTTGTTTTTCTTGGTTGAGTTCTTCTGCACTATCTACATCATAGTAGAGCAAGAATTTCACAGCATCAGCACCTTGTTCTTTGATGCGTTTTGCTGACCAAAGGTTCAAGCAGTCAGGCAAGCGTTTGGTGCTGGATGTATCGTAGCCTGTCTTTTCGTATGCAAGCAAGAGACCAGCATCTTTGTCCAAGGCTTTCGTAGCAGGCAAACCATATTCTGGGTCCAACAACATTGATGAAGCATATTTTGTCAATTCATCTGCTACGAGAACTTTCAATTCTTCCATTTGTGCTACAGTTGGCTCAGTGTCTTGGTATTTGGCCATCAAGCGTTTCAAAGCCCCACGTTGGTCGAAGGCCAAAGCTGAAATAACACCGTCTTTTGTACTAAGACGTTCCAAATAGTTGCGTTTTTGTTCTGTTAATACCATTTTATACCTCTTTTACGATTAATTGTTGATACAAGGCATCATAGTGCCCCATGTTGACATGTCCTGTTTTTGCTTCTTGCGCATTTAACATTCCAAGAACATTTGCTTTCTTGAGCAAGTCTGCGTCACTCTCATGATGATAGAGACCAGATGCAATCCCTGCAACAGTCGAATCACCAGATCCGACTGGATTGACGACAGCAATCTTAGGAATATCTACCTTATAGAAGACATCCCCATGCTTAGCGAAAGCGCCATTTGCACCAAGGGAGACAATCACCCATTCGATGCCATCAAAGAGAGAATCCTGAAGAACTTCTTTTAAGTCTTCCACATTCTTACTCACTTCTTTTCCTAACAACTGTGATAATTCTTCATTGTTTGGTTTAATGACCGTAGGCTTAACAGCTGCTTGAATGGCAGCTTCTAAAGAAGCTCCCGAGCAATCGAGTACGACTGGTTTTCCTGCTTCGCTTGCAACCTTGACAAGGCTAGCATAGTAGTCCACTGGTAAACCAGCAGGAAGACTTCCAGAGATGGCTACAACCTCTACTTGTTCAACCAAGTGACGATAATGGTCGACAAAGTCTTGCCCTTCTTTCTCAGAAATGGTTGGACCTTTTTCTAAGATTTCTGTTTGCTTGCCTTCGTGAAGGATGGCGATACAATTACGTGTATCTCCAGCAATTTCAAAGAAACGTTCCTCTATTCCTTCTCCTAAATGATCGAGAATGAATTGCCCCGTTCGACCACCAAGTAGGCCAGTCGCTGCCACTGGATCCTTAATCTCAGAAAGTACACGGGTAACATTGAGACCTTTCCCACCAGCTGTCTTACTCACCTCAGCCACACGATTGACTGTATCCAACTGGAGTACATCCAAAGGATAAGAAATATCAATCGAAGGGTTCAGCGTGACCGTTAATATCATACGTCACCTCTTAGTCGTGGTATTCACCACGGTCCCATTTTTCAAGGAATTCTGTAAAGAAATCAGCATCCGCTTGATGAGCATTATGGGTTTCCACATGTTGGATCTTAGCGATCAATTTTTTATTTTCTTCAGTTGGTTTGTATTCAGCGTGAATGAATGCTTCAATGATATCGCACATGAGCAATTCACCCGTAATTTTACCACCAAACCCGATCACATTTGCGTTCAATTCTTCTTTTGCATAAAGAGCAGTTGTCATATCGCGTACCAAGGCAGAACGGATACCTGGTACTTTGTTAACCGCATTGTTAATCCCAACACCAGTACCACAGATACAAACTCCAAGATCTGCTTGGCCACTTGCTACGGCTTCACCGACTTTCTTACCAAAGATTGGATAGTGGGTACGTGTATGGTCATAAGTCCCAAAGTCGAGCACTTCGTATCCTTTTGATTTCAAAAAATCAGAAACAGCCATTTTTTCATTTGTCACAATGTGATCACAACCAATTGCAATTCTCATTTGAATTCTCCTCTCATTAGCACATCTTATTCAACATATCAACACGGATTTGGTGACGGCCACCGTCGTATTTACCATTGACGAAGCCTTTGGCAATGTTTTTCGCCAATTCATCTCCAACAATTTCAGCTCCCATGGTAATCATTCGAGAATTGTTGTGTCCACGTGTCATATAAGCAGAACGTTCATCTGAAACTTCTGCTGCCACCATTCCTTTGATTTTAGTCGCAACCATAAATGGACCAGCTCCATAAGCATCAATCACGATTCCAAGATTTTGATCGTTTTTGTTCACTTCGCTCGCAACTGCAAGTGTCACATCTACAAAATCTTGACCTTCAGCGGTTACATCTACAACATCGAAGTTTTCTTTTACAAGAAACTCTTTCACGAGATCTTTTAATCTTAATCCTGCAGCATCTGCACCAATTACAATAGACATGTCCTGTCCTCCTTTTGTTTGTTTCAGCAAATATTCCTGTTGTTAATTTTTCACAAAGAAACATTTTCTTACTTTTGATATTATATTACACCTATTTCGAACGAAAGTCAACATTTAATTGTTTATTTTCGAACATTTTTTAAAATAAAAACACCATATCTAGAAAAGATATGGTGTCAGTTTTCAAACTACATGTGATGATTATTTTGCATTTGCAGCATATTCTTCGTTACGTTTGATCATTTGTTTTCTGTACCAAGCGAAGATTCCGATATAGAATGCCAAGAAGACAACTACACCAAGGATAGCTTTGATATCACCAGTTGTTGCGTTACCGATTGTCCAACCGAGCAATTTTTCAACTGGTCCTTCAAGAGTTGAGTGAGTGATCAATTGAGTAGAAGCTACCCCTTTAGGGAAGGCATCAACACTCTTAGCCAATTGAGTTGCAAATGGTGCAATCAATGTTCCTGAAAGAAGGAAGAGTGGCAAGAGAAGGCTTCCGAAGATGATCATACGGATCAATTTACCGCGTGTTACAACCAACAAGGCTGGAGTCACACCCATAGCGATGATACCTGCAAGTGGCAAGATACCATTTCCGACTTTAGAAAGAAGCACTGCTTCGATCAACATGATTGGTGCAAGTACGTTGGCACAAGCCCAAATTTCAGCACGACCAGCGATAAATGGCCAGTCCAAACCGATGTTGAATTTACGTCCTTGAAGACGTTTAGTAGCAACGTTTGTAATACCTTGTGACAATGGTTCTACCGCTGCGATGAACCAAGAACCGATCAATGAGAACAATTCCAAGCAGACACCGGCAGTCAAACCAAGGCTCAACCAACCTTTAATAACCAATTCCCATTTGGCAGCATCTGGGACACCAGCTACTGGATGTGGAGTACCCATGATACCGATGACGATACCAAGAAGGAAACCGATAAAGAATTTAGATCCCCAGAAACCGATCTTCTTGTTCAACTTAGCAGCGTCGAAGTCGTATTTATCAAGACCTGGGAAGAATTTGTCAAAGATTTTATCCAAGACCATGATGATTGGGTTCATCATGTAGTTCATGTGAGTTGAAGTCATAGGTGATGAACTTGGTGCATTCAACAAATCATCAAATGTTGGTTTCATCAAGTCTGAGTTGATGATTTTCATAATCCCTACAAGGACAACTGCAAGAGTTGCCAAGAAGAGTGATAAACCTTGGCTGACACCGTTGTTGTCCGCATACCATTTGATCAAAAGACCAGTGATAGACAAGTGCCAGATATCGAAGATATCGACGTCAAGTGTATCAGTCTTCTTGATCGCAAGCATGATAACGTTGACGATCAACATAATCAACAAGAAGTAAAGTGTCCAGGCAGACCCCCAAGTGATGGTCGCAAGAGGCGCCCAACCAACGTCAGTGATATTCAATTGAATACCTGTGTTCTCAACGAATTTTGCAAGAGACGCTGAGAAAGCTCCATTCAACATACCGATGATGGCACCGATACCAGTAAGGGCGATGGCAAGTTTAATACCACCTTCAAGGGCTTTAGAGAATTTCACTCCAAACAAGAGAGCCAATAAAGTCAAGACGATCAACATGATGATCGGAGCACCCATGTCTAGGATGGGTTTGAAAAATTTATTGGCAAAATCAATAATGCCATTCATAATAAATCCTCCCGATTTATAATTTTTTTGTAATTTACGGCATAAAGTGTTCCCAATTTTATCATTGGATAACGCTTACAAACTTGTTTAAAAAAATATTAACTTAATCCATGTTCTTTAATGGCAGCTTCGATGTTATCAAAGACTGGCGCACTCATCGCTGGAATACGGAATAAAATTGGTCCTGCTTCTACCACTGGAATACCAGGATCAAATCCCAAATCAGTTGCAGCAATTGGAGTAAAGATATCATAACCTGAAATCAAATCTTCATTGACATCTTTGACCATGACAGCGTCACAACGCACATCATAACCACGGTTTGACAACTCTTCTTCCAACGCATTCTTAATTTGGTGGCTAGAGTTAACACCTGCACCACAGGCAGCTAAAATTTTAATCATTTGGATGTCCTCCATTATAAATATTTACGAATGTTTTAGGAAATAGTTTCCGTAATGTATTGATAAAGCTTATCTTCACTATCTAATTTTGATAGAGCTTCGAGATTTCCATTGGATGTAAAGAAATCCATCAGCTGGGCCAAAATATTGGTTTGGCTAGAGCTTGAATTGTTGATAATGAAGAATAAAAGCGAAACTTGAACTTCCTTATCTGGAGCAATCATATTATGGAAGGTTACGGGTTGATCCAAACGAACCACGACCACATTCTCAGTGAGATTATGGACAATGTCTGTGTGCGGGATCGCCACATTTGGTAAGTCTTTACCAAGAAATTCCATGTCTAATCCAGTCGGGAAAGACTTTTCACGCTCAATCAAAGCGGAACGATAGGTTGGTGTCACAATCTGTCGCTCTTCCAATAAGCTTGCTACCTGCTCAAAGAGATCTGTTTGATCCTTGGCATGTAGGCAAAATACAAGATCTTTGTTAAAGAGTTGATTTAATCCCATTGTTGCCACCTCCTTATCTAACTATTTATTTTATGGTTAGAGTATATCACTATATTGATTGATTGTCAATCATTTTTTGTCGTATTTTGTTTATTTTTGTTTATATTCATCTTTAAAGCGCTTCCTAACCGTCATTTTCTAACATCCTTAAAAAAGTAAAAAGTGAGAGTGGGACAGAAATCGGTAATTCG
>NZ_KV834651.1:258468-287287 GCF_001837905.1 Streptococcus sp. HMSC076C09
ACAATTGAGAGGCTAGGACTTTTGTCCCAGCCTCACTTTGTTTTATATGATTTTCGTATACAAGGCGTATTTGTCTTTGATTTTCTTTGGAATACTATCATCGGTAATAATGGCATTTAGATCTTCCACACGATAGAAACTGTAGAAGGAATAACTATCAAACTTGCTGTTATCAGCTACCACATATTTCTCTATCGCATTGTTCAGAATAATGGCATTGCCATTTCCTTCTTCTTCATTGGCTGTGGAGACACTATGCCCATCGATCCCATTGACCCCGATGAAGGCCTTAGAAACCTTGATTTCTTTCAAAAGTTTATTGGCAAATTGACCGACAAAGGTTTGTGTCTTTACCCGGTAGCGACCACCAACTAATATCAAGTCATAATTCGGGAAATCCTTGAGCTTCTCAAAAATAGGCAGGGAGTTGGTGACGATGCTAATTTCTTTCCCTTCCAAATAATCTCCGATAAAGTCTGTTGTTGTACCAGAGCCAATAAAGACGGTATCCCCATTTTCGATCAAGTCTGCACATTTTTTGGCAATGCTTCGTTTCTCATCAATATTGATCAGATTTTTTTCACTGTGAGAAGCTTCTAATAAGCTATCTTTGACTTTTTTGTGGGCCCCACCATGTACACGAACTAAAAGACCTTGTTTTTCAAGATCAATCAGATCGCGACGAATGGTCATATCTGTCACCCCAAAAAGTTCCTTGAGTTCTTTGACCGATACCACACTTTTTCGATCCAGTTCCTGAAGAATTTCAACATGTCTGCTATCTTTCATGGTACTACTTCCATTCCTACTATATTTGTCTCTATTATACTACATTTTTCAAAAAACACAAATTCAAACATTATATTAACAAGAGTAAACACGATATTTTTGAATAAATAAAAGAAAAAAGCCTTCCGTCAATCCGGAAAGCTTTGATTTATGCTATTTCTAGCTTCCTCACCTTAATATTTCAAGGCTCGGGATAAAAAGGTTCACTGAACCTTTTTATTTTGCGATTGGGTAAACAGAAACTTGTTTTTTATCGCGACCTTTACGTTCGAAGCGTACTACGCCTTCAACTTTTGCGAACAAAGTATCGTCTCCACCACGTCCAACGTTCACACCTGGGTAGATGTGTGTACCGCGTTGACGGTAAAGGATAGATCCACCTGTTACAGTTTGTCCATCAGCTGCTTTAGCTCCAAGACGTTTTGCTTGTGAATCACGTCCGTTTGATGTAGAACCTCCACCTTTTTTGTGGGCGAAAAGTTGCAAGTTAGCAAGATTCAATTTCAACATAATTGTTTTCCTCCATGTTAGTTTTCTGTGATAACTCTTGTTTGGACGAACTCTGAAGAGTTCTCCGATAAGTTTGCCATCCCTAAGAAAAATGATTCAAAGAATAGTTGGGTCATTTCTCTTTGATGTGGTGGAATATCTGTCGGGATTGTGACCCGAAGGAAGCCACCTTCTTCTTCGTTTAATTCTAGATCCGGTTCGTAGCCTGCAAATTTCTCAACAGAGTTGACAAAGTTAATGGCTAGAGTCGAAACCGATGCACACACGACATCAAAGCCATATTCACCGCTTCCAGCGTGCCCAGTGATTTCTGCACTCCTCAGCTCGCCATCTTCGGCTCGTTCAAAGACTGCTTGTATCATGTGTTCTCCTAATAATTAAGCGTTGATAGCGTTGATGACAACTTTAGTGTAAGGTTGACGGTGACCTTGTTTACGGTGGCTACCTTTTTTAGGTTTGTACTTGTAAGTAACAACTTTCTTTTGTTTTCCTTGTTTTTCAACAGTTCCAACAACAGTAGCTCCTGAAACAAGTGGAGTTCCGACAACAGTGTTTTCACCACCAACAAGAACAACTTCGTTAAATGTAACTTCTTGACCAGCTTCGACGTTCAATTTTTCAACGTAGATAGCTTGACCAACTTCAACTTTAACTTGTTTTCCGCCAGTTTTAATGATTGCGTATGTGCTCATTATGCACCTCCTATGTATTTTTGGGTTTCCCCGTATTTTTGTGAAGACTCGCCTAGCATCGTGGGACGAACCACTTACTCTCATGGAAATGAGCGACGATGTTCGAGCGGTTGCACAGGCATGTGCATAGTCAACTCTCTTAGTATATCACTTCTATCAGACAAAGACAAGTATTTTTGCGCTTTGAAAACGAATTTCTTTTATAAAAGCGATTATTTTATATCTTTTATTTTAAGATCGCTTGTCAGTCCGACTTCTTCATCTACTTATCCTTAAATTTAAAGTCATTAAAGCTCATTTTGGCTTTAGACGAATCGTTCATCCCCTTCATTTTTTCTTCTTGTTCCTTAGTAATTTTTATCGGAATCGCTGCAGCAGTATTGGGTTTTAACACACCCGATTCGCTCACTTCATAGTCAACTGTGACATCTTTAAAAAGTGGCTCTCCATCATATTCCAAATTCAGGACAAAGGATCCATCACGATCGATGGTTGTGGTGGTACGATTCACAATAAAGAATAAGGCGAAGCGATTTTCCTCATTTCCAAAGGTATATCCTGGAAAAAAGACAAATAATTTTCCAGCTTCTCCAAGCGTTGGATGTTCCTTGATAAATTTCTCAGACGCTTCCAAGACTTCGTTGTCCTGGTCTTTATACTGCTCGGCCCTGACAAATGTGAGGGGTTCTTTTTTTCTATTGCTTGATTGGCTAGTCTTCTCTTCTTTTTTCGGGCCAGTAAACGATACTTTGACACAGCCTGTCAACAGAAGCAAACTTGTCATTAATACGATAATTTTTTTCATCTTGTCTCCTTTAAGTTGGTTAGAAAAAGAGGCTGGATACGCCCAGTCTCTCCTATAGCAAATCCTCAATCAGGTCATCGACCTCGTCTTTCTCCACTTTTGGAGTAATCTCTGTTACGATGATGCCTGCTACAGCTCGCTCAACTAAGGCTTCCACATCCAACCGTTGCTCATACTGCTCTGCATTTTTGAGTTTCGGATTCGTCTTTGGACGATCTGGTGCAAAGATGGTACAACAGTCTTCAAACGGTTGGATAGAGATTTCAAAAGTATCGATGGCTTGGGCAATATCGATGATTTCCAACTTGTCCATGGTCACCACCGGACGGATAACTGGTGTATTGGTTACCGCATTGATGGCCTGCATACTCTCTAAGGTTTGACTAGCCACTTGTCCTAAGCTTTCACCATTGATAATGACCAAACCACCGCGAACCTCGCGAATTCGATCTGTGATGCGCATCATAAAGCGACGGGTCAGGGTCATGAGGTAAGCTTCTGGCGCTTTTGCCTTGATTTCCTCTTGGATCTCTGTGAAGGGCACCTCGATAAATTGGATATTTCCTCCAAACTTGGTCAACTTCCGTGTTAAGTCATGGGCTTTTTTCAAGGCACCTGGGCTGGTATAAGGGGGGCTCGCAAAGTGAACGGCCTCGATATCCACCCCACGCTTCAAGGCTAAGTAGCCAGCTACTGGAGAGTCGATCCCACCAGATAGCATGAGCATCCCTTTGCCAGATGTACCAACAGGAAGGCCACCAGCTCCCTTAATGGTTTCATAAGAGATGTAGGCTGCTTCTTCTCGAATTTCAACTTGCAAGTTGATATCTGGTTTTTTCATTTGAGCCTGAATGGTTGGAATGGCTTCAAAGACAGCACCACCCAAGGTTTGATTGAGTTCGCGGCTATCGAGTTCAAAGGTATGGTCACTTCGCTTACTTGAGATTTTAAAGGTCAAGCCGTCCTTGTATATCTCCTTCATAATCTCTTGCACTGCCGCTTTTAAGGCTGGTACTGATTTTTCAATCTTGTAAACAGGTGAAAAATTTTGGATTCCAAAAACTTGCTTGAGGGATTCAGCCACCGGCTCATAATCCGTCCCATGTAGATAAGCATGGGCCCGATCGCGGTCCGCTGTCACTTTGACAGCCGGATAAATAGATAAAACATCTTGGATATTATTGCGAAGTTTATTGATGAAACGCATGCGGTTCTTCCCTTTAGTAGAAAGCTCTCCATAGCGAATCATAATTTCTGAATAGGTTAAGGTCATGTTGATTTCCTTCTAAAATTAACGTACTTTTCGTGTTTGTTCGTAAATCAGTTTGAACTTGGTCAAGAATTGCTCGACTTGGCTCATGTCATTTTCAAGATCGAGACTGAGGCGAACTGCTGTCTGAGCGATGCTCTTGTCCACTCCCATGGCAATCAAGGTTCCAGCTGGTTTTCCAGCCTTGGACGAGCAGGCACTGGTGGTCGAGATGTAAATATCAAACTCTTCAAAGGCATGGACCACTACTTCACCACGAACTCCCTTGATCCCGAAAGTCAAGATGTGAGGGGCAAAGTGATCCTCACCAGAAAAGACAGTGACATCTGGATAGTTGGCCAATTCTTTGCGGATCACTTCTTTCATCTGCTGGGTCTTACTGGCAAAAGCTTCTTGGTTTTCCATAGCTAAGCGTAGGGCTTTTGCGGTTGCTGCGATGCCTGCCACATTCTCAGTTGTCGAGCGCATTTCTTTTTCTTGACCACCTCCGGTTAAGATAGGGGTGATCTTTTTGCCTTCTTTGATGTAGACAAAGCCAACTCCACGAAGACCATGGAATTTGTGACTAGAGAAGGTCGCAAAGTCCACGCGCTCTGGTAGATAAACTTCTGTTGCTACCTTGGCTAAAGCTTGAACAGCATCGACATGGAAACTAATCGTTGGGCGATCCTCAAGGAGAGCCGCAATTTCATGGATGGGCTGGATGGAGCCAATCTCATTGTTGACGGCCATGACAGAGACCAAGGTCGTATCTGGACGGAGAAGACTAGCCAAGGCATCCACTTTGACAAAGCCACGCGCATCCACTGGAGCATAATCCACTTCGAATCCCTGCGTCTTTAACCAAGCAGCGGACTCCTTGATAGCGGGATGCTCGATGTCAGAGACAATGATATGCTTGCCATAAGGAGCTTTCTCAAAAGCGACACCCTTGATGATCCAGTTGTCCCCTTCGGTCCCACCAGACGTGAAGTAAATTTCCTCAGCTTTCTTGCCAATTAGCTCCGCAATTTGTTTCCGAGAAGCTTCCAAAATACGAGTAGCTTGACTACCTAGATTGTGCAAACTAGAAGGGTTGCCCCAGATCCGAGTGGCTACTTCTGTATAGGTCGCAAGGGTCTCTGGATAAGGTTTGGTCGTTGCTGAATTGTCAAAATAAATCATGTCCTACGCATCCATCACTTTCTTTTTACGTAGCTTCTATTTTATCATTTCTAACCGCTTGGGACAAGGATTTGATAAAGAGAGATGAAGTAAAATCACTCCATAAAATTCAGTTCTTTTTAGACATTTTTCAGAAAATGACTTATAATAGGAAAGTGTTAAAAAACAATTTTTGATAGAAAGAGAATGAACATGTCACAATATTCAAGAAGCAACAAAAACCAAAAACCTGAGGATACTACAGATTCTAGACCCTCACGTGGTGAAAAAGTCAAACAAGGCCTATCCGTATTTCAAACGGTTGTAGCTACAATTGCTAGTCTTTTAGGGATTATCGTCACTTCCTTTACTATTATGAGCCTGCTCAATAAAGACAATCAAAAGACAGAAGACAAACCATCTAGTAGCACCAGCGTCGTCGTGGTTCACGATAAAAGTTCTGACTCCACCGCGACAGATACCAACACAAATACCAACACGCAAACCGATTCAAGCAATACAGAGACAAGTTCTCAGAAAGAAACCAATAACTCATCTGCTACAGAAACTAGTTCATCTGCAGCGCAAGATCAAGGTTCCACCGCAACAGACAGTGGCGCAGATACAGCATCATCTGGATCCAACTAAAAAATCAGTAAGCACAACCTTACTGATTTTTTTTGGATTTCGATTCCAGCTTTTTCTGATTTTTATAGAATGCATCTATTTCATTGTCATACTCCCATTTGAGCTTTGAGCGCTCTTCCTGGATTTGATCCAATTGTTCAAAGACGTCACGTCGAAATCGTTCACTATTTTCATCCATTTGGAAAAAATAAGTATGAACTTCTGCAGGTAACTCACCTTCTGCCATGCGATAGACTTCTTCTTTCAACTGGTCCGTTTGCTGTAGAAAATAAGAGAGATCTTCTTCAAGAGATTCCTCTTTTTTCTTTAACTGTTTCATTTTGCTATCAAATTCAAGTTCTAATTTATAAAGATCTTCCTTCATCTTCTGTCAATTCTCAATTTCTTAGCGGACTAGTAAGTTCTGGTTTGCTCACTTTAGACAAATAGTTTTTTGCCGCAGTTGCGGCTTGTCCTTCAAGACCATCTGTGATATTTTCACTGTAAGTCTTTTTTGCATAGTTTTCTAATTCCTCTGCTTTTATATGCAGTCTTGCTTGGAGAGATATATTCTTTAGCTTTATAGTGTTCACTGCTACTACAACAGCCGCTTTTATTGCCAATCTCTGTTGTGCTTTCAGTCCTTCCAGTATTTTTTCATTCATAAACGGTAAACTTATTGGCATCGTTTCCTCCTTCTTTTATGATAGGGATCCAAAAATATCAGCTGCGCCTTGTTCATCAACCTCTACAAGTTTCTGCGCACATTGAATCATACTCTTTGAGAAGCCACTCATTTTTTCTTTGTAGTTCTTTAAATTACTTTTATCGGTCTCCGCAATTCCGCTATCCCACAAATGTTCAAAAGTCAAGTCAGTCATTAAACTTTCTCTTTCACTTGCTGACAATGCCCATCCCAATCCAAAAATAACATTTCTAGATAATTCAACCTCTATTTTTATGTTTTCTTCCGCAGTCGTGATCATTTTCTCTGTTTCTGACACCTTCTGCTCAATATCTGCATCTGCCAATTGAACTGCTGCATATAACAATTCTGTGCGAAGTAAGATTCGCTCCGCATAGCTCCCAGCACTTTTAATTTTGTTGTGCAAATTATTGGGATTCTTGAGGTCTAAATTTTTTCGATCCCATTCCAAAGAAGCTTTCTGGGCATCTTTTATAATTTTAGCATATTCTTGTAAATATTCTGAAAGTCCTGAAGCAATTGAAGGTATATTAGCAATTATTTTCGTGGCATCAGTGATACCAATACCAAATCCGTCACGAAATATTAAATAAATTTCTGTCTTATGATTCCAAGGATCTTTTAATGCTTCATGTAACAATGAAGCAAGTTTTTGAAATACCTCTGGTTTCATTGTCACAAAGCGTTCAATTGCTTCCTCAGGAAAATACTTCTTCAGATTATCTATAGTTCTTCTGTTCAGCTTAGCAAGTCTCTGGCCAGCAACTAACAACTCTGGATGATAGGATTCCGATGCCGTTAGGATATTCCCATAACTGTCTATTTGATAGGCACCAAAATCGTGAGAAGAATACTTGTCCATCATACTAGTATACTTAATTGGGACAACTACATTAACTTGACCAAGTTGTTGATCCCATGGTTTATCCCGATTGAGCATGCTAACTGGGTCAAAAGGATTGACATAATAAACAATTTTTTTATCCAATAATTTCAGTTTTTCATCACTATACCCAGCTTTTTTTAAACTCGCTGTTGTATCTGGGCCATCAAAAAGAACTGCTTTTCCAACGTGATTCAATTCTGATTCAGATAATCCTGCCAAACCTTGTACGGATACCATTGTTCCAAGCGAATGAGCCGTTACATCCATTTTAGCATCCGGGGCAGCTTTTTCTTCTAATTCAGTGATCTTTGCTTTCATCCCTTTTGTAGCATATTGTGCTTGGGGAACAATCGCATCCGTAAGTGCAAAAGCAGCATCATTATTGATCCAATCTTGATAGTTAAATTCCTTAAAATTACCTTTTTTGATTTGTGGTAAATTAATTCCAAAACCATCACTTCCACGAATCGAAAAATAAGTCTGGTGCGTATTCGCGTTGATCGTATCAGTATCTGTGACATAATAAGCGTGGTATCCAGTTTCTTCATCCTCTAACAACTTTTTATTATCCGGTTGAAGATAAACATTGCCACCATTCGGTAGATCCGTACCGCCACCTTTAGTTATCTGTCCATCCTTATCTTTTGCATCTATGGAGAAATTAAATTCAATGGATTTCCCTGAATCAAATTTTTTTCGACTTTCCGGATCCAATTGTTCATATGGAAACTTATTTGGTCTATCTCTGTAAGCTGATTCTGCTAATGAAGCATATAGATTATCAAAACTTTTTAAATTTCAATTAGTCAAATAATTTCCCCCCTACTCTAATGTAGGATCCTACATACATCTCATCTAAATTTAATGTATTATCCTCATTAATTGGGATATCTACTCCCCAACCCGATTCTTCAATATTATTTATACGTCCAAAAACATTCATATAATATTCAGGAGTTGTCAGTCCACCATCACCCCATTGTGTCTGATCCCAATCAATCTGAACGGATTCAACTTTTGAATTTTGTGCTTTGACTAAATCAACAATCTCCTGTTCGTGTTCTTTTAGATAGTCCAGTTGTTTTTTCTTTATAGTTTCTTCATCTTCCTTTAGGTCTTTCGTAGATGAAGCAGCAATCGTTTTTCCTTGTTTTGTATCATCTTTATGTTTCACGGTACATCCTCCTATACTTAGCAACACTGCAATTGAAGCAACTATTATCATGATTTTTCGACTTTTCATGAGTCCTCCTATCATTCTGTACAGATTATTCTCTAAAATTTCCACCTGTCATTTCTCTTAACAAACTCATTGTAATAGTCATTTGTTCAACTCATACTATTTATCTGCTATTTTCTATTCTAAGATTGAAAACTAGATGAATATTATTTTAATTATTATAGCATTTATAGTTTGAAAATCAAGTTATCTCACTACATAGAGCTTTTTAAAACATGAGTTAATTAATTCTTTACTTTTGATTATCAAAGTTTTAAATTAAAGAGTTATGACGTTGGTTACGATCTAGACTAATGGTCTATTACTTACACATAGCACGTTTTTTCCTATCATTTTAAGTTCAAATTACTCAAATAATCTTCCCCCTATGTTAATGTCGGATCCTATATACATCTCATCTAGATTCAATGTATTGTCATCATTAATTGGGATATCTACTCCCCAACCCGATTCTTCAATATTATTTATACGTCCAAAAACATTCATATAATATTCAGGAGTTGTCAGTCCACCATCACCCCATTGTGTCTGATCCCAATCAATCTGAACGGATTCAACTTTTGAATTTTGTGCTTTGACTAAATCAATAACCTTCTGTTCGTGTTCTTTTAGGTAGTCCAGTTGTTCTTTTTTTATGTCTCCTTCTGGTTTTTGTACGACTTTCTTTGAAGATGAGGTCGTTATCTTCTGTTCGGGTCTTTTGGCCAGGGTCATAATTTTTCCTCCAAGAAAAACCAGTCCTAGGATCGGTAACAAAATGATCAAAAATAGTTCCATTTGTCTCTTCATTTAATTCTCTCCAATCTACTCACTTCGAATTTATCTATCAACTTATTTATTCGAAAATTCTTCCACCTATCCTTAAGGATTGGCCCAAAGACATCATTTTTAAATTAATTTTTCCATCTTCCACGACTACATCAACTCGCCAACTCGATTCAGGATTTTGATTAAATCCACCAAAAATGAGAATCATTTCGTCACCACCTTGAGGTGTTCCATTCCCTGCTACTCCGCACTGAGTTTCATCCCAATATATTTGAACGGATTCTATTTTCGGACTTTGGGCTTTCACAAAATCAACAATTTCTTTTTCATGCTCTTTGAGGTGAGCGAGCTGCTTTTGTTTAATGGCTTCTTTGTCTTCTTTGATTGATGAAGCAGCAATCGTTTTTCCTTGTTTGGTATCATCTTTATGCTTCACGGTACATCCACCTATACTTAGGAGCGCTATAATTGAAGCAACTATAATCATGATTTTTCGACTTTTCATAAGTTCTCCTATCATTCTGTACAGATTATTCTTTAAAATGTCCACCCGTCATTCCCTGAGCTATTATGGGCTCATAGCTCAAATTTTTCCCTCTTAATAGATAGAATGATCTATTGATTTTATCAAGGAAAATTCGAACCAGAAATTGAATCAATTGAACTTGGATTCTCAACATTTGGTTTTGGGACAATAAAAAATGAATAGCCATTTAGTTCCTTATCATTTGCCCCATAGACCTTTAAACGGATGTCAAATCCAGATTTCGTAAAAGCACCACTATCTCCTACTTTCACACTATCCCAGTCATACTTGACTTGAACAACTTCTGGATCATTCGACTTTATGTAGTTCGTAATTTCGGACTCGTGTTTTTTTAAAAAGTCGACTTGCCTTTGAGTAACAGTTGCTGTATCCTCTTTGGTGGAGGAAGAGGTTGCAGTTTGTGCTTGTTTCGTATGAGCTTTTTGCTTTACACTACAACCTCCAATAATTGTGAAAATTAGCATTAAAGATATTAACTTAAGTGTACAATTCATTTTACTTTTCATGTTTCCTAATAACACTAATACTTCTATTTACTTAGGAAAAAATTTTCCAGCCACCATTTTCCTCGATATAGATATCATTTAGCATCCCCATTTTTTTGATAGTTGGTATGCTATTTTGATCTTCTAGGTAAAAATCAACGGAGAATTTTGTGTTTTCTAATTGATTAATTTTACCAGAAATAGATAAATTGTATCCACCACCCTGAGGCGTTCCATTCCCAGACTCTTCAATTTGCATACTGTTCCAATTAACCTGAACGGATTCGACTTTTGGATTTTGGGATTTCACAAAATCGACGATTTCTTGCTCGTGCTCTTTTAGATAAGCGATTTGCTCTTTTTTTATTTCTTCCTTTGATTTTTGTACAACTTTCTTTGAAGAAGTGCTTGTTATCTTCTGCTCCGGCCTTTTGGTCAGGGTCATGATTTTTCCTCCAAGAAAAACCAGTCCTAGAATCGGTAACAGGATGATTAAAAATAATTCCACTCGTCTCTTCATTTTTTTTCTCCAATCCTTCCTTTCATGACTAAATAGGCGGTCACTTTCCTTACTATTATAGCATCTTTCATTTGAATCTCAATCTAAGTCACTAGTTAGAGCTTTTTAAAGGTAATCAAAAAGGAACCTGGAGGTTCCTTTTGTGTTATTTTCGATACATCTTGACCTGAAGGTAAAGATCGTTATAGACTCCAAGCAACTTCTTGCCTAATTGTTGATAGACTTCCAAATGGTCCAGTGTTTCATCGCTTGGATAGAAGGATTGGTCATCTTGGATTTCTTTTGGCAACATGGCTTTGGCTTTTTTATTTGGCGTTGAGTAGCCGACATAAAGAGCATTTTTCAAAGCATTTTTAGGACGAAGCATGAAGTTAATAAAGGCATATGCTGCTTCTTTATTTTTCACGGTTTTTGGAATGACAATGTTATCAAACCAAAGGTTGCTGGCTTCAGTTGGGACGACATAGCGAAGATCCTTATTGGCTTCGAGCATTTGGCTAGCCTCTCCTGAGAAGGTAACCCCAATAGCCGCATTGTTTTGGATCATATAGCCTTTCATCTCATCGGCCACCAAAGCTTTGATGTTTGGCGTCAAGGTGTAGAGTTTATCTACTGCCTCTTGCAATTTCTTTGGATCCTTTTCATTGAGGCTATAGCCCAAGGTATTGAGACCAATTCCCATGACCTCACGCGCACCATCGTACATCATGATGTCATTTCTGTACTCTTCACGCCAGAGATCTGACCAATGTTCAGGAGCATTTTTAACCATCTTGGTATTGTAGACGATTCCCAAGGTCCCCCAGAAATACGGTACTGAATATTGATTGCCTGGATCAAACGATTGGTTCAAGAGTTTTGGATCGATATTTTCCATCCCTTTGATCTTGGATTGGTCCAACTTTTCAACCAGATGCTCATCCATCATCTTAGCAATCATGTATTCACTAGGAATCGCAATATCGTAAGTGGTTCCACCTTGCTTGATCTTAGTGTACATGGCCTCGTTGGAATCAAAGGTATCATATTGCACCTGAATCCCTGTCTCTTTTGTAAATTCCTTGAGCAATTCCGGATCGATATAATCTCCCCAGTTGTAGATGACCAGCTTGTCACTATTCTTGGTATTCATGCTGGCTTCGATCTGGTGGCTAATTCCCCAGAGGACCAGAATGACAAGGACAATCCCAGTTAGGAATGAATAAAGTTTTTTCATGCTGCTTCCTCCTTTTCACGGGTAATAAAGTAATAACCGATGACCAAAAGCACACTAAAGAGAAAGACAAGGGCGGACAAGGCATTGATACTGAGGGAAATTCCTTGACGCGCACGTGAGTAGATCTCTACAGACAAGGTTGTAAAGCCATTTCCGGTTACAAAGAAGGTCACGGCAAAGTCATCAAGAGAATAGGTAAAGGCCATAAAGTAACCGGCGATAATGGCTGGTGTCAGATACGGCAACATGATCTCTTTGAGCATTTGCACTTGAGTAGCTCCCAGGTCATAGGCAGCATTGACCATATCCCGGTTCATTTCCTTGAGTCGTGGCAAGACCATCAAGACCACAATGGGAATCGAGAAGGCCACGTGGCTAGCCAGAACAGATAGGAAACCTAGCTGGTACTTCACCGTCGTAAAGAGAATCAAGAAGCTGGCCCCGATCATAACGTCTGGCGCTACCATGAGAATGTTGTTGATGGAAAGCAAAGGACCTTCTAACTTTTTCTTGGATTGGTAAATATAAATGGCTCCAAAGGTTCCGATCACCGTCGCAATCAAGGCTGACAAGAAGGCCAAGAGGAAGGTCTCTGATAAGATCAGCATCAGGCGACTATCTGCGAACAATTCATTGAAATGCTCAAGTGTGAAGCCTGTGAAGGCATTCATATCTCCCCCTTTATTGAAGGCATAAAAGATCAAATAGAAGATGGGAAGATAGAGAATCAGAAAGACGAAGCCTAGATAGAAATGAGATACTTTTTTCATCGTTCTCTCCTTTCTCTAGTTGCCCACATGGTAAAGAGCATGGCAAGGATCAGAACAACTCCGATGGTAGAACCCATTCCCCAGTTTTGTGTTGTTAGGAAGTGCTGTTCAATCGCAGTCCCCAAAGTAATGACCCGGTTTCCACCGATCATCCGTGTCAACATGAAGAGACTCAGACTAGGAATAAAGACAGATTGTACACCTGAGCGGACTCCATTCATGGACAAGGGGAAGACCACATGACGGAAGGTATCCCAACCATTGGCTCCCAAATCATAGCTGGCATTGATCAAATTTGGATCTAAGTCATCTAAGACATTAAAGATCGGCAAAATCATAAAAGGCAACTCGATGTAGCTAGCTACAAAGATAAAGGAGAAATCGGTAAAGAGGATCTGCTGGGGAGCGACTCCGAGAAAGCTTAAAAAGCTATTGATGGAGCCGTTTTGCCCAAAGATTCCGATAAAGGCATAGGCCTTGAGCAAGAGATTGACCCAGGTTGGCAAGACGATCAACATTAACCACAACTGCCGGTGTTTGAGCAGCGTCAAAAAGTAAGCAGTCGGGTAGGAGATCAAGAGCGTCACCAGGGTGACGATTCCGGCATAAAGGACCGAATTAAAGCTCATCTTTAAATAGGTCAGATTTTGCGAAGTGAAGAACTCATTGTAGTTTTCAAGTGAAAACTGCCCTTCAACGTTAAAAAACGATTGAAAGATGATCATGACTACAGGAGCCAAGACAAAGAGAAAAATCCACAAGAAATAGGGGAGGATAAATAGATTAGAGGTTGTTTTCTTCATCTCTTTCCTCCTCAATGGCATTAATCAAACCAGCTTCTTGCTCTTCTACTTCAACGTACTCTTCGATCCGCGCATCGAATTCTTCTTCGGTTTCATTGAGACGCATAACGTGGATATCTTCTGGTTCAAAGTCTAGCCCGATGACTTCTCCCACGATGGCCTTACGAGTGGAGTGAATCATCCACTCATTTCCCAAATCATCATAGGCGATGATCTCGTAATGCACACCACGGAAGAGCTGGGTGTCCACCTTTACTTGGAGCTTGCCTTCTTCAGGAAGGGTGATTTGCAAGTCTTCAGGACGAATGACGACTTCAACTGGTTCGTTTGGACGCATTCCCCCATCGACGGCTTCAAAGCGTTTGCCATTGAACTCAACCAAGTAGTCCTCTATCATGCGACCATCTAAAATGTTAGACTCCCCGATAAAAGTCGCTACAAAGTGGTTGATCGGTTCATCATAGATATCCACGGGAGTACCAGATTGGACGATCTCTCCTTCATTCATGACAAAGATCCAGTCACTCATGGCAAGGGCTTCTTCTTGATCATGGGTAACAAAGACAAAGGTAATCCCCAAACGTTGTTGCAATTCCCGCAACTCATACTGCATGTCTGTCCGAAGTTTCAAGTCAAGTGCAGACAAAGGCTCATCTAAAAGGACCACTCGTGGTTCATTGATAATAGCCCGTGCAATAGCTACCCGCTGACGTTGACCACCCGATAATTTTTGGATTGAACGTTTTTCAAATCCTGCTAACTGGACCATTTTCAAGACTTCTGAAACACGGCGTTCAATCTCAGCCTTGTCCAGCTTTTTCAAACGAAGGGGGAAAGCCACATTTTCAAAGACCGTCATATGCGGAAACAGGGCATAGGACTGAAAGACGGTGTGGACATCCCGCTTGTTGGTAGGGACATCATTGATCCGTTCCCCATCAAGGTAGACATCTCCAGAGCTAGCATCCAAAAGACCAGCAATAATATTAAGGATAGTTGATTTTCCTGATCCAGATGCACCGAGCAGGGTATAGAACTTCCCTTCTTCCAATTCAAAATTGATATCCTTTAGGACAACGGTTCCGCTATCTTCAAAGACCTTTGTTACATTTTTAAACTCAATAATTGGTTTTTTCAATTCACATAAATTCCTTCTTTACTACGATTACCAAACTGCTTTTCAAACGAAAACGCAGCGGCTGACAGGAAGACCTGTCAGACCACCAATACCTCTCGGGGACTTATTAGACTGCCCCACCTATTTACGGTATCGATAGGCACTCACCCCCTTTCCGACTGATGCTATCGATGTTTACACTATCAATTGTTCTTCAATACTAACGTTCTTAGGCTTGACCGATAATACGAACTTCTGGTTCTAAACGGACGCCTGAGTGAGCTTCTACTGCCTCAATAACATGGGCGATCAGGTCTTCGTAGTCCTTAGCTGTTCCATTGTCGACATTGACCATAAAGCCAGCATGCTTTTCAGAAACTTCCACACCACCAATTCGATAGCCTTTCAGACCTGCTTCGCTGATCAATTGACCTGCAAAATGACCGACAGGACGCTTAAAGACAGATCCACAAGAAGGGTATTCAAGGGGTTGTTTCAACTGACGAAGATGGGTCAACCGATCCATCTCCTGTTTGATTTGCTCGTGATTGCCTGGTGACAAAGCAAATTTGGCAGAGATGACGACAGCACCTGTCTCTTGAATCTTAGAATGACGGTAACCGAAAGCTAGTTCACTCGCTGACAGAGTTTCGATCTCCCCGTCTTTGGTCAAGACCTTACAGGATACTAGGACATGAGCGATTTCTCCCCCATAGGCTCCCGCATTCATAAAGACAGCACCACCGACACTGCCTGGAATGCCACTAGCAAACTCGAAGCCTTTCAAACTATGGTGCAATGCCACATGAGTGGTGTCGATGAGTTTAGCTCCTGCCTCTGCTTCGATCACATAACCATCCACACTGATATCTCGCAAGCGATCAAACATAATGACAAATCCCGGAATGCCCCCATCACGGACAATGATATTGGACGCATTGCCCAGGACCATCCATGGAATTTGCTCTTGGTTGGCAAATTGGACGATGCGTTTTAATTCGTATTGGTTGCGAGGGAAGGCTAAAAATTCAGCATTCCCACCGACCTTTGTATAGGTATAATGTTTTAATGGTTCTTGAAAACGGATATCAATCCCTTCAAGAATTTGATTCATTTTTTCATTCATCTTTCTGTCTGTTCTCTCTCTATAAAAATACAAACTATTATACCAAATTTTTGACTATTTTTCGACCCTAAAAAACAAAAGAAGACCTATAATATTCAGGCCTTCCTTTTACCATTTATTATGCAATTTTACGTGCGATAGCACGATTCTTTTGTCCATCCAGAGCTGATTTGACCGAAATCCAAGCACCACCAAGAGTAAAGACAGCTAGCAAGCCTAGATTCAAGTAAAATTTATCTGGGACGTCCCCTGAAAATGTCGCTTCATTGAGAAGCGTCCAGGACATATCAAATGGCAAATCCAGTTCACTCATAAGCGCCAAAGTATAATCTAATTGGTTGACCAAAAAGACGGTCAAGACCATCAAAATAGCTGAAACTACCACACCTTTTTTAGTCAATTTCTTACCAAGAATCTCATAACCTTTGATAGTACAATAACCGAGGGCAGCCCCTGCTAAAACAGATACATAGCCAAGACGCGCTACCAAGAGGGCAACTGCTCCACCGATGATTACACCGATCACAGCCCCTACAATCCCTAAAAGGAAGTTTTCTTCCCGCGCTTCATAAGCCTCAACTGTATCTTGCACTTCGGCTTGGTAGGCTCTAAAGGTTTCATCGTCGATTAAAAAGATCGCATCTCCAATTTGATACAGACCGATTGGCCCTTCCTCACCCGTTTGCGCATTCACTTGCACAAATTGGTGGTTGAGCAAGAAATCAACAATATCTTGGATAGCTGTCCATAAGGTTTCGACAGCCTTCCCTTTGGTCATTCCACCTTTGACTACGATCGAGGTCAAGTAACCATCAGAAGAGATGGCATTAATGGCTTTTGATTGTTCTTTCAATTCATTCCAAAGAATTTCACTTTCTTCGATCAAGTCTCCTTCGGAACCTTGTTTCACACTGAGTGAAATGGTAAATACATTCTTGGTTTGAGCGCCTTCAATGACTAACAAGAAGCCTTCACGCTCTCCATACATCACACGGGCTTCGCCATCAAATTGCAGTCCAAGATCGGTAGCAATACTATATAAATATTCTGGTTTCATGTTTCCCCCTAGATTTTCGGGAAAGCTTGAGCTTTTCCCCATACAGTTTCCATTCTACCATAGGAGAAGCAAAAAGGACATATACAAAAGTATACATCCTTTTTTCAATTGTGTTACATTCAGTCTTATTTCTCGACACGAACGCCAAATGTGTCGATTTTAAGTTGGAAAATCTGACCATCTAGCCCAAGTGCTGCGAGAGCTGCTACAAAGGATGCGACATGCTCTGGTGCCAAAAGGTTCATGATCGTTGGGCCTGCTCCTGAAAGATAGGTGGCATAAGCATCGTGTTGATGCGCAACTTCTTTTACCTGAGGGAATTCTTTGACCAAGGATTGACGATAGCGCTCGTGGAAATGATCTAACTCAATGGAGCGACCAGCCGTCTCCAAATCTCCCTTGAGAAGAGCCGCGATGGCCACATTGGCTACACTACTAGCTGCAACAGCTTCCTTATAAGACCATTCTTTCGGTAGGACATTGCGGCTATCGCTGGTCTTCAATTGGTAGCTCGGTACAAAGGCCACAAGGTCACAGCTTGGGAAGTCAGCCGTGACATATTGGACATCCTCACCGATATAGCTCGCAATGACCATATTCCCAAAGATAGCTGGAGCTACATTATCCGGATGCCCTTCGATCTCGGTCGCGATGCGTAATTTCTCAGCATCTGATAGCTGGAGGTTGGCTAATTGGTTGGCCAATTCAATCCCTGCTACAATGACCGAGCTAGAAGATCCAAGACCACGCGCCAAAGGCACTTCACTAGTCATCTTGATCCGATGGGGTTGCATATCAGTTGAGATAGAAAGAGCTGTTGAGAGCAAAAGGTTTTTCTCATCTGTCGGAATCCCTGCTCCAAGATCATGCTCAATGAACCAAGCATCAGCTGGTTCAAGGACTTCAATGGTCAAATAGCGAGTCACGGCAATCCCAACCGAATCAAATCCTGGCCCTACATTGGCACTGGTTGCTGGAACAATAATTTTCATGCTTATTCTCCCAAGACTTTAAAGGTATTCAAGAGTTCGAAATTCGCCTCTGAATCCAATTTTTCAACCAAGTTCTTGAATTGAGTTTGGTTAACTTGGTGAGTAATGATGACAACACTTGCATAGTGACCATCTGAGTCTTCTTGAAGGATTTGCTTGAAGGAAGCTCCTTCTGCATTAAAGATTTCCGCAAGACGCAAGATTTGACCAGTCGCATCTGGTGCTTTGATTGAGAAGTAATAATTGTTCTTCACGTCTTCTGGCTTAGCCAATTGAAGAGGGCGACTGTATTCATTGAAGGCTTTACCGATTGTTCCTTCTTTTAGTCGACGGACAATGCGAACGAGGTCGGCTACGACACTTGTCGCAGTTGGTTTTTGACCAGCACCTGGTCCGTAGTACATAGACTCACCAATACCGATGGATTCCACATAGACCGCATTCATGACATCATTCACTCCTGCGAGTGGATGTTGTTTTGGAAGGAAGGTTGGTGTTACTTCTGCTGCGATCCCTGACTCTGTTTCAACGATGGAGCCGACAAGCTTGATAACATATCCAAGGCTTTGAGCAACCGATACATCTTGAGGAGTGATTTGGCTGATTCCTTTGTGACCTACTTGTTCAAATTGGATATTCATCCCAAAGGCAAATTGACTCAAGATCACCATCTTGTAGGCAGCATCGATTCCTTCAACGTCGTTGGTTGGATCACTTTCAGCGTAACCAAGACGTTGCGCTTCTGCTAAAGCATCTTCATAAGTCCAGCCTTCTTCGACCATTTTGGTCATCATGAAGTTTGATGTTCCATTGACCACACCGAGCACTTTGGTCACCTTGTCGGAAGCAAGGGAATTCACCAAGGTCCGAAGGATTGGGATCCCACCAGCTACGGCAGCTTCATAATAAAGGGCCACTTGGTGTTTTTTTGCAATCTCTAGCAACTCACTTCCATGAACGGCAAGAAGATCTTTGTTAGCAGAGACTACGTGCTTCCCTGCTTCCAGCGCACGGGTGATAAAGGTCTTAGCTGGCTCGATACGACCCATCAATTCGACCACGATGGCAATGTCCTTGTCTTCAATGATCTCATCGACATTGGTCACAAAGTTGTAGTTATGACCAGCAGCTTGCAATTTTTCCTTCTCCGCATCATCTCGAACCAAGACCTTAGCGATCTCGATTTCATCTTGAGCTGCCTGAGTGATTTTTTCATGGTTTTCTTTTAATAAAAATGGTACGCCACTTGCAACAGTACCAAATCCTAGTAAGGCAATCTTAACAGACATCCTATTGACTCCTTGAATTTTCTATAGTAGCTCCATTATAACAAAAACTTGAGCGTTTGACAGCCAATTGCCTTAAAAATTCTGAATTTTCATGACAGGCTCTGCCTGTAGCAAGTTCTGGAAAAGAACATAGAATTTGTGGTACAATAAAGAAAATAATGAAAACGGTGACACTATGAGTAAACGAAGAGTACCTAAAAAAATCAAAGCCCTACTTGGAATCAATGCCCTCCTACTGGTCTGTATCTTTATTTGTAGCTTTCTTCTGATCAAACGGATCACTCAGCCGAGTGACGGGAATACCAGTGGCACTGCCATGACGCGCTCGCTAGATGAACACAGTTCCTCTATCGAGTGGACTCGGGTGAAAAAGCCGGTCAAACTGCCCATCCTCATGTACCACTCCGTGCACAATATGGCCGAGTCCGAAGCTGCCAATGCCAATCTGATTGTCGATCCAGAGACCTTTGAAAGCCAACTAAAGGCCCTGAAAAAAGCGGGTTACTACACCCTGACACCTGAGGAAGCCTATCGCATCCTCGCCAAGAATGAAGTCCCAAAAGGAAAGAAATTTGTCTGGCTAACCTTTGATGATGGCGTCGAAGATTTCTATACTATCGTCTATCCGCTTCTCAAAAAATATAAGATGACCGCCACTAACAATATCATCACGGACTTTACACAAAAAGAAAAAGAAAATGTCCTGACCTTTGACCAAATCAAAGAGATGAAAAAATCTGGCTTGACCTTTGAAAGCCATACGGTCAATCATCCAGACCTAGCCAATTCCAGTCTTGAGACCCAAAAGAATGAGCTGGTCGCTTCTAAACGCCTGCTGGATAAGGTGCTGGATCAAAATACCAGCGTTATCGTCTACCCATCTGGTCGCTACAGCCAGGTCACGATCGACCAAGCCAAGAAAGCCGACTACAAACTAGGCCTCACCACTAAAAATGGACTCGCCAGCTCCGCTGATGGCCTCTATGCCCTCAAACGAGTTCGGATCCTTCCAACCACTACAGGAGAGGATCTCCTAGCCATGATCCAAGAATAAAGAAAGACCCCTGTCTGAAATCATTTCAGACAGGGGTTCTTGTTAGAGTTCCTTCTCTAGTTCATTTAGAAAGGTGATTAAAAATTGATGGCGACTTTCTGCTATTTGTTTGGCAGTCTCCGTGTTCATTTCATCTTTTAAGAGGAGCAACTTGTCATGGAAATGTTGGACGGTATCAGTAAGGGGTCTCCCTTTGTGGCCACCATAGGAAAAAGTTCGCGCAATTCCTACAGCTCCTATCGCATCCAGCCGATCTGCATCCTGGACAATCTTTCCTTCTATGGTTTCTGGATGTTTACCACGATTTTTGCTGAAAGAAACAGCATTGATGACCCGACAAATCTGGTCGATTTGGTTTTTGGGAGTACCAATCTCTTCTAGAAACTTACGAGCATTCGCATTATTCTCCGTTTGAAACAATTTATCATCATCAGTATCGTGAAGAAGAGCAGACAAGCCCACTATCTCCAGATCACATGGACCTTCTGCTTGTGCGATTCTCATAGCATTGCTATAGACGCGGAGGGTATGCTCTACATCATGACCATCCGATCGATCAGCAAATAAGGTTTTCACATACTGCTTAGCAGCAAAAATTCGTTCTTCGATCATCGTTCTTGTCCTTTGTTCAATCTGTGCTCAGTTTTATCTATTCATTTGAACTAGTTATGGAGAGGCGCAGTTTACTTTAAAACCACCTCTCGGTGGTTCTTACTTCTTCTTTTGTGGAAAGAGGGGGAGACCTAACGTAGCGATTTTTTCAGCTGGGATCTTCATGCCATCCTTGATCCACTTGGAGATGACAGAGACAATAGCTGAGCTCCAGAAAGAATTGAGGTAGCTGCCAGCGCCATTTGAGGAGCTGCCATTTCGTTTCTCTAAAAAGTCATAGACTGCCTTGGTCAAGAGTCGCTCAAAATTGTAATCAATGGCCAGGCTGATAATCTTAGCTTCTTTCTTAACTTCCTTAAAAAGATAGACCCAGACTTGGTAGAGATCTGTCTTGAGGTTGTAGCCATCTAAAGACTTGGTAATCTTTGCGATACTAGATTGAAAGATAGACTCTAGAATCTCTTCTTTTGATCCATAATTGCGGTAAAAGGCCGCGCGAGAGACCCCAGCACGCTGAACCAGCTCAGAGATGGTGATCTTTTTCAGATCTTTTTTCTCCAATAGTTGCAGGAGAGAGATTTCGATGGATTCTCGTGTAATCGCATTGTTTTCTTGGTTAAATCGTTTGAGATTTTCCAAGGATTTCTCGGATATTTTTCTTTCTGCCATAACATTTACTTTCTATCTGTCTCACCTGATGATATCTGCTTGGATAGCATTGCACTTCATGATATAATTGTAAAAGAAGACAATCTACTTGTCAATGTACATTTTTATACAATTATGAGGTATGAACTGATGAAATGGAAAATTATTGCGGATTCAGGCTGTGACTACCGCTCTTTGGACAACCTGGCACCAGATACGGAGTTTGTCAGTGTCCCACTGACCATCCAAGTGGGTGATACCATCTATACAGATGATGCCCAACTTAATATTGATCAGATGATGGAGGAGATGTATGCGACTGCGACTGCATCTAAGTCTGCCTGCCCAAGTCCGGATGATTATATGAAGTCTTTTGAAGGGGCGGATAATATCTTCGTTGTTACCATCACAGGGACCCTTTCTGGTAGTTACAATAGTGCTGAGGTGGCCAAGAAAATTTATCTGGAAGAGCATCCGAATACCAATATTCACGTCATTAATAGCTTGTCAGCTGGGGGCGAGGTGGACCTAATCGTTCGCAAGCTCAATCAGTTGGTCGCTGAAGGTCTCGATTTTGATCAAGTGGTCGAAGTTATCACCAAATATCAAGAAAAAACCAAGTTGCTCTTTGTTTTGGCCAAGGTTGATAATCTGGTCAAAAATGGGCGTCTCAGCAAATTGATTGGAACGGTTGTCGGGCTCCTCAATATCCGTATGGTTGGGGAAGCTAGTAAGACGGGTACCCTCGAGTTGCTTCAAAAAGCACGGGGCCAAAAGAAAGCGATCAAGGCTGCTTTTGATGAATTAATCAAGGCAGGCTATAATGGCGGGCATATTACCATCGCCCACCGCAACAATGAAAAATTTATCGAGCAATTCTCTGCATTGGTTCGTGAAAAATTTGCCCGTGCAAACATCGAAGTCCTTCCTACTTCTGGACTTTGTAGTTTCTACGCCGAAGAAGGCGGACTCCTCATGGGCTATGAAATCTAAGTTATCACTAAAAAGAGGCTAGGACAAAAGTCCTAGCCTCTTTATTGTTTTTGGATTGTCGAGCAAGACGCAGTGGTTGAGTGGGCTCTACTACGCTGATTTCATCAGCTTTTACAGCCCTACTCAACTGTGCGGAGGTGGGACGACGAAATCGAATTCTAACGAATGACCGATTTCTGTCCCACTCTCTCTTTTTATTCTCCGATCTCTTGGTAGAGAGTGCGGATTTTTTTGCGGTAGATGGTAGAACTGATTGCTACTCCGACTAGCAGCAGGACACTATAAAGGATCACAGCCAGCAGAGTGCTGACGGAATGGTAAGTCCAAATGAAGCTGACAATAATCAAGAGAAACATCACAAAGAGAAAGACAATCAAGAGAATGGACTGAAGGGCTGCATTCCCACGATGACGAGTCATTAACTCCGTGATATTGGTCCAATTGGTGCTAAAATTTTGAAAATCTTTGACATAGTCTATAATGCAGAACGGAATGGTGGTCACAATCCAGATCAGCAACATGGCAAGGATGGCCAAGGGATGCACGCCAAAATAGAGACAAACGCCAAGCAAAAGAAGGTCCGGAAGGATGGATTGCACCAAATAGAGCAACCAAAACTTCATAAAGAGATAGCGCTTGAAATCAATAGGGAGCGATCTCAAGTACTCAAAGTTTTCACGCTCCAGCGAAATACCGATACTGGTCAAACCTCCAAAACTATTGAAAACACCGATCAAGAAGGCAACAAGGGCCAGTGGCACCAGATACTGGGGTGTCAAGTAAGGACTGAGGCCGCCTATATTCTTCGATGCTCCTGCTGCTCCACTGAGGAGAAAAATATATGGCAGAATGCTCATCATCAAGAGAACTTGCACCATAAGGGTTCCATCGCTCAAGAGTCTGCAATGATACTGAATGACAAATCGTCTAAAAGAGTCTTTCTGACCCACATGGATCGCTCTCACGCGCTCTTTGACGGTTTGGTTGGTCGAAACCGCAAGGGCTGCATCATAAAACTGCGGGATCACAAGTTTACGAACCAGGCCGATCAAGACCAATAGCACCGCGATCCAGCCCAAAACGCCAAGGATCGCTCCTCCCTCAAAAGGATGGAGGATAAACTGATGAAAGGCCGTAAAAGGTGGAAATAGAATGGGAATATCCGTTCCACCCGACACCTCTACCCGGTGAGTTTGGACTAGATTTAGATAAAGATAAGCGCCTAGACTGAGGAGGGAGCCGATTCCGACCATGATGTTGGAGACCAGGGTCGTGTGTTTTTTGAAAAAGAGGGTCTTAGTGATCAGATGGGATAGGATGATCGTCGCTAAAAAGAGAACGCCTAAGAGAATTAAGGCACAAAAGAGGCCTAGCAGGATCCCTAACGGATTGAAGCCGCCTGCTTGGACAGGCAGGATCAGAAAATAGCTGACCAAGGGAAGGATAGCCATGAGAAGGGTCAGGATGACCGAGATACTCTTTCCAGCAATGACTTCCGCATCTGAGAAGGCATATGGCCGGTAAAACTGGAGGTCCTTGCTTTCATAAAAGACATTGTAAAAGCTCATAAAGCCTTGGGAAATGGTCATCAAGGAAAAGAGGGCCACCATATTGACAAAGAAGGCTGATTGGTGGACAAAATCATAGATACTAAAGAGCAAGCCAAATATGAGGAAATAGACTAATCCTAAAAAGAGGTAGTTGAGCACCGATTTGCGGGCGACATTGAGTTTGACGTCTGGTTTTTTGGCCTGTTTGGCACGTAATTTTGCGATCTGAGCGGGCTGACTGGCATAGATGATATTGACATTGACAAGCTGCTGGATAATCTTAAGACGCATGATCGCCACCTTCTTCCTTACGACCCGCTAAGCTGAGATAAATACTTTCCAGACTTTTTTCGGGGTGCTGGCCCTTTAATTCCTCGATCGTCCCATAGAAAATGAGATTTCCCTTTTTAAGAATGGCGATTTTATCACAGAGTTGTTCAGCCACTTCTAAGACGTGGGTAGAGAAAATAACCGTCTTGCCCCGATCCGCATGCTGACGCATCATTTGTTTTAAATCGTAAGAAGCCTGTGGATCCAAACCGGTCATGGGTTCGTCCAAGACCCAGATATCTGGATCTGACAAGAGGGCTGCAATAACAAAGACCTTCTGGCGCATCCCATGTGAAAAGGATTCAATCACTTCATAGCGGTGGCTCTGAAAATCAAAGATCGTAAGAAGCTCTTCTAATCGTTGATCACAGTCTTTCTGACTCATATCATAAGAGGTCGCAACCAACTCCCAGAATTCATTGGCTGTGAGACGCAAGAAAAGATCTGGCGAATCTGCCACATAACCGATCTTCTTTTTGATCGCCAGTCGATGGCTATAGAGGTCCTGACCATCCACTTCAATTGATCCAGTGGTTGGGGTGATGACACTGACCAGGCTCTTAATCGTCGTTGACTTTCCAGCTCCGTTGTGACCAATCAAGCCGACAATTTGTCCATCTTCGATGGTCAGATCCAAGTGGTTGAGGGCAATGTGCCCATCGTAATCTTTGGTAACTCCGTGAAATGTAATCATGTTAACTCCCTAATTGATCCTCGTTGGGACCGTTTTTCTTATTCTGTTGATAAGCGATCATCGAAATGGTAGAGCAATTCTAGCAGATAGTTTGGAATGGTCTCCAAGAAGTCTTCTTTGTAGACCCGCTCTCCTCGCTTATGCAATTCTTTGCCCCAAGGGCCTAGATTGACCGCTGGAACCTGAATTTGAGCAATTTTTTCCAGATCCAGATCATAGACCTGGGCTGGTGTAGCTAGGCTATCTAGGACGACTTGATAAGAGGCCACATCCTTTTCCAAGGCACAATAACTGGTGTCGTTAATCCCCATAAAGTATTCTTCCACTTTCAAGAGGTAACCTCTTTGGTCCAGATACTCGCGGTAATCAGTGATGAGGGACACGATATTGAAATCGGTATTGTCTAAAAAGCGGCAGTTCATGGAAGGATAATATGGGGGCGCAAAACCAATAACCACCATAGGATCCTTATCTCCGAGAAACTCAAGGAGTCGCTGGATTTGCTGAATCGCAAGGCCCTGGTAGCTGGTCCCATTACGAAAATCTTGCTCCGCTTTTTTATTAGAAGCTTCTCTAAAGTCTTGGTAGCCCTCTAAGGCTTGGCAACGTTCCTCTAGTTCTTGATAGGTGATGACTCTTGGCCTTGCAATAATATGTTCTTGGCCAGCCTGATCCTGCAAGTGCTCATACTTCTTGTAGAAGGCGTCCAAGGCCTCCTGACTAAGCTCATAGATTCGTTGCAAGAGCTCTTGGGGTGTTTTCTTCAAATGCAACACACTGAAATAACCAGCCGCATACAGCACGGTCGATACATCGTACTGCTCCTTCAAATCTCTGAGATAGGACCAAGAAGGAAGGGGAGACGTTTCTCCCAAGGCCTGATCTGCCAGATCGGGATGAAGATCTAGCTGGCTTGCGATGGCTACTAGGAGCGACAAGGCATTGATCCCTTTGAGGGGCTCCTTCATATGGGACAAGACACCTTGCGCCACAACGACCGGCATGAGTTTGCCGACTGTGCCAATGTGAAGGACCTTTTCTTTTCCTACTTCTGATTCAAAGGGTTCTGAATCCACTGCTAATACATAATTGAGATCAAAGGTTTCCTGCAAATCTGTGAGGAGGCCCAAGGCTCCTCGCATCCCACGTGAATAGGATTCCTCATCTCCAACAGAGAGATAGAGCAGATTGACCTGACCTTCTGAGGGAGCTGCTGCATAGGCTTCCAGAACTCCCAATTGCAGGGCCAAGGCTGCTTTCATATCGCAAGAGCCTCTGCCAAATTTCCATTCTCCAGAAGCTAAATCTGCCTGCATATCGGGTCGCCTATCCAATGTTTTCAAGGCTTCTGCTACTTGATCAGAATCGAGCGCGATCTCCGACAAATTTCCATAGTCTTCTAAATCGACTGTATCATGGTGGTGGAAAAGGATAACTGTTTTTTTCTTGCCCTTATCAACCAAGGCCCAATTGACCGACCGATGCAAGTGATCCTGTGGCACCTGATAGCGCCCAAAATGGTCCGGATGTTCCTTGAAATAGGGGATCTGGCCAATCCGTTGATCCAGATAGGCTTCGATTGCTTGCTCTGTCTCAGTATTGGTGAAGCTCGGAATGGCCAAGGCTTCGGTAAAAATCCTTTCGATGCTCTCTCTATTGGTGGTTTTCACTTTCAAACCAATCCTCCTTTGTTATGATCAAACTATAAAATGAATAGAAATATATGTACCGGACTGATATTTCTACGTAAATAAAATGCTACTTTTTATATTCTCACTTCATTTCTTTCATGTATGCGATTTCTTTTCCAGAAAGGGCTTGCTTCCAGCGCAAACGTTTGTCGCATCCAACTATTTTTGGTAAAATAGGGACATTCACATGAAAGAAGAAATAAAAATGGAAAATCAAACCTTAATGCAATATTTTGAGTGGTATTTGCCCGCTGATGGGAACCACTGGTCGCGTCTTGCTGAAGATGCGCAACACTTAGCAGACTTGGGTATTCGCAAGGTCTGGATGCCGCCTGCCTTTAAAGCTACTTCTAACAATGACGTTGGGTACGGAGTCTATGACCTCTTTGATTTGGGCGAGTTCGATCAAAAAGGAACGGTTCGCACCAAATATGGCTTCAAAGACGATTATCTTCAAGCCATTCAAGCCCTCAAAGATGCAGGGATTCAACCAATGGCCGATGTCGTTCTCAACCATAAAGCTGCTGCCGATGGCTTAGAGGAATTCGAGGTCGTTGAGGTGGATCCAATGGATCGAAACAAGGTCCTCACTGAGCCCTTCACCATTCAAGGATGGACCAAATTCACCTTTGATGGCCGAAATGGCGCCTATAATGACTTCCACTGGCATTGGTACCATTTCACCGGTACGGACTACGATGCTTCTCGTAATAAGAATGGAATCTACCAAATCCAAGGGGACAACAAAGGTTGGGCTCATGGAGATCTGGTAGACAAAGAAAACGGAAACTACGATTACCTCATGTACGCCGATATCGATTTCAAACATCCCGAGGTTGTAGAAAATCTCGATCAATGGGCTGAATGGTTTATCGAAACGACAGGGGTTGAGGGCTTCCGTCTGGATGCAGTCAAACACATTGACTCCTTCTTTATGAAGAATTTCATCCACAATATTACCAAAAAATATGGTGAAGATTTCTACGTCTTTGGTGAATTTTGGAATGGGGACACAGAAACCAACGATGAGTACTTGGAAAGCATTGATTACCTGTATGACCTGGTCGACGTAGCCCTCCACCAAAATCTCTTCAGAGCTAGTCAAGAAGGTGAAAATTTCGACCTGCGAACTATTTTTGACGGAACACTAGCGCTCAATCATTCTGAAGAAGCCGTAACCTTTGTGGACAACCATGATACCCAACGAGGACAAGCCTTGGAATCTACCATTGAAGAATGGTTTAAGCCTGCAGCCTATGCCTTGATCTTACTTCGTGAAGCTGGTTTGCCTTGTGTCTTCTATGGAGACTACTACGGGATCGAGGGCAAATTTGCGCAAGAAAGTTTCCAAGAGGTTCTCGATCGCCTCTTATGGGTTCGTAAAGATCTGGCCTATGGGGAACAAACGGACTACTTCGATGATCCTAATTGCATTGGTTGGACACGTTCAGGTTCAGAAGAATCAGCACCAATCGCCTGCTTGATTTCCAATAACCAAGCTGCTACAAAAATCATGGAGATCGGCTCATCCTACGCAGGTCTCACCTACTATGATGTCCTAGAAAATTGTAACGAAACCGTCCAAGTCCAAGAAGACGGTACTGCCGAATTCCCAGTGGCAGAGCGCTCCGTCAGTGTCTGGGTAGCCCAAAATACAGAGGGGCAATAACCTTTATATGTAATGTTCTCCTAGGATCTACATCTTCCTAGGAGAATTTTTTCCTGTAAAAATTTTATAGGAAATACAGCTTCATTTTAGCACTATAAGAAAGCGCTGTCAATGGGTATCGCGTCTATTTGAAAGAAATAAAGAGCATCAAAAAAAGCTGGAAAAAATTATCCAGCCTTCGATGTTTGATAGAAATAACTGTATGACGCAGTGGTTGATT
>NZ_KV834651.1:287387-321608 GCF_001837905.1 Streptococcus sp. HMSC076C09
ATAGAAATAACTGTATGACGCAGTGGTTGATTGGTATCTTCGTTCGCTTATTAAGCTCCGAAGATACCTAATGAGGGAAACAAAGTTTCCTTTATCCACAACCTTCAACAGTCTCCCAGACTGTTGAAGCTATACGGGGGTGGGAAAACGAACTCTTTTTAACTAGTCGGAGTTCTTTCCCACTCCCTTCTTTTTAGCTCAATTCTGCAATGATTTCTTTCAATTGGGCTTTCGTATGAACTCCAGCCACTTGTTTGACAACTTGTCCATCTTTTTTAAATAGAAGAGTTGGGATCGACATGATACCGAATTGACGTGCTGTATTTGGATTTTCATCTACATCCATCTTACAGATTTTCAAATCATCTTCATGTACTTCTTCTGCCAACTGATCCAAGATCGGAGCTTGCATGCGGCATGGACCACACCAAGTTGCCCAAAAGTCAATCAGGACAAGGCCTTGGCTGGTTTCTTGTTCAAAAGTTGCATCTGTGATTACGTGTGCCATATTTCCTCCTTTTTCAGTAGTGACTACTGATTCTGCATTTCTACTTTTATTTTACACTAAAAGATGCCATTTTAGAAATATTTGCTACGGGGACTCCTTAGGCATCTTCTCTCTTTTTGCGCCAAAAGATGAGGCTAGAAGCTGTTAGACTGATCATACCTAAGAGACCCAGAGCATGGTCTTTGCTGCCTGTTTGAGGAAGGGTATGGTCTACCTGCTCTCCTCCTACTGCAGGAGTCACTTCTTGAGGATCTTCTACAAATCCTTGTGAAACAAATTGAGGTCCATAAGATACAGCTAGTGTAAGATGAGATTGCTCTTGTCTTGCTGATCCTGTTTGCATCTGTTCATCTTTTTCAGGAAGAGTTTGGCTTGGTTGGACAAGGTGTTCTGGAGTTGGAAGCGTATATTCTTCCTTGTAGTGTACTTCTGGAGCGACTAGAGCAGTTCCTTCTATTTCTGGCAATTTCGCATAGTCAGTATCTGTTGCACTTGGTACATAGGATGCCTTTTGAGCGCGGGTCTTTTCGACAATTGGAATCGCCGCCTGGATAGAGTCTGTCTTGAAGGTCACTTCATATGGGTGCTCCACCGTTAAATCTGATGGGTCATAGGTGTTAAAGACTAGAGCTAACTTGTGACCTTTCTTAACCGTATAGAGATTTGGTTGGAGATAAACTGTATAATCATGGTATTCCCCAACTTTTGGCTCAATACTTGCGCGAGAGCTTGCTGAATCGTAGCCAGACTCAGGGTTCGCAAGGTTGATCCAGCCTTTTGCGATCACCTTGTACTTGGTCTTGATGGTTTCGTATTCGGCAACAGATAGGTTGCTTAAATTGCTTCCCATCCAGAAAGCGTCTGCTGTTTTATCTGGCTTGACGCTACCATTTCCTACCACGTCAAAGTCCTCATCTGCCACATCTACCAAGAGGGCGTTGATTTGGAAATTCTTTCCTTGACCCTTGGCAAGAGCTGCCTTGAAATGAACAGGGATGTGGCCCTTGATCGTAGTGTCCTCAGTAACATCAGAAACGAAGGTCAGATTGGCCTTAGAGGAGGCTTTGCTGACAGTTTCATTACGGTTAGCGATCTCAACACCTGCAGCCGCATAATCACTAGAAATGGTTTCTTCTAGACGTTTCGAGCTTGCATTCAAGAAGAGACGTTGACTGCTCTTCCAGTTATCATAGCTGGTCCACTTGCTTGGATCATAGTTGTTTTGAGCTAGGACCGCTGGCAAGCTTTCGACGTGATTGTCCACTCCGTAGAGGTAATGGGTCAGCCAGGTATTGAGCAGGTCATAAAAGTCCTGACCATTGGCGGTGATGCCGTATCCCCGTGACATAGCCGCTGGATAGACGTGATCTCCTTGGTGAAGATAGAGCTTGACATCTTGGCCTGCTTTCTTGAGGGCATCGTACATGAGTTCAAAGTGTTTGGTCTTGACATTGTCATCATTCAAGCCATGGACGATCAGGGCGCTGGTCTTGAGATTTTCCGGATGAAGGGTATAATCCCGCTCCTTCCAGACATCACTGTAGTTACGATCATGGGCGTACTGGTCCTTGTTCAATTGGTTGATGTAGTTGGAATAGTTTTGCCAAATCCCTGCCCAATCGTCTTGATCCAGCATCCGCGTGCTAACGTAGAGGGAGAGCCATGAAAGGTCACTATAAGGTGCATTGCCAAATTGGGTCCCTTGGCTATTGAAATAATCATACCAAGAAGCAATCCCTGCTGCTGGAACGATGGTCTTTAGGCCTTCTACGCCTGTCGCTGCCACACCAAATGTTGTGGTGCCAGCCCAGGATAGACCGGTCATTGCGACATTGCCACTTGCCCAGTCTGCCTTTATTTCGATATTGCTGGTCTTATCGGTGTAGGCTTTGCGTTTGCCATTGACCCATTCGATGATATTCTTGAAGGCATTGATTTCGAGGTCAGACCCTGTCGTGTTAAATCCTTCTGATCCCTTGGTCCCAAGTCCAGCACTCGAGATAAAGGCATAGCCTCTGACCAAGAAATAGTCGTACCAGTTGAGATCTTCGTAGTCATAGATATACTCGTAGGGACTGTAGTAGTACCAATCCGATGCTTTGGCTTTTTTCGCTGCTTCTACTGTTGTCTCACTGCTTACTGGCTGTCTCTTTGCAGGTTGGCTGTGCAGTTTCTTCATGTCGTAGCTACCATCTGTCGGAAGCCCCAGACTTTCAAGGGTCACGTAGTTTTCGTCTAGTGTTCCTGCTACGTAAGGACGCGCTTCCAGAATGGTCGCCGCCTTAAAGTCACCTTGCGCGACTGCCTTTGGTAATTGAACAATGGCTTTGACCAAGTCTGGCTTGCCATCTGCATCGGTGTCGTAGTCCGTTTCGACATAGACTGGGAAGCGGACAATTTGGCTGTCCTCATATTTGTAGTCTTCATCTGCTTTTTCTCCCGTCATATAAGGGAAAATAGGCTGAGCACGACCATTTAAAAAGAGAGGGCTTTTCTTTTCAGCCCGGTAAGCATCATAGAGTTTCTTAGCTGTTTCGTACATCTTGGCCAATTCTGGCTGACTGACCTTACGAGTCAGATCTTCTGATCTTTCAATCAAACCTAAACTCTTGGCAAAGCGTTCCCGATCTGCTTGGCTTTGGCCAAATTGGCTTGGATCCGTTGCTGCCCATTGAAGCAAGCCATTAACAGCATCTTGCACTGTCAACTCTTTAGAGGTCTGATCCGCTGCAAGGGTCGAACCTGTGACTTTTGCCAAATCCTGACTTGTTGCCAGTGCTTCTGAAGTAGGAGTGGATTGAGGTGCAGCTTCCCTGTTTGTTGCCTCTGGAGTTACTACTGGGACCGTAGGCTCACTTTGTCTTGTGTGTTCTTCTGTAGCAGGGTTTGCTTGATTGGCAACTGCTGTCCGATCCAGCGATGCATCATTCAAGTTTGCTGCTTCTTCACTAGTGACAGTACTTGCGTCACTTGTTGTCGGTCTTGCTTCAGTAGATGGAGCATGGACCACTTCTGTCGATGGGGCTAACTCTTCCGTTTGCTCGTCTGCTGCTGCTACTTGATGCAAGACCATCGGTGCGATCAGTAAGCTCGATGCGACAATGGAAACCATTGTTTTCTTTTTCATGTCAATCTCCTCACTTTTTGTAATCAACACTCCTATTATACTATGTAAGCGTTTTTATATCAAACAGATGTTCATCTGATCCAAAAAAAACCGAGGCATCAGCCTCGGTTATCGATCCTTATTTGACGTGTTTCTTAAGATCTTCTTGTGCTTTTTTGTTTGACTCTGCTTGTTCTTTTTGCCATTTTTCAAGGGCTTTGTTGTAGTCAGCAGTTGTCACAGCTTTATCTTGGAGTTTCATCCCTTTGTAGATCACGTGGTCTTTTCCTTTACCACCAGTCCATGCAAATGGAGCTGAGAATGGTTCGATACGTGTCAAGAATGGACGTCCAGTTGATGAAGAAGTTGGCATAACAAGGGCACTATCTGTCAACCAAGCTTGCGCTGCCGCATATTTTTCATAGCGTTTGTTGACGTCTTGTGTTTCTGCACCAGCATCTTTAATCATCTTTTCAAAGTCGTACAGACCAACTTTTTTAGCTGCTTCATTGTTTTCACTTGGGTCAAATCCAAGGAAAGTCTTAGTATTTTCACCAGATGAAGCTTTCAAGATATCCATGTAAGTTGATGGGTCTTGGTAGTCAGGGCTCCATCCAACATTATCAGAGAGATCCCAATCTTCGCCAGCCGCATTTGGTGCAAAGAGGGTCACATTTTGAAGGTCTTCCTTCGAAAGCATTTGGATATCGATGACGATATTTTCTTTACCAAGTGCTTCTTCAACTGATTGTTTGAAGGATTGTACCCGTTGAACTCTTGATGGTGTGGTTTGGTCTACAGGCATATCGATGTGAATTGGGAATTTCACACCTTCTGCTTCCAAGGCAGTCTTCGCTTTTGCAAACTCTTCCTTCGCTTTCTTAGCATCGAAGAGACCATTTTGACCATCGTCTAGTTTAGTAGATTTCCACTCATCTCCGTAGGTATCCAATTGAGTTTTCACCATTTCACCAAAGGTCTTGCCATTAGCTTGGACAAATGTTGGTGGAATGTAGAGGTTACGGATGATCTTGCTTGCTCCGTCTTTTCCGTTCAATTGAGCAGCATACGCTTCACGGTTGAAGGCAAAGCTGATCGCTTGACGGAAGTCCTTGTTCAAGAGAGCTTTCTTAGTAGATTGTTTTTCTTCATCGGTCTTCTTAGCTGTGTGTTTGTAAGATTGACGGTCGATGTTGGTACCAATAACATAAGAAGCAGCATCTTGAGGAGTGTAGGTGATTTCGTCTTTGAATTCTTTGGCTTGCTCTGAGTAACCAGATCCAGTTGGGAAGAGTTTGGCCAAGCTAAGAGCATTTTCACCGAATGATTTAGCCAATTTACTTTGGTCTTGTCCATCGTAGAATTCCAATTTCACATCTGAGATGTAGACCTTGTCTTTATCCCAGTAGTTTTCATTCTTGGTCATTTCGATAGAAGATTTTGAAGTAAAGCTCTTCAAGATGTAAGGACCATTGTAAAGAAGGGAGCTAGTATCACTTGCTTGAGCGAATTTATCCCCTTTTGATTTCACGAATTTTTCGTTGACAGGGAAAGTGATCCCAAGAGTCAATTTAGAGTTCCAGTAAGATTCTGGTTGGTTCAAAGTGATTTGAAGGGTATGATCATCAACTGCTTTTACTCCTACAGCTGAGAAATCTTTATTTTTACCACTGACGTAGTCATTCAAGCCTTTGATAGAATCTTGGATGATGTAGAGCATTTCTGATTTGTTATCAGCCGCATATTTAATCCCTGTGACGAAATCTTTAGCTGTTACATCCGCATACTCTTCGCCTTCTGAATCATACCATTTAGCATCGTCACGAAGTTTATAAGTATAAGTCAAGCCATCTTGCGAAACTGTCCAATCTTTTGCAAGAGATGGAATCAAGTTCCCGTATTTATCATTTTCAAACAAACCATCAATCAAGTTTCCAGTGATATCGTGGGTTGCTGCTTTACCAGATGTGATATAGTTTAGGTTTTCTGGCTCAGTCTCATAAACATATGAGAATTTTTGACCGTTGCTTGAGCTAGATGATTTAGAACCACCCGAACAAGCTGCTAGGATACCTGCTGAAAGGAGGGCAACTCCCGCAAGTGCAATGACATTTCTTTTTTTCATGTAAAACTCCTTAAGAAATTTTAAGTTTATTTTAAGATTATACCACAAAGATTTTCAGAAGAAAAGGAATTTTCAGAAAATTTTAGTTTATAAAAAACTACTCCGGAGAGTAGTTCCAATTTTTAATCTACTAAGTCGCTCTTGAGGTAGGCATCGACCATGCGCTCTGTTGCGACTACAGAATCCAAGTGAGTCCGCTCATATGAGTGGCTAGATTCGATACCTGCTCCGAGGAGGGCATGTTTGACTTCTGCTCCTGCGCTCATGGCTGCAGAGGCATCTGATCCATAGAAAGGATAGATATCCAACTTATAAGGGATTTCTTGAGCTTTTGCCAAGGCTACCAAATGCTGACGGAATTCGTAGTGATACGGTCCAGAAGCGTCTTTGACACAGATGGATACCGTGTATTCATCCGTCGCTTGGTCATCTCCCATAGCCCCCATGTCCACTGCCAAGTATTCGACCACTTCAGCCGGAATACTGGAATTAGCCCCATGCCCCACTTCTTCAAAGACTGAAAAGGCAAAGGTGGTCGTTACTGGCAATTGGATCTGCTCTTCCTTGTACACGCGCAGAAGATTCAAGAGAATCGCCGCACTCACCTTGTCATCTAAGTGACGAGATTTAATAAAGCCAGTATCTGTCACAATGGTCCGGGGATCAAAGCTGACAAAATCACCCACTTCAATACCAAGGGCACGGGTTTTTTTCTCATTGGTCACTTTTTCATCCAGACGGACTTCCATATTGTCCTGGGTCCGCTCGACAGTCCCCGCCTCCTTGTAGACGTGGCAAGAAGTCTGATGGACCAAAATCGTACCCGAATGGGTCTTTCCGGTATTAGCCACATGGACCGTACAATTTTCCCCTTCAATCATATTCCAAGGGAAACCACCGATACGGTCCAGCTTGAGGCGGCCATCTGCTTTCACAGCGCGGACAATAGCCCCCAAGGTATCCACATGGGCTGTGACGTAGCGTTGCTTGTCTGTGATCACACCAGGAATGGTCACATTCACGCCACCCTTAGCAGTCCGAGTTACTTCGTACCCAAAGCCTTCAATGGTTTTGACCAAATAGTCTGCGATCTCACGTGTAAAACCGGTCGGTGAAGGAATGGCTGTCAATTCCTGTAAATAAGTCACTGTCTGATTCATAATGCCTCCAAATATGTTTTTCTTTATTCTAGCATGAAATAGTTGGAATAGCTAGAGGAGAGGTTACAGAGTGGAGTTTTTCAACTCTTCCCGTACTTGCATTAGGAGAAAGCCAGAGTTCTATTTATATTTTCAACACATTTTGGGAGAGATTCATCTAGTGCACCTAAAATAAAAAAAGAAACTTGTCCACAACTAACGGTGTCTAAACAAGTTCCACGCAGGCTATTTCAATGGTGATACATAATTATCAGGATAAAATATGATGTAATTTTTGACAATATCTGTTAGACTATCTTCAGTTATGTTTCTCCACTTATGGAGATAGAAGGTTTCAGACTTGAGAACAGAGTGAAACCATTCGATACAGCCATTATCTGCTATTTCGCCTCTTTTCTGAGAATTCTTACACTCCTGTTTCCAGCGATAAAGGTGGAGCGTTTGACGCCGAAACATTCTAAAATAATAGATACAGCGCACGTTTTCTTATACTCTTCTACTAGCTTGATAAGACTTACTTTGTCGATTCTCTTATCAAGCTCTGATACTTTTTTAGTAATTCTACCTGCAAACGTAACTGTTCCACTTCAGATAACTGTTTCATCCCATTACCATAAGTATATTGTTTCCCCACGGGTTGGTGGAAACGGTACAATTCATCATTCTGATACCATCGCAACCAGTTCTTGGCCTGACTAGCATTTTTGATACTGAGGGTATCCATGATAACTTTATTTGATTTGCCTGCCTTCTTCATTTCGATACAGGCTAACTTAGTTTCTACCGAATATGCTTTTTTGACCATAACAAAACACTCCTGTTTCTAGTTTACCAGATTTCAACAGGAGTGTTTTCTTGTGTCTCATTTTATGGGTGCAGTGCCGACCCTAGGGATTCTTTCGTTCTCATATATACGTCATTAGTATAGGCTAATTTGATTTAAATTCCAAGAGAAATAACATTTTACATAAAAATCAGTGGGTATTTTACAATTTTTCCATATAATATAGCTAAAAAACAACTGGTTTTAAGAATTCTTATCTGAAACATTCGGAAATTCCCCTTAACCGTAGCGGAAAGTTGTTTTCTTCTCCTATTTATAATAGACTATCACTAACATTAGATGAAAAGGTGACTCTATGACTATAAATCAACTGCTTCAAAAGCTGGAGCCTACTAGCCCTATCCTTCAAGCTAACTTTGGAATTGAACGCGAAAGTCTTCGTGTCGATAGACAGGGAAAATTAGCACATACGCCTCACCCTTCCTGCCTAGGAGCTCGAAGTTTCCACCCTTATATTCAAACAGATTTTTGTGAGTTTCAGATGGAACTCATCACACCAGTTGCTAAATCTACCACTGAGGCTCGTCGATTTCTTGGAGCCATTACCGATGTAGCTGGACGTTCCATCAGTAAAGATGAACTTCTCTGGCCCTTGTCCATGCCTCCTCGTATCAACGCCCAAGAAATCCAAGTTGCCCAACTGGAAAATGAATTTGAACGCTATTATCGTAACTACCTGGCCGAAAAATACGGAACTAAACTACAAGCTATCTCAGGTATCCACTATAATATGGAACTAGGGAAAGATTTGGTTGAAGCCCTATTCCAAGAAAGTGACCAGATTGATATAATTGCTTTCAAAAACGCCCTCTATCTTAAGCTGGCTCAGAACTATTTGCGCTATCGTTGGGTGATTACCTATCTCTTTGGTGCTGCACCTGTTGCTGAGCAAGGCTTCTTCGACCAAGAAGTGCCAGAACTCGTGCGTTCCTTCCGAAACAGCGACCATGGTTATGTCAATAAGGAAGAAATACAAGTATCTTTTGCAAGCCTAGAAGACTATGTCTCTGCCATCGAAAACTATATCGAACAAGGTGATTTGATTGCGGAAAAGGAATTTTACTCGGCTGTTCGTTTCCGTGGACAAAAGGTTAATCGCTCCTTCCTTGACAAGGGAATCACCTACCTAGAATTCCGTAACTTCGACCTCAACCCCTTTGAGCGTATCGGTATTAGCCAAACTACCATGGATACCGTACACCTACTCCTTCTAGCCTTCCTCTGGCTGGATGCCCCTGAAAATGTTGATCAGGCTCTGGCTCAAGGTCACGCGCTGAATGAAAAAATTGCCCTCTCTCATCCTTTAGAACCTCTACCTTCTGAAGCTGAAACTCAGAACATTACGACAGCTCTAGACCAACTGGTGCAACATTTTGGGCTTGGTGACTATCATCAAGGTCTGGTCAAACAAGTTAAAGATGCCTTTGCAGATTCCAGTCAGACACTAGCTGCTCAACTTCTTCCTCATATCAAAGACAAGTCCCTTTCTGACTTTGCCCTTGACAAGGCGCTTGCCTATCATGATTACGACTGGACTGCCCACTATGCCCTTAAGGGTTATGAGGAGATGGAACTTTCTACCCAGATGCTGCTCTTTGATGCCATTCAAAAAGGGCTTCATTTTGAAATCCTAGATGAGCAGGATCAATTCCTTAAACTCTGGCATAAAGATCATGTTGAGTACGTCAAAAATGGTAACATGACCTCAAAAGACAACTATGTAGTTCCTCTTGCCATGGCTAATAAAACCGTGACCAAAAAAATCCTGGCTGATGCTGGCTTCCCTGTCCCTGCCGGCGACGAATTTACCAGTCTAGAACAAGGTCTAGCCTACTATCCTCTTATCAAGGGCAAGCAAATTGTGGTTAAACCAAAATCAACCAACTTCGGGCTGGGCATTTCCATTTTCCAAGAGCCTGCCAGCCTTGATAACTATAAGAAAGCTCTCGAGATTGCCTTTGCAGAAGATACAGCTGTTCTTGTTGAAGAATTTATCCCAGGAACCGAATACCGTTTCTTCATTCTGGACGGGCGTTGTGAGTCTGTCCTCCTTCGTGTCGCTGCTAATGTTGTCGGTGATGGCAAACACACCATTCGTGAATTAGTCGCTCAGAAAAATGCCAATCCATTGCGAGGCCGTGACCACCGCTCACCTCTGGAAATCATTAAGCTAGGAGACATCGAACAATTGATGTTGACTCAGCAAGGTTATGCACCTGATGATATTCTCCCAGAAGGGAAAAAGGTCAATCTCCGCCGTAACTCCAACATCTCTACGGGTGGTGACTCTATTGATGTCACTGAGACAATAGATTCCTCTTACCAAGAATTGGCAGCAGCTATGGCAACTAGCATGGGGGCCTGGGCTTGCGGGGTTGACCTCATCATTCCAGATAAAACTCAGCCTGCTAGCAAGGAAAAACCTCATTGCACTTGTATCGAGCTCAACTTCAATCCCGCTATGTATATTCACACCTATTGTGCTGAAGGTCCTGGACAAGCTATCACTCCAAAAATCCTAGACAAGCTTTTTCCAGAAGTTGCCACAAGTCAAACCTAAAACCTCATTCTTAGGAACAAACAAATCACCTTTATCTCGATGATATGATACCTCTTAAGTAGACAAGGTAAATACCTAAAATCTACGACTCTTTGTCAACTGTAGTGGGTTGAAGAAAAGCTAAGCTCGAGAAAGGACAAATTTCGTCCTTTCTTTTTTGATATTCAGAGCGATGAAAATTCGCTTCTTGAAGTTTTCAAAGTTCCGAAAACCAAAGGCGTTGCGTTTGATAAGTTTGATGAGATTATTAGTCGCTTCCAATTTTGCGTTGGAATAGGATAACTGAAGGGCATTGATGATTTTCCCTTTGTCCTTTAGAAATGTTTTAAAGACAGTCTGAAAAAGAGAATGAACCTTCTTTATATTGTCTTCAATGAGTCCAAAAAATTTCTCTGGTTCCTTATTCTGAAAGTGAAAAAGCAAGAGCTGATAGAGATTATAGTGGTATTTCAAGTCTTCTGAATAGCTCAAAAGCTTGTCTAGGATTTCTTTATTGCCTAAATTGTCAAATTAAGTTAGACTTTTCAAGTAACTCAGAAAAACTTGGTAGGGTGATTGAAATAGTTCTAATGGTAATTCATAGACTACCCTCTGTTCAGCTATTCCCCCTTCATCTGTAACAAAAAAATATTTCTCATGATGTCGCCAAATATGTTGTCCATAACCTTTTATTTCCTCAAACTTACTAACTTCTTCCCAGCCTAGTTTACTATATTTCATGAACATTATCCGCTCTTTGTATTAATATTTGGTGATCATCAATACTGATAGGGCACAAAAATTTTGTCTGTAATAATTCTTTAAATAATTGTATCTCTATACTTTTATCATAACATATTCTTAGGTTCATTATCTAATCAATTAATCTATTGTCCATCAATTTTCTTTTTTTAACTCTTTCTCTAATTGTTTTAAGACTACTAAAATTTCGCTTTTATAATCCATAGTTTCATCTATAAATCTTCTTGCTAAACTAAAAAAATTAATGTCACCGATATTTTCTCCTCTTCTTATACACTTAGTTAAGTTATATATATCCTGTATAATTCCCGGGTATAACTTTTGACTTGGATATTCTAAGTCAATTAAATCTTGTAATTTGTCTGTATATTTCATATATTTATTTTTCATAGTTCAAAACATCAACTTGGTACAATTCCTATATTCACTATCCAGTCTAATGGCCATTGATTTGGTAATAATGGAATTCTGTCAATATTTTGGACACATTTTCGGAGCGATTCATTTAGTCCACTTAAAGTAAAAACAGGAACTTGCTTACAACTAATAGTGTATAAACAAATTCCTTACAAGCTATTTCAATGGTGATACATAATCATCTGGAAGTTTACCTCTCCAGTCAATCCACATTTGCTCAGCAATCGGAATTAATCTTTTTAGCTCTTCCTGAGTAAATAATTCTCTAGTTTCAGGTATATCAATTAATGATGTGGGACTCTCTTCTATGAAACGTTTCTCACTAGCCCTCTTTTCTTCTTCCGTCGGTGGCCAAGAATCATGCTTAATCTTCCAAGATATTTCGAGTAGTGATCTCTCTCCACTATCTAATAGAGAGAATAATTCTTGGGGTAAATCATAGACTGCTAACCAAGAAGCCACAGTTCCCTCTTCTAAAACTAAATAATATTTGTCCTCATTTTTCCAGATTGACTTCCCGTATCCTTCTACTTCTTCAAACTGGATAACATCTTCCCATTCTAATTTACTATGTTCCATGTATGCTCTCCGCTCTTTGTACTAATATCTTTCATTACACATTCAGGAATATCTCCTGTTGATCATTGTAACTATCTAGTTGACTGTTATACCAAACCCAGACTGTTAAATGGAATAACTAGAGGAGAGATCTTACAGGATAGAGTTTTTCAACTCTTCCCGCACTTGCATTAAGAGAAGGCCTAGTTTGTTCTTCCCAGTGCCATCTCCCCCATCAGCCCAGTAGGCGTCGTTTCGCGTATGTTCGATGATGTTGGCATCTCCTGTCGCCAGCAATTCCCTTACGATTTCTGGATTTTGGCTAAATTTCATCCGAAGAGCCTGGAGCATTACCTCATCTTTGACCTCTTCCCAATCTGATCTCAAGGGATTTTGACGATTGCGTCCCTCCAAAGCAGCATCCATTGGAGATGCTATCTGACGAATTTTCTCTTGAATTTGGGGTACTAAAAACTTTTGTGCTTGAAAATAATGCTCTGATGTTGGCCAGATTCTGCTACCATCTGAAAAAGGGTAGGGAGCAAAATTGGACATAAAACCATACTCATCATTTACTTTATAAAATTTAATTTCTTTCACCTTTATCCTCGATTCCAAAATCTCCCAATGATTTTTGCTTTTCTTTTAATAACTGTGTCACATAATCAGGCTCTACCTTGAGGAATAGCTTCAAGGTATCATGAATTCGCCAATAATTATCCTCAGGTTTGTCCATAATAGTTGAAAGGAAGTGTTTCAGGTATGGGATGTATTCCGTATAATGTTCCTCGCTAACCAGTCGATATATTTTTGAAATATCATAATATCCAGTCTCAGCCTGTTCGATGATTTTACAAACATAAGGATAAATTCCCCCTCTAGCTATCTTCTCTTCGCCCAAATCATACCGGCTCGCCCAATAATTTACGATATCATATAGAAAAATCCGATTGGTATCATCATAACCATACAGACGATGCGAAATCATCCCTTCTAATTGCCCTTGACTGAACATCTGAGTCAAGACATCAAAGCCTTCTCTAATTCCCCAAATGGTCAACAATCGAGAGGCTTGATAACGTAAATAGTCATCATCACTGTCCAATAATGAAGTCAACTTTTGAATCGTTTCTTCAGGAACATCCTCTAGATCAACATCTTCCAATATATCAGCATAATCAACCCCTTCAGGGACTTTATAAAATAAATTTTCAAATTCTTTATTGTTCATCACTTCTCCATTATTTAAAACTCCGAGCCGTCACTCAAAAACTTACAATAATTACCCAAATATTTAACAAACCGGAGTATCAATATCTTAGATCATCAATCGAGTTCTAATTTTAATGACTTTACATAATTCGATAATATCAGCAAAGGTTACCGTTCCAATAAATAATTAGCAATAATCATTGTTAATTCAGCAATAGTCTCGTTTGTCTGTTTTCTTATTTCAATATCATTATTCCAATAGTAAATGTCAGATAATCCCCCATGTGGTGGAAAAAGGGCTTGATAAATTGTCAATTTATCTCTTAAACTCATTTCTTTATTAGTATTTACATATTCTTTCAAAATATGTAGCTCATCTACTTGTGGACCAATATTTTTAATATTATATTTGTCAATGATAGACAACAAATGATCGATCGCTTCTAAAAAAGTCTCTTTCATACTACTGTTCATCATTAGAAAAACCTCATTAACTAATGCTATTTTTTCATACTACAGTTAAGTTAAATTTCTTTAAACTCACTTTTGTTTAAATCCTATTCTACCAAAATATGCCCATGAATTCATACCAAAACAAAAAAAAGAGCAGCAAACTGAGCTGCTCTCCATTTGGTTTATTTTTCGACCATTCCGCCCTTGATAAGACTGTCTTTCGTTACTGAATAACTGACTGTTTTGTCATCTAGGGGATTAAAGCCTGGGACGATTTCTTTTAATTTATTAAAATCGATTTTTGTGTAATCAATGGTATTGCGGATATAAAAGATTCCGTCTTTGTATTCTGATGTTAGTTCAAATCCATGGCCCATCAGATCTTTGAATTTTTCTTGGCTCTTGGCCACGGCTTCTTTCATGGTTTCAAGAGGGTTCTCACCAGGCACTTTTGAGACGTCGTAATCATCAACTTTTTCTTGTAATAACAAGGTATCTCCCTTGTAATACAAGGTGATAGTTGACTTACCTGCTTCATCACTCGTTTCGAGAACGGTTTTTTGTGCACCTGCTAGTGCATCTTCTTTTTTGCTTTCATCAGTTGATGACTCTTTTGTCTTTTCTTTAGCGGATGATTTGCTTGTTGCTTTACTGGTCGCCTTAGTAGACGATGGACTAGTAGATTTTGTACTCTCTTTTTGTGCGCAACCAGCTAAAAGAAGACCTGCTGTCAAGAAGACGGCTAACATTTTTGTGGTTTTATTCATTTTGAATACCTCACTTTTTATGATGGTTAAGGAAATGACTGACGTTTGAAACGAGTCATTTAGCAAGATCAACTGTCATTTTAAATGTTATTAGAAAAGTCTCAAAAATGATGTCCGCAGTCCCTCCTTATCGATCATTGTAGCCATCTGGGTGGCTGGAATGCCAAGCCCAGGCTGTTTGGATAATGGTTTCGATATTGTCAAATTTAGGTTGCCAACCGAGGATGGCACGCGCCTTCTCAGAGGATGCGATCAGGGTATCTGGATCTCCTGGTCTGCGATCGGCCAGCTCAAGTGGGATCGGATGTCCTGTCACCTTGCGGGCTGCTTCAACGATTTGAAGATTGGAGAATCCTGTCGATGAGCCCAGATTAAAGGCAGTGGATGGGTTGCCATTTCGGAGATATTCCACTGCTAAAAGATGGGCATCTGCCAAGTCAAATGGATGGACGTAGTCCCGAACATTGGTGCCATCTGGTGTCTGGTAGTCATCTCCAAAAATAGAGATCTTCTCGCGTTTGCCTTGGGCCACTTGCAAGACGATTGGCAGGAGATGGGTCTCTGGTCCATGGTCTTCTCCGATGGATCCATCTGGCTTAGCACCTGCTACATTAAAGTAACGAAGGGGCACATACTTGATCCCGTAGGCTTGATCAGCCCAGCGCATAATGGTTTCCATCATGAGCTTGCTTTCCCCGTATGGATTGATTGGTTTTTGTGGAGTGGTTTCAAGAATCGGAATTTCTTCTGGAATGCCGTAAGTGGCAGCAGTTGAAGAAAAGACGATGTAGTGCCCCCCACATTCATGCATGACTTCCAAGAGTTTGACCATGCCTGCTGTATTGTTGTCAAAATATTTTAATGGATCTGCCATGGACTCAGCGACCAGTGAATAGGCCGCAAAGTGGATGACCGCATCGATATCTGCGTGTTCTTTAAACACAGTGCGCATAAAGTCTTTGTCCGCCAGGTCTCCTTGGTAAAAGACGGCATCTGGATGCACCGCTGCACGGTGGCCTGTGACCAGACTATCGACCACGACGACTTTTTCCTGTCCTTCATTGACCAAACGGTCCACCATGTGGGAACCGATGTAACCAGCTCCTCCGAGTACGAGTATTGCCATTTGTTTTCCTTTCGCTTCTTATCTTCTATCTTATTGTACCAAATTTCTGCCGCTTCTCCACACTTAAAGTGTCACAACAAAGCGCCTAAAGGCAGCTTGTCCTTCTGCCGTTCGCTTGTAGACTCCAGCATCTTCCAGCACGCGCGCAAAGATCTGGCCAACCGATTCACGGACAAGGGCTTCTGCCTCTGCTCCATCTGTGATGGCTGGGTTAGTGGCTTTCAAATCATCTGCCCAAGGCTGGTGGTAGGTTGCCACTGTACTCTCACGTCCAATCAAATAGTCTTGAACCTGCTTGAGCTCTTCCTTGAGGCGAGGTGGCAAAATGGCCAAGCCCATGACTTCGATCAGGCCGATATTTTCTTTTTTGATGTGTTGCACATCCGCATGTGGGTGATAAATGCCATCGGGATGCTCTGGTGAGGTTTGGTTGTCACGGAGCACCAAGTCCAATTCATAATGCCCATCACGAATCCGTGCAATGGGGGTAATGGTATGGTGGGGCTGACCGTCGGATGCCGCTAAGACCTGAACAGCTGGATCCGAGTAGCCTCGCCAGGCTGTTAGGATATGGTCTGCCAGGGCAATCAATTGCGCCTTGTCATCTGAATTCAAACGAAGAACTGACATGGGCCAGTTGACAATTCCTACCGATACAGCCTCAAATCCCTTAATGGTAAAGCTTTCCTCCACAGGAGCCAGCTCCATAGGGAAGGTGTGGCGTCCGCCTTGGTAATGGTCATGAGTCAGGATGGATCCCCCTACAATGGGCAGGTCTGCATTGGAGCCCGCAAAATAGCCTGGAAAAGTCTCGACAATGGTCAAGAGTCGCTCAAAGGTCTTGCGACTAATGGCCATGGGAACATGCTGGCTATCGAGGAAAATGCAGTGTTCATTGAAGTAGGCATAAGGGGAATACTGAAAGCCCCAGTCATGACCGTCCATGTCAAAACGGATAATCCGATGATTGGCCCGGGCTGGATGGTCTAGGCGACCTTGATAGCCTTCATTTTCAAAGCACAATTGGCAGGCTGGATAATGACTGGCTTTGGCAAGCTTGGCCGCTGCAATGTCTTTAGGATCTTTTTCAGGTTTTGACAGATTGATGGTGATTTCAAGAGAACCGTAGGGAGTTTGTGTCTCAAAGGCAATATTTTGCGCAATGGCTTTGACCTTGATGTAATCATTGCGCTTAGAGAGGGCATAGAAATCCGCAATCGCGTCTTCCTTGGACTGACGGTAGGTCTCCCAAAAGCGATGGTTGACTTGACTAGGACTAGGGGTGATCCAATCCATCAACTCCGCACCCAAACTGTCTTTTGCGGCCATACTATCCTGGATCTTGCTATTTGCAACAGCGATCTCTACCAGCTGATCTTTAAGTGCGATCAACTCTTCTTTTTGGACTGGTCCGTCTAGCCCTTCTTCTCCAACGCGACTCATGATGCGATTTTTTAGATAAATCCGATCCATCTCTTCGTAGTCACTCGCCGCTATGACGGCTGTGACAAATGCATCCAAAATTCCCTGATTCATTGATTCTCCTTCTTACGTTTTAAATAGTCTCTGACAGCATCCAAATCCTGGAAAACTTGTTCTGCTTTAGTTAAGAAAGACTGTGCTGGTACTTTTAAATCTGGAACACATATGACTGGGATTCCAGCCCGATAGGCTGCTTCAATCCCTGCCTCACTATCCTCTAGTACTAAGCAATTCTCTGGTAAAGCATTCAAATCACTACAAGCCTTTAAAAATATATCTGGGTAAGGTTTACTTCGTTTGACATCTTTTGCAAAAACTAGATGATCAAATAGGGACAGGATCCCATTGCTATCCAAGATCATTCTAGCCCGAGATTCAACACTTGAAGTTGCTAAGGCGATTGGAATGCCCTCTGTTTTCAAAAAAGTAAGTAAATTCTTAGCACCTTTTTTTAAATGAACACCTTGGGCTAAGATTTTAGCTTCCAGTTCATAGACTTTAGCCAAGGTTTGGTCAAAGTTCCAAGGTAAATCATAGGTATCCAAAAACCGTTGAACATTCTCCTCTTCCCTATGTCCACTGTAGTCTCTAGAATAAGTTTCTTCTGTGAAAGGAATTCCAAAATCTCTAAGCAATTCTTGATAAACTTTTAGAGAAATGATTTCAGTATCGGCTAATAAGCCATCTAAATCAAATATTACAGCTTCCATTATTATCACCTAGTCTAAAACTCGTGTCCCTGCCGCAACTTCTGCAATATAAAAGCTAGGCGCATAACCAACGACTTCTTCATAGCGTTTGCCGACAGCTTCTTTAAATGCTTCAACCTTATCTTTGTTTACGAGGGCAATGGCACAACCACCAAAGCCTGCTCCAGTCATACGAGCACCCAAGACGCCTTCTTGTTCCCAGGCTGTATGCACCAAGGTATCTAATTCTAGACCAGTCACTTCGTAGTCATGCTCCAAGGATACGTGGGAAGCATTCATGAGACGGCCAAAGCCTTCCAAATCACCTGCTTCAAGTGCCTTACGAGCTTGGAGGGTCCGTTGGTTTTCAAGTACAGCATGACGAGCCCGTTTGATGCGATTTTCATCCTTGATCAAGTAGCTGTAGGCATCAAAAGACCAGAGATCCAATTCCCCTAAGGTTTGGATATCCAATTTTTCTTGGAGTTCAGAGACGGCGGTTTCACATTCTGAACGACGTTCATTGTATTTTGAATCCGCTAATTCCCGGCGTTTGTTGGTATTCATGATGACTACGACATTGTCTTTGAGGTCCAGCGGTACCAAATCATACTCTAGGGTGTTGGTATCGAGATAAATAGCCCGTTGGTCGGCTCCCATACCGATGGCAAATTGGTCCATGATCCCAGAGTTGACTCCGATGAAGTGATTTTCAGTTTGTTTGCCGATCTTGACCAGATCTAGACGATCTAACTGAAGATCATATAGTTTCTCAGCGATAACGCCAATCAAGAGCTCAAGCGAAGCTGAAGAAGAAAGACCGGATCCATTTGGAATATTGCCGTAGACATAGACGTCCATTCCGCTATCAATAACATGACCCGCTTCTTGCAAGAAATGGAGCACGCCTTTTGGATAGTTGGTCCAGTTGTGCTCTTTTTCAAAGTGGAGATTATCCAGTGGGACTTCAATGATCCCCTTGTCTTCAAAGTTTCCTGAGAAGAAACGCAAGACCTTATCCTCACGCTTTCTTGCCGCTCCGTAGGTACCAAGTGTGATAGCCGCTGGGAAGACATGGCCACCATTATAGTCAGTATGTTCACCAATCAGATTAATCCGTCCTGGTGAGAAGAAAGTGTGGTCAGCCTTTTCCCCAAAGACAGCCTGGAATTTTGCTTGTAAATCTTGAGATGTGATTGTTGTCGTCATGAGAAACTCCTTTAGTTTTGTAAACGTTTTTATACTTGTATTATATCTGATCAGAAGTAAAAGTTCAAGTGTTTTTAGTAAAATTTTATTTAATTTTTATTTTATATTTAAAAAGCCTACAATATAGGTTTTAAACCATATTTTATTTCCAACTAAATTGGTATCGTTCGAGTTAATATTAGTAAAACTTTACTAAAAAATCTCAATTGGGAAATCACCCAATTGAGATTCTTAATTCATTAGTTTTTCTTTCTTGGATAGACAAAAGATCCAAGGAAGGTTAAGAGGCTGACACCCATAAGGGAGAGGAGGTTCCCTGTTTGACCGGTTTTTGGCAATACCGATGATGCAGGACTGGCTGAAACACTTGCAGGAACCTGAGCAGTGTCATGTGATACAGAAACCGGAGTGACTTGTGGACCATCAAGAGGGCTCACCTTTTCTTGCTTGCTAACAAGAACCTGTGTTCCAGTGTGACCAACCTCTACTGGTTGTGTCTGATGGGTTGGATCTTGAACTGGTGAAGTTGGATCTTGGGTTTCTGGTGTTGGCAATGGTGCAGGTGCTGGATAGAAGAGACCATGACCAATACGGTAGGCGTACTCTGTTTCCGACATTTTTCCGTCTACAATTTTTGGAATATCAACCGGTAAGGTACCTAGATGTTCTTTGCCATTGAAGATGACTTCCACTCCTGCAGGAATATTAGGACCAAATGCATTGTCTGGTTTGAGGGATTCCGTTGGATCCATTCCCTTATTTCCATAGACTGCCAAAATGGCTTTGGCTGCTGGATAGTTGGCTACATCATAAGGTTTAGAGATAGAAAGGACAGCTGCCTTCTTATGGTTGGTATTGGCATAATTGACGATCTCTGTTGGGATCTTGGTCCGCCAGAAATCTTTATCCAGTTGCCCTTCATAACCGATCTCTGAAATGACTACGATGTGAGTCGCTTTTTCAAGATCTTCTTTTAGACTATCCAGAGTAGATTCTTTAGTGAAGTTCTTGGCCACAAAGGAGGTGTCTTTTGGAAGCACTCCGTCAGCAATTAAGCGACGCATACCCAAATCGAGTCCAGGAACTTCGTTTTCAAAAGCTCCTAAGAGTAAGACATGGTCCCCTGTTTGCACCTTAAATGGCAAGGTATTGTCTTCATTTTTTACAACCGTCACCGCTGCTGCTGCAATCTTACGTTCCAAGTCACGGTTGAGACTAGATCCGACTGCTTCTTCTGCTTTTTCAGCTGTCCGAGCACTTGGATCAAAATTTAGGACCCCACGTTTTTCTTTGAGAGTCAGGATCCGACGAACCGACTCATTTAAGCGCTCTTCTGAAATGTCACCGGTTTTCACGGCATCTACCACTGCATCGACAATGGTATCAATCTTGCTCAAATCGGCTTTACTGCGAAGGGTCGTTGGCATCAAGACTAGGTCAACTCCTGCTTTGATGGCCATTTTCACAGCTTCCACCTCACCGAAGTTCTTGGCAATGGCATCCATTCCCATGGCATCGGAGACAATCACGCCCTTATAGCCGTATTTCTTCCTTACCAAGCCCGTTAAAATATCATCTGAAAGTGTCGCTGGAACATAGATTTTCTCACCCGTTTCTTTTGACACAACCTGATCTTTTTCAATCTGTGGGTATTGGATATGGGCTGTCATCAAGAGGTCTACCCCTTCATCCATAGCTTTTTTGAATGGAAGGAGCTCCAATTTTTCAAGTTCGGCAAGAGATTTATCCACCAATGGGAGACCTGTATGGGAATCGACCGCTGTATCCCCGTGGCCTGGGAAGTGCTTGGCCGCTACAGCGACATTGTAGTCTTGAATCCCTTTCATCATTGGAATTCCTAAGTAAGCAACCCGGTTTGGATCAGATGAGAAAGAACGTAGACCAATGACAGGGTTTTGTGGATTGTTATTGGTATCCAATACAGGTGCGAAATCAACATTCAAACCAAGAGCAGAAAGTTCTCGACCAATAATTTGTCCAGCTTCGGTCGCTAACTTGGGATCATTGGTCGCTCCGATGGCCATATTGCCCGGAAGGGCTGTCCCTGTGCCCAAGCGGTAGACAATGCCCCCTTCTTGGTCGATGGCTAACAAGAGAGGAATCTTCCCGTTATTGGCCTTGTTTTCAATCGCTGCCTTTTGCATATCTTGGGTCAGAGCTAGGGTCTGCTTGGTTTCTTTGACGTTTTCAGCAAAAAGAATGACGCCTCCAAAATCATATTTATCAATCGCATCTGCTACTTCAGCATTGACCTTGGTGAGATCCTGTGGCGACTCCTGACCTGCCTCCTGCCACTTACGGAAGTCCGGCATGATCATTTGCGTAACCTTTTGCTTGAGAGGCATATCTTCAAGCAGTTTTTCCACTTGGGGAGAGGCCGTCTCCGTTGTTGTTTCCGTTGGGGAGGTTGTAGGGGTTACTGCACGGTCTGTTGAAGTTGGCGTTTCGGCCACTTCTCCCTGATTTTCTGTGGTGGTTTCTGGCGTTGGAGAAGCCACCACCTCTTCTACTGTTGCTGCCGGTTCATTGGCTTGATCCGACGCTTGAGCTGTGTCTGCTTTTGCTGTTTGGACGGACAATAGAGCAAAAGCCGCTAATAGGGCCGCAGATGGATACATGATTTTTTTCATAAAGCGACCTCCTTTCTTTCAATAGATATTGTACCATTGTTTTATAGTTTTGTAAACGGTTGCAATATCTGAAATAAAAAATAGGATAAGCGATTTTTCACTTATCCTTTCGTTCATTCATATTTTTTTAAAACTCAATGTCTTGACCATTTTCTGTCACTTGGTAAGTCCCGTCAGCAAGATTGATTCGGGCTACTGCTGTGGCGGTCTGGTCTTTGTTTTGGCGCGTGATGACAATGGTATGTTCATCTGGTGTTTCCACTTCAATGCTTCCTTCTAGGTCAAAAGCTTGCGAGTTGTTCCGGAAACTAAAGAGCTTGAGAAGGGATTTCACAACTGGACGCTCTACTTCTTGAGCAATTTCTTCATTGCTGTAGTAATGACGGTTGATATTGCGGCCTTCTTTGGTGTTTTCTAAGAGTTCCAAATCATTCTTCCCAGCTAGGAATCCAACATAATACACTTGTGGAATACCTGGCGCAAATGCTTGAATCAAGCGGGCTAGGAAGTACTTGCTATCGTCATCTCCAAGCGCTGAATAGTAGGTCGAATTGATTTGGTAGATGTCCAAGTTGTTATACTCTGCTGTTGAATATTTGCGTTTCACATTTGCTCCTACCTTGTAGAGCTCATTTGATGCATAGTCAATTTCTTCATCTGTCAAGATATCCTTGACATCAACCACCCCAATCCCGTCATGGGTATCGAGTGTCGTGAATTGCTTCATCGGACTCATCTTCAACCACTTAGCAAGGCGCTCCACTTTTGAGCTATAGAGGGTATAGAGGGTCACCATTGGAAGGGCAAAGTCATAGACATAATAGTCGTGATCGGCAATCTTAAATTGAATGGAATAGTGCTCATGAATCTCTGGAAGAAGCTCAGCACCGTAGCCTGCTGCCATATCGCGCACCTTATCCAACAAATCCCAAATGTCTGGCTCAACGAAGAAATCATTGGTGTCCAATTTCTTCACCGCATAGGCAAAGGCGTCCAAACGAATGAGGTCACAGCCATTGCTTGCCAGGTGTTCGATAGTCTTGCGAATAAAGTCCATGGTCACTTCCTTGGTCACGTCCAGGTCAATCTGCTCTTCCCCGAAGGTATTCCAGAGATGCTCAGTTGTCCCATCCGCAAAGGTAATTTCTTGCTTGGGAGCTCGATCTTTGCGCTTATAAATCAAGTCTACGTCTGCTTGAGTAGGACGATTCTCCGGCCAGAACTTGTCCCAGTTGAGAAAGAGATCCTTGTAAGCACTTTGGTCATGCTTCGCTTGATAATCTTTGTAGTATTTAGACTGACGGGAAATGTGATTGATCATAAAGTCAAACATGAGATAATACTTGTCCCCCAGGCGTTTAACATCTTCCCAATCCCCAAAGGCTGGATCCACTTGATCATAGTCTACAGGCGCAAATCCACGGTCACCAGTTGATGGGAAAAATGGCAAGAGGTGTACTCCACCTACTGCATCTCCAAAGTGCTTCTCCAGATTTTCATAGAGATCCTTAAGGTTATTTCCTAAGCTATCTGAGTAAGTAATTAACATGGTTTTATTTTGAATTGGCATAATGGTTTCCTTTTCTTTTTTGAAAGCCAAGTCTTAGGAGACCTGGCTTTCTTGAGTTTTTCTATTTTAGAATTGCTTCCTAGGATACGATTGAAATCAGCAAGCTGAATCGTCCCTTTGTGTACAGAATTGAACACGGGACTAATTTCTTAGGAAAAAAGATAAATCTCCTTGTGTGCAAGCACACTACGTCGATTTCCTATATTTCCACAGCCGTTACTACTTCAGTAGTCTACGGATGTGGATGCCCTAGGGTACTACAGAAATTTTCAGCAAGCTGAATCGTCCCTTTGTTTCTAGAATTGAACACACCCTAAGCTCTGTGTGAAAAAGATGAATCCTCCAAGAAGCCAAGGCTTCTTATTCAGATTCCCTATTTTCACTGTGAGCTTTTAACGGGCTTTGTATCTTATTATTTCACTGCGCCGTTGCTCATTCCTGCGATGATATGGCGTTGGAAGAAGAGATAGACAATGGTGATACTGATAATGCCGACAACGTATGAGGCAAAGCTTGGTCCGTAGTCGTTGAAATATTGGCCTGCGTAGTTGTATTGGAACAATGGCAGAGTCCACATTTTGGAATCCCGGTTCAAGACAAGGAGTGGCAACATGAAATCATTCCAGAACCAAAGGGCATTGATGATCATGGTTGTTGCATGCATGGGTTTCATCATTGGGAAGATGATGCGGAAATAGGTTGTAAATTTATTAGCCCCATCGATCTCTGCTGCTTCATCCAGACTTTCTGGGATCGAGATTTTGATATAGCCCACATAGAGGAAGAGGGTCTGTGGAATCGCATAGGTCAAGTAGAGCAAGATCAAACCAAAGGTATTAGCCAAACCGAGTTTACTCATCATAACCGTAATCGGAATCATGATGACTTGGAAAGGTACGAAGATTCCGAGGATTAAGAGGGTATACATGATAGTAAAGGCTTTTCTTTTACTCATATTGCGAGCGATGGAGTAGGCCGCCATGGGGATAAAGATCATTACTGCAAGTAAAGACAAGACAGTGATGACGACAGAGTTCCAGTAATAGCCTCCGATTCCATCAGCCAAGAGTCGACTAAAATTGTCCAATGTGAAATTCGTCGGGAATCCAAAGAAATTGTCTACGATATCCTTGGTGGGTTTGAAGGAACTAAAGAGGGTGGCAAGGAGTGGCACTAAAATCAGAACCGATCCTAGAATCAATAGAATGTATTTGCCAATCAAGGCTTTTCTTTCATCTTGTTTCATCGTGCTTCTCCTCTTAAATTTCAAATTTCTTAGATACTCTCAATTGGATGATTGAAATCACTACAATCAAGAAGAACAAGATTACGGCAATGGCATTGGCATAACCGAATTGGTTGTTTTTAAAGGCATAGTTATAAACCAAGAGCCCAAGTGAGGTTGTGGCATTGTTTGGACCACCACCAGTCATGGCAAAGACTTGGTCAAAGGCGGTTAGCCCACCTTTTAGGGCTAGGATAAAGACCATAGAGACACTTGGTAGCAAGTAAGGCAATTCAATATTCCAGAAGACTTGCTTGCTAGTCGCGCCATCGATCTTCGCAGCTTCTGTAATCTCAGTTGGGATGGATTGCAGACCTGCTAGGAAGATAATGATAGGCATAGCCACCCCTTGCCATAGAAGGACAAAGACAGCCGCAAAGATTGCTCCCCACTTAGTCCCTAAAAGACTGGTTTGGAGGAACTCAATATGAAGGGCATTCCCAATCGCTGGAAGACCGTAGTTGAAGACTTGCTTGAAGATCAAAGCTACTGTCAAACCAGACAAAACAGCTGGGAAGAAGAACCATGCACGGAAGAAGGTCTGACCTTTGATTTTAGAGTTCAAGACACGCGCAATGAAGATCCCAAGGGCAATCTCACCAACCACCATGGCAATGGTGATGATCGCGGTAAATCCAATCGCATTCATGAATTTTGGATCCATGAAGAGGAGTTTAAAGTTGTTTAAGCCGACAAACTTGTAGTTATACGTCAAACCTGTCCAGTTGGTAAAACTGTAAAAGGCTCCTTGGAACATCGGCACATAGAAGAAAATTGCTTGTAACAAGAGGGGAATGACCACAAAAGCCCATGCCCAATATTTTTGTAATACTTTTTTCATAGTCTCTCTACTCCTAATCCACATCCGCTTTCATCGGGTTAAAGAAGGCATTCAAATCATTGACCATTCCTTGTTTATCACCTGTCAAGACATAGTTCATGGTCAAGGTATGGAAGTCTGCTTCACTGGTCCAGTATTGTTGCAACCAGACCAAGTGACGATCCGTAAAGGCATATTTGGTCATCCCAGCAAGCGGTGAATCCTCTCCTGCTTGTTTGACCCCTTCGATCGCTGTTGGAGATCCGTCCACGTCGTAGTATTTTTGCATGACTTCTGGACGGGTCATGTATTCCACAAAGGCATTGGCTTCTTTTGAATGTTTGGTAGTAGCTGAGATAGACCATGCCAAGTCACCTGCACCAACGGTTAAGCTTTGTCCTTTTTCTTTTCCTGGAATCATGAAGGTTCCAATCTTAAATTTCGGTTTTTGTTCATTAATCGCTGTAACCGCCCAAGATCCATTTGGTGTCATGAGGACATCTCCACGCGCGAAGGCTCCGATAACGTCTGTATAGCCAGCGCCTTCCCAGTTCTTTTGCTTCGAACCTTTAATGCGAAGAATATCCATCACCTTGATGTCATCTTTCATAATCGGATCAGTCAATTTAATAGCATTTGGTTGAGAATAACGAAGGTATTGATTGGCTTCTTTTCCTCCACCTGCTGCTGTCGCAAAGGCTAATTGATTGTAACCATTGAGTGTCCAAGCATCTGCACCTGCAATTCCAAATGGTGTTTGTCCTTTAGCAACGATGTCTTTGACTAACTGTTCAAATTCATCCCAGGTTTCAGGAACCTTCAAGCCCAGTTCTTCGAATTTATCTTTGTTGTAGTAAATTCCATAAGCATTGGCTGTAAAGGGAACGTTGTAGACTTTTCCGTTCACGGCATATTTTTCAGCATAGCCATTTTTCACGCGTTTCAGATAGTCTTTATTCGACAAATCTTCGAAGACACCTGCTTTTGCCCATTCTTGTAGTTCGATGGACTGTGGGTATATATTAACCACATCTGGTACATCTCCTGCGAGGACACGTGTTTTCAATACTTCACCACCGTTCGGTACATTGACAACTTTGACCTTGACCTTTGGGTTTTCCTTTTCAAAATCACGAGCGATTTCTTCCAAAGTTTTAGTCATTTCTTTTTTCTGGTTGAAATACTCGATGGTCACTGTGCCATCCGCCGATTTACCTTCGTTGGAGCAAGCACCAAGCCCAAACAAGGCTAAGCCTGTTGTCGCAAGAAGTCCGATTTTTTTATACCATTTCATTTGGCTGTCTCCTTTTATTTTTTGACAAAAACATATTGTTTAGTGAGGAAATCTCCCTGAGGAAGAATGACGGTTAAGCCAGCATACATGAGCTCAGCTCCTGAATAGACTTGGTCCGTCCCTTTTAAGCTATAGAGCGCATCTTCTTCCAATCCTTTGAGTTTCAGGGTCGGCTCGATCTCCTCAACCGTTGATAAGACTCGTACATAAGTTACAACTGTGCGGTCTTGATAAGTAAACTGGACGGCTGCTTGATTGCTACCATGGCTTGGATTGATCAAGCGGTAGTGTTTTCCGAATTGAACAAGTGGTCGAATCGTTTTGTAATGAGCGACTTGAGCTGCGATCTTATCCAACTCTTCTTGCGGAAGACTGGTTAGATCCAATTCATAGCCCAGATTTCCCATCATAGCTACATGACCTCGCGTTTCAAGCGGTGTCATCCTTCCCATCTGGTGATTTGGAACCGCTGATACATGAGCCCCCATAGAAATGGTAGGATAGAGGTAGCTAGAACCATACTGGATCGGAAGTCTGGCAATGGCATCCGTATTATCACTTGCCCAGACCTGCGGGAAGTAACGCATCATACCAAGGTCATTGCGACCACCACCACCGGAGCAAGACTCAAAGAGGATGTTGTCGTACTTCTCCGTCAAGTACGAAACCACTTCATAGAGACCTAAGATATAAGCATGGGATTGCATCTTAGTTTCCAGGTAGGTTTTCCCATTTCCAAGCTTGGTGATATTGCGGTTCATATCCCATTTGATATAGTCGATCTCATGGTTTCCAAGCAAGTCATCCAAGACCTGCTTGATATAAGCTACTACTTCTTTATTTGCGAAATCAAGCACCAGTTGATTCCGTGAATAGGTGTGTTCATAGCCTGGGACTTGAATAGCCCAGTCCGGATGAGCCCGGTAGAGGTCGCTATCAACAGAAATCATTTCGGGCTCCACCCAAAGGCCAAATTGAAGTCCCTTGTCGTGGATGCCTTGGATCAATTCTGCTAGACTTCCACCTAATTTTTCTTCATTGACAGTCCAATCACCGAGGGCCCGATTGTCATCATAACGATTGCCAAACCAGCCATCATCAAGAACAAAGAGTTCGATCCCCACTTTTTGAGCCTCGTCTGCTAGCTCCAATAATTTGTCTTTCTTGAAATCAAAGTAGGTCGCTTCCCAGTTGTTGATAAGAATTGGACGTTCTTTATGAGCAAAGGGGCTAGGAATGATATGGTTTTGGACAAATGCTTGACTCTCTTGACTGAGACCGGTCAAGCCCTCATGGGAGTATGTGATCATGGCCACTGGCGTATCAAAGCTCTGATTTGGTTCCAATTCCCAAGCGAAGTTTTCTGGATTGATCCCCAATCCAACCCGAACTTCATTGAGTTGATTCTTTTGAACAAATCCTTCAAAATTTCCACTGTAGAGCAGTTGGAAGGCCAGAGCAGAGCCCGCATCTTCTGTCACTTCATGATCGGCAAGAATGAGGGCTGGAGTCTGGGCATGTCCAGAAGCACCACGGTTGGAGCTGATGGAGAAGATTCCTTGCTCCACTTGCTGACGGCGAACTGTTTTTTCTCTCGCATAAGCTCCTTGCAGAGTGATGATATCGTAATCACTGGCTGGCAGATCGGCCAACACACTGAGAGCCTTGTGGATCACAACCTTTTCATCACTCAAGTTTTCAATCTTTGAGAAGCTAGTGATGGTTGCCCGATCCTCGTAGGCGGTGTAGTAGAGGGTCAAACGCAAGGCCGCTTGATCATCTTCAAAGACCAAGGCCAAGGTTTCAGCACTATCTACTGTATGTGGATTGGGAAGACCAGTTGCCTCGACACTGCCAGAGTAGATATTAGCTCCAACATAGAGGAAATCCGTCACTTCTGTAGCACCGTGTTGGATCTGAATAGACGGTTTTCGAAAATCTCCTAGTCCGTGCTGGCCCAAGACCTGTCGCTGGGTATCTAGACTAAAAGTTCGATTGTCAGGTGTTGGATTTCCAGCGAAAGCATGGTCCTTCTCATGCACGGTATTGGAAAAATGATAAGACGGGATCGGACGTCCCAGATGCTTGAGCATCAGGTAGCCATCTCGATTTTCAAGGATGAGGCTCAGTCCCTTACTTTCTACATAGAACAAATTTTGTTCGATACGAATTGCCATATCTTCCTCCATTGGACCCTAAAAATATCACTATGTATTTTTATATTCAGTTCCAATATTTTTCTTTTTTCACATGTCTTTATTTTAAATGTTGTAAACGCTTTCGAAAATGGAATTTTGTTGGGCTTATATGGTAAAATGTTAGGTAGGAGGTTTACCTATGTTAGTCTTTTCAGAATACCAAACCGACACCATTGATATAGCCCTTGATTTTTACGGCTACGAAGATTGCCCCAAGAATTATGAAATTGGTCCTAGCTTTCGAGACAATTTTGTTCTGCATTTTATCACCAAGGGAAAAGGTGTCTTTCACATCAATAAAAATGAAATCCATTTAGAAGCCGGGGATCTCTTCCTTCTCCCTAAAAATATGGTGACCTACTACCAGGCAGACGCGGAAGATCCTTGGTCCTACTACTGGATTGGGATTAGTGGCACCAAGGTGAGTGATTTCATGCGCTTTTCAACCATACATGCCAAAGGTTTTCTAAAGAAAACAGAGGTGGACACAGAGCGGATCGGGCTGTTTATGGAGCAGCTTGTCCACAAGGCAGAGGACTCTAAGATGACCTCGCACTACCAACTCCACCTTCTCTCTCAGATCTATGAACTGCTATTTCTTATCAGTGAAGTGGCTCCCGATATCCATCGGAGCCATCCATCTCCCACCTATCAGCTCTATCTGACCTGCAAGCATATGATTGAGACGCATTACAATAAAGATCATCTAAGTATTCAAGAGATCGCCGATGACCTCAATGTCCATCGGTCTTACCTAACAACTGTTTTTAAGGAGTTTCACCAGATCTCTCCCAAAGAATTCCTGCACTCAGTCCGCATGCAGCGTGCCCAGCAGTTACTGACCAATACAGACGAGAGCATCAAGATCGTGGCTTACTCTGTTGGCTTTTCAGATCCCCTCTATTTTTCAAAGGCCTTTAAGGCCTATAGCCACCTAACTCCTAGCCAATATCGCAACAAACATAAAATTTAGTAAAATTTTATTTCTTTTTACTAATTTTTAGAGTATACTGGAAGTAGAAATCAATAAAGGATGAACTATGGCAACGATTAAAGACATTGCGGAAAAAGCAGGCGTTTCTCAGGCAACGGTCTCTCGCGTCCTCAACCAGGATGCGACCTTATCGGTTGGTGAAGACACGCGCAGTCGGATTCTTCGCATCGCTGAGGACCTGCATTACCAAAAGAAAAGCCGCAAAACAGCGCCTCAACCAGTCGAAGATTCTCATAAAATCGTCATCTTTGAATGGTACACGCGCGAAGAAGAATTAGAGGACCTCTACTACTATGCCATTCGGATGGGCTTGGAGAAACAAGCCCAGGAATTAGGCTATGAGATCTTTCGTATCTTTAACAAGGACGATTGGTCTTTGATTCAGGAGGCAGACGGCATTATTGCTCTTGGGAAATTCAGTCCCAAGACCATTCAAGATCTAGAAAGCTACGGCAAACCCCTGATCTTTGTCGATAGCAATACCCTCTATCTGGGGCATTCTTGCGTGACGACAGATTTAGAAGATTCTGTTATCACCGCTCTCGAGCATTTCCTTGAGCATCATCACAAGGAGATCGGACTCTTGGTTGGGCAAGAAGAGACCGCAGATGCGACACCGCTTCAGATGGATCCTCGTCAACGAATCTTTCAACAGTTTCTCACGGAAAAAGGGCTTTATGAGGAGCGCTTTGTCGCTGTCGGTCAGTTCTCAACTGAGTCAGGCTATCAGATGATGGAGCAGCTGATTCAAGCACTGGGCGACGACTTGCCAACTGCCTTTTTCATGGCCAGTGATGCCATAGCTGTTGGGGCCCTTCGGTCCCTTCAGGAGCACCAAATCGCAGTACCTGATCGCGTCAGTCTCATTTCCTTCAATGATACCTCGATTGCTAAGTATGTCTTTCCGGCCCTCTCTACAGTGACCGTATACACAGAAGAAATGGGCAAGCAAGCCATTCAGCTGTTGCGGCAAACCTTTCAAGGGAGTCAATCAAGTGTTCCCTGCATGGTCAAATTAGCCACCAAACTGACGATTCGAGACAGCAGTCGCTAGGAGGTCTTAGTCTTATGAAAACACACGAAATCCTCTTTCAAACCCTTTCTCAGGCAGATGATTACGTCAACGGGGAACAGTTGGCAAAAGAATTAGGTGTTTCTCGCACCTCCATCTGGAAAGCTATTCAGCGCCTGGAAAAAGATGGGGTCGTCATCGAATCCCTAAAAAAGAAGGGTTATAGACTGGTCTCAGGCGATATTCTGCTTCCTGAAGTCATCGCAAACAATACCCAGTTGACCGTTACTTTGAATGAAGAATGTCATTCTACCCAATTGGACGCAAAATTAGGCATGGAAGCCCATAAAGAGGGCAGGGCTCTCTACCTGGCCAAATCCCAATCTGCTGGAAAGGGCCGCTTTGGTCGCGACTACTACTCTCCCGATCAAGGCGGCATCTATATGTCTCTTCATCTCAAGCCCCAACTCCCACCTGCGGAGCTCCCCCCTTATACCCTCATGGTCGCAGGAGCCATCTATAAGGCTATTAAAAATCTGACCCTGATCGATGTCGATATCAAATGGGTCAATGATATTTACTATCGCCATAAAAAAATTGGGGGAATCCTAACCGAAGCTATCACATCCATCGAGACTGGCCTTGTCACGGATGTCATTATCGGAGTCGGTCTCAATTTGGCTATCTCTACTTTTCCAGATGAGCTAGAAAGTAAGGCTGGTTCCTTATTTGAAGGCCCTTGTCCCATCGCCCGCAATGACCTCATCAGCGAGATTTGGAGAGAATTTCTTCATAGGGATATCGATGAACTGGTCTACCTCTACAAAGAGCGCTCCCTGGTCTTAGGACGAACTGTCACCTTTGAGCAGAACCAGCAGACCTATCAGGGCCTCGCCAAAGACATCTCCGATACCGGCCAACTCTTGGTCCAGTTAGAAAATCAAGAAGAAATCTGGCTCAATAGTGGCGAAATTTCCCTCAAGCAGTGGAATCTATAAAACAGAGCTCACAACTCAAAAAAGAGTCTGGGACAAAACACTGTCTCAGACTCTTTTGTGTGAAGATATATCAAAACTTTTTAAACCAATTCTTGATATACTCTAAGCATATATCCAGTAAGAATTTGATAAATAATAATACAATTCCAATCTTCACAAACATGTAATATTTAAATGTGTCATCAAATTCATGCACACGGATCGGAAAGGTGAAGATATTAGACGGATTGATAAGAAAATATAGTGAGATACAAATAGATAAAACCAACGCCACTATAAAAATTTTTTTATGTATTTGCATTTTTTACCTTTTCCTTTCTTGTTTTCCAACATTAAATACCAATTACCAATTTTATATAGCCTGATTAATTCTTTCATTCCCCTTTCTACCAGGCTATTTTATAGTTCTTACACCTTCATCATATACAAATTTCAAAATAATACAAGTCTGTTTTTCTAATTATTTTTTTGATATAATAATAAAGTTTGAATGTTAAACAAAAAACTCAGTAACTATCCCAACAAACTCTATAAAATTAACTTTTTAGATAGCACCATGATATATTTAAGCTACTAAACAGTTCAATTCAGTAGGTTTTTTGCCCCATTTTTAAATCATGATATTGAAAACACCTAAAAGCACCTTCCGAAATTCATTTATATTTCAATATTTTTAATTACTCTCAATATGAAAACTCCTTTCCAAATCCATACAGGGGACATCTAAATCAACAGGAAAAAGCCTTGGTAACCAAGGCTTTTTTGCTTGTCATTTTGTTTTTTGTACCAAATAATTATAAAAGTTTTCTAACGTTATCAAATTCTTCATTTAGTTTCTCTTGTAGTGTATGACCATATACTGCTCTTCTTCTATAGCCTGAGACCCTTTTGATGAAAATTAATCCGCAGAAAAAGTAAATGCTTCTAGTAAAACATTATCTGCTCATACTGCTTTATTACATTCTTGGGTATGTAATAAAACCAGCACAATCAAGAAGAGATTAATAATTAGTAATGCAAGTATTTTATTATGTTTGATTTCCATAACTATTTTATGGTCGGTCGCCTTCTTCTTATCAAAAGGTTTTGAAAAATAAAATTGTCAATATACTAATAACTAAATTTAAAGAGAGTTTTTCAACTCTCTTATTTTCTTATCTCACATAAATATTTCACATGTCCAGGCTCATCAGATTCATTTTTCTCAATAGCATACGCCACATTTGTATCCTTATTGAGAAATAGTATCATAGAATATGGTGCCATGAAGCTTGCTTTCTCTTCTAAAAACCAAGAATCAAAACACTGGTCTCCTTCGTACAACACAATTCTTTCATAGTCATCTACATCTTCACTTCCTGAAAGGCGTGCTCTTACTTCAAAATTAGCGCTAGGCTCTTTTCTTAAAAGATCACCAATCCAATATGTAGCTTGTTGAAGTGAATAGAAATCAGCAATTCCCCAACGGAAATAATCTCCCATTTTTTCTTCTACAAATTCAAAATCTTCAGTGGTGTCCATATCTCTAAAACTTGTTATTCTCATCTAGTAATCTCACTTTCTATTTATACAACTTGTTCTATTTTATAAGTAACAGTAAGCAACAAGGCTAGCTTATTATTTAAAGGATATTTCTTAGTTGTAGTAATTTAATTCAATTCCTTATATAAATTTATTATAGCAAATTTATATAGTTTTGTCAAATTCGTAGGATTTGGTACACTAGGAAAACTGAGAATCAATTCATAACCAAGAAAGACTATAATATAAAAACGCTCAATCCCTTTGTATAGGATAAGCGTTAAATGACAAGAGCAAAAGAAAAGATTAATTATTGTGGTCAATTTTCATCTAAATCCTTCAGTGCCTTCTTATAAGCCTCACTATCTTTCTTATAATAATCACGCTCTACACCAGAAATATCTACAGTAAAGACACCATCTTCGTATATATAACTTGTTGTACGGTTTAACATTTGCGAGCCCATTAACTCAATTGTTTCATTCTTTCGATCAATTACAAAGTTGTCAGCAACACTACTATCAAGTATCCCTTTATTTCCTGAGATAGTAAATGCTCGTTCATTTCTAGATTCACTAACCCAATAATATTCCCCATCCAAAGTCTGATTTCTTTGATTAGAGCATGAAATTAAAGGCATACTCAAAATCGTTAAAAATAGTAGAATCAATAGTTTATCCAATGTAATACCTCCTTAATTGTTTATGTTATAACAAAATACCATTACAGGAATACTACGAAAATATCTATGATAACAGCAATTTTTAAAGATGTCTGTTACAATAGCAAATTAATCTCACAAAATCAAAAACGCACTCTATTCTCCATAGTGGAGCTAATTAGAATGCGTCATTAGGGACTAAAAGATGACTATTAACAATTATTTATCGTCACCTTTAATCATATTTTTAACGCCTTCGA
>NZ_KV834651.1:321708-327385 GCF_001837905.1 Streptococcus sp. HMSC076C09
CTTTTTCAGCAGCCCCTTCTTTTTCTGTTTTCTTGTCGCCAGTCAATTTACCGAATCCTTCTTTGACTGTACCTTTTGCTTGATTGATTTTTTCTTCTGTAGACATACTATTACCTCCATCTGTAATATATTTTATTTTATATCAAAAGAAAATCGATTTTTCGCTTAAATCTTATGCTAAGTGTGCCATCATTCAGTTAAATTGAAATAGTGCTTTACTTAGGTTTATTTGATTATATCGGCTTATAGCCTATATAATCTTATTGTAAAAGTTAATATGAACAGAACTAAAAATTGTATAGAGTATGTTGATCTAACACGAAAAATCGATTATACTTATGACTTATTTGTCATCACGATTAAATAAATTCTTTATATCTTTGATTGCGCCTTAAACAGCATCTTTTACTTAGTTGCCTTTTTCTTCTGTAATTTTGAAATAACGAATCTTTTCAAAACTACAATCAAATCATAATCTTTTCCTGTTATAAAGATTATGATCTATTTTTGAAAAAAGAAATTTATTCCTTCTTCCCTAAGAAGAATGAAACGACACAAATAACAATGACAGCTCCCGCAATTGAAGGAAGCAATGCCATACCTGCCAAAGATGGTCCCCAAGTACCCAAAAGAGATTGTCCAACTGATGAACCAATTAAACCTGCTAAAACATTAGCAATGATACCCATTGAACCACCCTTTTTTGTGATTCCTCCTGCAATGAGACCAATAAGACCTCCTACAATAATAGACCAAAGCATAATAGGACTCCTTTCTATCTCAAAGAAACACTATTTAAATCATATTCAATAAGCAAGTATGATGAATATAACATTTTTGTATTTTAATTTTTTAACTAAAAGTCTCTTATTGAATAAAAAATTAAAGCGCTTACTTTTCTAGGGATAATATAATTATAGACTATTTTTTATATGGAGTCAACTAAAATACTTGACTTTTTTAAAATTGTTTAAATATATTAAATTATAAAACAAAATACCTAAATAGTATTATTGTTTGTGATAAACAAATAGAAAATATATGTTGAATCATTCTATTGTATATTGATTTATATATATTTTTCTGCTTTTAAATTATGTCTTATCTCACTTTATTTTTTATAGTTATTTACATTTGTTTAATGTATAAAATAAATACAAAGTGTGTGTTTCGTTAATTTTTAAAGAAAAGCAGAAATGTAGCTAATTGCTTATATCATTAAAAGATTTTTTTAGATTCTCAACATATCTGTATAGTAACAACCTCTTAAAAATTTGATCAAAAAGCACCCCATCTTCTATAGTAGATATAAAAACTATAGAATTTAGGGTGCTTTTTTAGGATAGACTAGTTTTGATTGAATGATAACAAATAACTATTATTTGTCGTCACCTTTAATCATATTTTTAACGCCTTCGATTGCTCCTTCAACAGCATCCTTTGCGTCTTCGGCAACTTCTTTAACTTTAGAAATTACTTTTTCAGCAGTTCCTTCTTTTTCTGTTTTTTCATCGCCAGTTAGTTCACCAACTTTTTCTTTTACAGCACCTTTTGCTTGGTTTAATTTTTCTTCAGTTGACATAGTCTTGCCTCCGTTATAATTTATTTATTCTATGAATAATTTTTACTCGAATTAAATCTGATCGTCATTTAACCTATTAGTTGGCTTATGACCATTTACCATCTTTTATCTTGACAACTATTTGTCGTCACCTTTAATCATATTTTTAACGCCTTCGATTGCTCCTTCAACAGCATCTTTTGCGTCTTCTGCTACTTCTTTAACTTTAGAAACTACTTTTTCAGCAGCCCCTTCTTTTTCTGTTTTCTTATCGCCAGTCAATTTACCGAATCCTTCTTTGACTGCTCCTTTTGCTTGGTTTACTTTTTCTTCTGTAGACATGGTCTTACCTCCGTTTGTATATGTTTTTATATATCCAAATTCAAATTAATGAACACGTGGTTTTTCATTTGATGAAGAGTCAGTTACAGCTTCTACGCCTTCACCAACTTTTTCTTTAACTGCTGAGAATCCATTTCCTAAACCTGTTTTAACATTTTCAAACTGTTCAGATGCGAATTCACCTGTTGATTCAACAACTCCAGTCACACGATCTTGCAAGCTTACTGAGTCAGCTTCATGTTGTTCTTTTGTTTTAATATCAACAACATTCACATTCACTTCAACAACTTCCAAGTCAGTCATCTTAGAAACTTGTGATACAACTACATCTTTAATGTGTTTGTATATTTCAGGAACATTCTTTTGATATTCAACCACGACATTCAAGTCGACAGCAACTTGTTCTTTTCCAACTTCAACGTTTACTCCGTTAGCAACATTGTCAGTGTTGATAATCTTATCAGTTAGATTAGAGAAAAATCCTCCGTCAACAGCCAACAAGCCATTTACTTTTTCTAAAGAAAGTCCGATAATTTTTTGAATGACTTTGTCTTCGTAAGTCAATTCACCCTTCACTTCTTCTGATTTTACATTAGTTTGTTTAACATCTTCTGCTTTCGCATTAGTTTCTTTGATATTTTTTTCGTTTGACATATGAAACTCCTTTTATTTAAATAAATTTTTCTGTTGTAAATAATATCCAACTCCAGCTCCTAAGACGGCGAAGATTAAAACAAATAATGTTTTAAAGAAACCATAGGAGAGAATGAGGCAAGCTAAAATAATACCTGCTAACCCAGACAGGAGTGGATACTGGTATTTTTTAAACCATTCCATTTTTTATTTCCTTACTTTACACGACTCACAGTTTTTTTAGTTGGTTTTTTAGGCTTATAATCTTTTACAGAAACATCAAGCTTAACACCATGGTTTAGTCCAAAAAACTGTGTTAATCCATTACCGATTTCATCTTTTATAGACTGGGTTCTTTTAATAATATTATCTGAAGGAAGAATTTCTCCTTCTACGTAAACTAAACATTTATTTTTCCGACTATTTACACGAACTTTAGGGTTCTTAATGAAGTTATTTTCATTAACCACACTACGAACAAATCCTTCAATAGCAGAACTTTTTAGTTTTAGTTCACCACCAGCATTTTCTAACTCTATTTCTAAATGTTGTTTAGGATAAAAAACTATCACTAACATAGATAATAAAATTAAAATTGAAAGAACTAAAGTACCCCAAAAAATGTATCTAGAAAGATAATATCCTAAAAAAGAAATCCTCTTCCAATTAATCAAATGGAGCTCTAAACCGCTAACTTTATGATAATCTAGCAAAATAGGAATCAAAATTGTCAAGATTAAAATACAAAATATAAGAGAAAGTATTTTCTTAGATTTTGACATATTGAATCCTTTCACGAATACAATCAAATCATAACCTTGCCCTGTCTTAAAGATTATGATTTATTCTTGAAAAAGAACTTTATTCTTTTTTCCCTAAGAAGAATGAAACGACACAAACAACAATGACAGCTCCCGCAATTGAAGGAAGCAATGCCATGCCTGCTAAAGATGGGCCCCAAGTGCCCAAAAGGGATTGTCCAACTGATGAACCAATTAAACCTGCTAAAACATTAGCAATGATACCCATTGAACCACCTTTTTTAGTAATTCCTCCTGCAATGAGACCAATAAGGCCTCCTACAATAATAGACCATAGCATAATGGGCCACCTTTCTAAATCAAAGAATATTTATTTAAATATTATCTATCTCCATTGATTAATAATATTATCAATTTGAATTGATAAAATAAATAGTAGAATTTTAGCTAAAATCTTATTTTGGATATTTTTTCCAAAATATTTTTCTATGATTGGTATAACTATAAACCTTTACCCAAACAAAGTCAACTAAAATGCTTGGGTATTTTTAAAAAGCATAAATATTCTTATTCGACAACAAACCTTTATATAGTAAGATTGTTTTCGTTTTCACAACATTTTAATTTATGCTAATTTTTATACTCATTTGTTTATATTCCTATAAAAGCGTGTTTAGTCTTGTTTGTTTTCTATATTATTTGTTCTATCTCGATCACTAATAAAATGAATAAAAGATTTACTTTATTGTATTTTATATTTAATTTAAGATGGTATATCAGTCTCTATTCGATAGAAATTTGAGCTTTTTTAAAAAATTTTTTTAAAATACTATATTTTATAGAGAATTTTTTATAAAATTTGACGTATACTTTTATAAAATGTATAATATTTATATGTAAGCCCTTACAAGCTAATTTGACTTTTAGCTACCATTCCAAGAGTGTCTATTCACGACACTCTAATATTTTATTTAGAGAAATTTGGAGATTATTATGGATTTTAGAGAAATATTGGTTCAACCAGAGCATTCAAAACTAAGCAGCTTCAATACTCAACTTGAAGGTTTTGAAAAACTTTTTAGAGATAAGGACTTGTTAGACATCCGAGAAGATTTAACCAAAATTAATAAAGATGAAGTCATAGCTCTCTGTTCAGAAATAAAAGGATATAAATCTGGCTTTTTGGATACATTATCTTTAATTGCTTCAGAGTCTAATATAGAGAATTATAGGGATGTCTTTGAAGAGTTATGGACTGAGTATGAATTTGATAATCGTATCGATGACTTACTTGATCGTTACCCGTATACAAACGTTGAAGAACGGATTGATTATAAATTGTTAGAAGAGTACGGAACAACCTCACGCGAAGAAGTAGCCAGAATGATTATCGAGGATTTAGATACTTCATCAGATGGAGAGGCTAAAAAACTATTCCTTCAAGAGTTTCTCTCTATGCAAAAGAGAGAAAATGATAACTAATAATCTTTAATATCTTCATTACCATTTTTTCAGTGTATTAAGAGGAAAAAGTTAATAACATGGCATTATTTTTGTGTTCAAATTTTTCAAAATATAGAAAATAAAACAAAATTTGGGATCTTCGCATATGCATTAAATACAATGAAGTCAATCATAAAAGACGATGTGTTTAATATTCATATTGAAACTTAAAATGGAAGTTATAACGGTGAGGCCAGTCAAGTCTTAGTCTTATTATCCAACTATTACGCTGATAAAAAACTATTTGACGAAAATAAAGATGGATATGGAAATATCTTAATTTTAAAAGATGCCTCCATCCTTTCTAAACTATCTGCAATTCCAGATTTGTTAAAAGGAGATGTTGTGTCAAATGATCACATCGAATATATTAAAGCAAAAAATATTAGAATTTCTTCTGATACTGAGTTAGAATCAGATGTTGACGGTGATAAATCAGATAAACTTCCAGTCAAGATTAAAATACTTGGAAATCATATCGAAGTATACTCATTACCAAAAGAATAATTTATTTTTTCTAATAAAAATCTAAGCGACAAAAAAGAGACTAGCGCATAGTCTCCTTTTTTACTATATAATAGTTAATAAATTTCAAAAATTAATTATAAGAAATTGACTAATTTTATAATTGCTCACGACATAAGATGTTGTTAGATACTTTTACTTTCTAAAAAACCTTTTGCCTATCCAAATATGAATAAGGCTTCTTATCCTCCACCACACATTCTAAACATTCAATTCTAAGATAACCAAAAAATGTTTTTAGCTAATCATTGTCAATTATGTACTTTATTTAAGTGAAAACTAAAAATTTTTCAATTGTACATTCATACAAAATAACTAATAACTAAAAATTTTTTTCGGGCGAAAATCGGTC
>NZ_KV834652.1:0-246 GCF_001837905.1 Streptococcus sp. HMSC076C09
CTTATAAAAACAGCACTAATAAAAACGGCACTAATTACGAACAAATCATAAAAGAAAATCTAGAAATGAAACAGCCATTCTTCCACGCATTTGAATTAGCAAATGAAAGTGATCTAGGATATTGGGGAAATAAAATGAAATGCTGGGTTGAGGACTATGATGAAAAAGATAATAAAACAATTATTGAATCTTTAAAAAAGATAACTGAAAATATTGCACTTGCTGAGTTCTTTCCCTACCATTCTA
>NZ_KV834652.1:346-30775 GCF_001837905.1 Streptococcus sp. HMSC076C09
ATAGTAATAGAAAAATAAAAGATTACCTTCCTACACAAAAATTCCTCTTTGAAAAAATAAAAAAAAGAATCGATGACAAAGATGATAGAGTGATAATAATTCTTACTCGTTCCTTTGCAAAATGGTACGAAGCAGTCCCTGAATTGAAAAATTACGAAAATTGTTTTGAAGTGAACAATCCTAACAATCCTTCTTTAAAACCAGAAAACATCTTAAAAGTGACAAGAGTATCGGTTGAATCAAAAATTAACACTTTATTAAATGAACTTAATAAAGAAGTTTAAACACAAGAACAGTAGCTATCAATAAAATAGCTACTTTATTTTTAAAAATGTACAATTGAACCACCACTTCTTCTGCTATTACTTGAGTAAAAAATGTACAAATCAATTTCTTCGATTAGAGGATATTATGTACTAGAAAACATACAAAAAACCACTCCAGAATAATGTACAAAACGAAAATAAAGTACACTTTTTAAAGAATGTACTTTATGCTTCTAATTCAGTTGTATCAATGGTTTAGCTCTTGTTAAGTCAATTGTACATATACTTTTAGTTTATATAGGACTGTTTTGTATCTCTATCTATAATAGATTCCTTTTAAACACAATAAAATCAGCAAATCTCATGGATCTACTGATTATTTTCTTCTCTAACTTATTTTTCTACATATCGAAATGGAATCTTGCTACCACAGAGCCAATTATAGACTCGGTCATTGACTTGAACATTCATAGCTTCGTGGGCATATTCTGGCATGATTAAATGCTCTTTTGGACATTCTAATCGATTATAAATGGCAAACTGCGTTTCAGGATAACAGACATCATCATCCAGCCCTGTAATCATGTGAACCTGTCCTTTGATGCGATGGGCAAAGTTTTTTACATCAATATAGGCCAATGTCTGCATTAAACGATCTTCGGTTTCGTGGAACGGATCATGGAACTTGAAATAACGGAAAAGCTCGTCATAGGCCTCACTGGTATTTCCGATCTCTAATACCCGTCTGAAATCCGATAAGAATGGATAAATGGCGACTGTTCGTTGGATTCGGGGATTTAATCCAGCAGCAATCAGGGCCAGGGCACCACCTTGAGAGGCTCCGTAGCTGGCAAGTTTGCTGTCATCTACTTGAGGAAGGTTGGCTACAATTTCAATTAACTGGTAAAGATCTAAGTAGACATCCTTATAAAAGAGCTCATCCGGACCTTCCACAGCTCCGCGGATAATCTGTCCTTTTACCGTATTTCCAAATGGCGAGCGATCTCCGTCGGTTGAATAGCCTGACTGCCCTCTCACATCCATAGACACAACACCATAGCCGGCTACTGTATAAGCTAACATATCAGCCCAATCCCAACAACGGCCCATATAGCCATGAAAATGGAAAATAACGGGAACCTTTTGATCCGTTTTAGGAAGGATCATTCTTGAATAAACAAGCCCATCTCGTGTTCCTTTAAAGGTTAATTCATAACAAATCACATTTGGAATGCTGAAATCTCGTTCTTCGAGCTTGTATTCTGGCAGTTCAGTAATCTTTGCTAGGGCTTGATTCCAAAAAGCATCAAAATCTGCGGGAACCTCATCCCGTCCCTTGTAATCTTTCATTGTTTCTAATAATTTGGGATCTTTCATAAAATCCTCCTTAAGCATGTGTAATCGCTACCAAAAATGTACCATATTTACCTAAGGATTGCAAGAGACAAATAAAAATTACATAACCGAAATTATGTAATTTAATTATAGATTCAAAAACAGACTTAATTGTTTTACTAGATCTGGATTAGTGGGTAAAGCTGAATGATGAGCCTTACGACCGTTTAAATTCACTTCTGTATAGGCTTGTTTCTCAAAAATAGATTGTGCTGCTTGTGCACTAGAAAGGGGGACGATCCCGTCTGATTTCCCAGCAAAGCTACCGACAAAGTTAAGGACCTCTACTTCTTTTTCTAAGCGATGCTTCCATTTTTGAAAATCGTCATACATTTCTTGATTGAATTGGTAAGGACTACCAATAATAGCGAGCTTGCTCACGGTCACCTTCTTTTTCTCTAAAAAGCCACTTTCCAATAAACCAGTCAAAACCAGTCCACCATTAGAGTGACCCACTGCCTTAAACTCAGTAAAATGATAGTGATCAAGAAGATAGGTTAAAGCAATTTTAAGGGATTCGATTTGCTGCTTGATATTGCTGTAGCCATCTCGATTATTCTCAAAGCCAATCACAATCATAGGGTTTGGCTCTTTTGTATTTAGTCTTCCTTCCATCTCTATAGAATCATCTTTATTGACCTTTATTTTTAAGAGACTTTGCTTTTTTCTAGAAAAGCGATGGAGCATACGAATTGTTCCATTGAAACGCTGAATACTGGCTGAACTCCCAGGTACAAAGATAATCGGTCTGATCGGTGGTTTCTTCGACCCTTTTGGGAATTCAAAGGGCTTGCTGTGCGAAGAAAAGAGTCTTCCAAAGAAACGAATGAGTTGTTGAAATAGTTTTTTTAACATGTTTCCTCTAGTACTAGTTTCTAAAAGAACCCAGAACAGTGTGTTCCAGGCCCTTGCTAGAAATGATTATTTCCGCTTTTTCTTATTCTTGCGCATTTGTTTGGCCATCTTGTTCATCGCCCGTTTCATCATGAATTCGCCGGCTTTTCCTTTGAGACCACCACCAAACATTTGGCTCATATCAGGCATTCCAGCGCCTCCGCCAAGAGCTGACAAGTCAGGCATGCCACCTTGTCCCATCATGCCTTCGAGGGCAGACATATCCGGCATTCCACCAGGCATGTTTTTCGGCATGTTATTTGGATTGAGGCCCATTTGTTTCATCATCTTGTTCATGTCGCCAGAGAGGACGCCTTGCATCATCTGCTTGGCTTGGTTAAAGTCTTTGATGAATTTGTTGACTTCGACAAAGCTGTTTCCTGATCCAGCAGCAATCCGACGACGACGGCTTGGATTTAATAAATCTGGATTTTCGCGTTCAGCTGGGGTCATGGATGATACGATCGCACGTTTGCGAGCAATTTCTCGTTCATCGACCTTGAGGTTCTTCATAGCTGGATTGTTGGCCATCCCTGGAAGCATTTTGAGCAGATCTTCCATTGGTCCCATGTTTTGAACTTGGTCTAATTGATCGATGAAGTCATTGAAATCGAAGGTATTTTCCCGCATCTTCTCAGCGAGTTCAAGAGAGCGTTTCTCATCGTATTCTTGAGAAGCCTTCTCGATCAGCGTCAGCATATCCCCCATACCGAGGATCCGACCAGACATGCGGTCTGGGTGGAAGGTTTCGATATCAGTGATTTTTTCACCAGTACCAGTGAACTTGATTGGCTTCCCAGTAATCTGACGGACAGAAAGGGCCGCACCACCACGGGTATCCCCATCGATCTTGGTCAAGATGACCCCAGTCACTTCGAGCTGTTCATTGAACTCACGCGCCACATTGGCCGCTTCTTGACCGATCATAGCATCGACAACCAAGAGGATTTCATTTGGTTCAGCAAGGGCTTTGACCTCACGCAACTCACCCATGAGTTTTTCATCGATTTGCAGACGACCAGCCGTATCGATCAAGACATAGTCATTGTGATTGGCTCTCGCCTGTTCCAAACCTTGACGAACGATCTCTACTGCAGGGACTTCTGTACCAAGTGAGAAGACAGGGACATTGATCTGTTGACCAAGGGTCTTCAACTGGTCGATGGCCGCTGGACGATAAATATCGGCCGCAATCATCAAAGGACGCGCTTTTTCTTCCTTGACTAATTTATTAGCTAATTTCCCAGCAAAAGTTGTTTTACCAGCCCCTTGAAGACCGACCATCATGATAATGGTTGGAATCTTTGGAGATTTGATAATTTCTGCTGTTTCTGAACCCAAAATCGCAGTCAATTCTTCATCGACAATCTTCACGATTTGTTGGGCAGGATTCAGGGTTTCAATGACCTCATGACCTACGGCCCGCTCGCGGACGCGTTTGATAAAGTCTTTTACAACAGGGAGGGCAACGTCGGCCTCTAAGAGGGCTAGACGAATTTCTTTGGTTGCCTCTTGGACATCCGCTTCAGAGATTTTCCCTTTCTTACGAAGATTTTTAAAGACGTTCTGTAAACGTTCGGTTAAACTTTCAAATGCCATTATTTTCTCCTATTTTTTCAATTCAGTGGAAATCGTCCGAAATGTTGCAAACATTCTAGTTCTTCGGGTGTGACTTCTTTCATGATTTCATTTGGATATCCCCAACAGCTAAAACCTATTTGCATAGCTTTGGAGATATCATTGGGCGAGATAATCTGTAGTCGAGTAGGAAATACTTCCTCTGCGACTAATAGTTTGCAAGGTATTCCTTGATAAATGACGAGACTGTCCATAATCACTCCCGATTATCAATGCTTGATAAAATTTCAACCTGCTCTTGTAGAAAAGTATCTTCCGGATAGCGTTCTAAAATCTGATCAAAAATCTGGCTGCGTACAATGTAATCGGAATACATATGGAGTTTCATTTCGTAATCTTCCAAAATTTTTTCTGTACGTTTAATATTGTCATAGACCGCTTGACGGCTCACTCCAAACTCTTCTGCAATCTCAGCCAAGCTGTAGTCATCTGCGTAATAGAGCTCGATGTAGTTCATCTGCTTGTCCGTCAAGAGCGCTGCATAAAACTCAAAGAGCGCATTCATTCGGTTGGTTTTCTCAATTTCCATACCTTTCATTATATCAAAAAAGCCCGCTAAAGACTAGCGGGACTTGATGCTTTTTGAGCTTGAAATAAGAGTATCTATCATTAGAGTTTCAGTGCCAACATATTGACCGTCATCCCTGCTGCAGTTCCCATTAAAAAGATGGTATCTCCTTCCTTCACATAGCCATGATCCAGTGCATAGGCTAGGCCGAAAGGCACGGCTACCGAAACCATATTACCATAATCACTGACAATATTGAGGTACTTGTCTTTGCTAACTCCCAATTTGTCCATGACGAGTGGCAAGGCACGGCTTGCTTGGTGAGGGATAATGTAGTCTACAGCATCTTTAGAAATGCCTGATTTCTCTTGGAATTCTTGGAACATTTCTGGAATAACACGGGCAGAAAGCAAAAGAATCTTCTTCCCTTTCATATCAAACATGAAATCAGTCTTGGTTGCTTCAGAGTACAATTTCGGATGATAAGCTGTCAAACCACCACGAATTTCAGTATCATGGGCTCCCTCAGACCAGGTACGTTGCATACTGGCAATGATTCCTTTATCTTCCTTTGTTGCTTCAAAAATAAAGGCTGTAGCTCCATCACTAAACAATTCAAAGCTTTCTTTTTGTTTGGGATTCAGCCCTAGGCTTCCTACTTCACTAGATACAATCAGCACCCGACGGTATTCACCACCTTCAATCAGATAAGAGACAGTGCTTAAAGCAGATACAAAACTGGTACAAGTGGTATTGATATCCATAGCAGGAATCGTCAGTCCCTTGGCCACGCGCTCATGGATAAGAGCTGCTGTACAAGGAATGGGCTGAACACCAACTGCACTAGCCGAAACCAGGCAGTCGATGTCTGACATTTCAAGTCCCGCATGGTTTAAAGCCGCTTCAATCGCACGCGCTGCAAGATCAATCTGTGTTTCTTCTCCTTCTTTCACACGGTAACGAGTCTGGTCTTTGAAAGTTACCGTATAAACTGGAAGCGCTGTTCCATAGCCTTTAATTTGCAAATGTCTTTTTACAGTAGTCATAGGATTCTCCTTTTATTGAAGTCGTTGAACACGTTTTAATTTACGTGTTGGGTCCCATTGGTAATCGATAAATTGAATACTTGGGAGGATGAATTGTTTTTGTTGAGCCAAGAGTTCAAATTGGGCAAAGATCGCTTTCTCAATAAAGTCGGAACGATGACTCAAGGCGATGGTAATAGATCCATCTGCCAGCTGAGTCACTTGATAGTCCTGAATATTTTCAACGAATAAAATGCACCGGCGAATAAAATCTGGATAGATGGTTTGGCTGTTCCCATCAACTTTTTTGAAATAGAAGATATCGTCCGATCGTCCTTCGATTTTCGCGATTTGAGTAAAAACGGATCCACAAGGACAGGGAGACTTTTCTTCTACTAAAATATCATTGAGTCGGTAGCGATAGATGGGTTGACTCGTTCGTTTAAAATCCGTAATAATCGGATAAAAGCGGCTATCGTCCAGATACTCTTTTTCGACATACAAAATATCTTCGTTGAGGTGAAGATTACCTTCTGAACAGGTACAAGCTAAAAATCCTTCTGTCGCTTGGTAGACCTGATCAACCTTGTCTAGTTGAAAAGCTTTGGCGATGGTCTGAGCATCTCGATCTTCTAGAATCTCTGCGACAGAAACAACCTTGACAGGTTGGATCGCAAGTTGCTGATTACTGACATAGTTGGCTAACTCAATCAAGGTTGAAGCTGGTGCGACCACAATGGTTGGTTGATAGTCTTTGAGACGCTCTAAATGCTCCTTGCTATCCTTGAAAATATCAAAATATTCCAAGCGAATCAGGCCTGAATTAATGGTTTGATAAAGTTCATTGTCCGCTCGTAAGAAAAAGGCAATGCGATGACCAAAGAGTTTTCCTTTCGGTAGCATCTTGGCTAGAATCGCTGCAGCCCACATACTTCTTTCTTTTTCTGTGGTGACAAAAACTCCTCGGTGGCCTGAAGTCCCAGAAGACAAGCCTACTGCTACTTCTCCATTCATCTCGGTAAAATCTCGCGTCTGTTCTCCGCGAATCGCCATTTCTAAAGCCTGATCTCGATCCACTCCCAGGGTATTGAGTTCATTGAAATGTGTCATCATGAAGGTTTTATCCATGGTTCCAAAGGATTCGGGAGAATGTGTCTGGAAATAGGGAGATTGAGAGGTGATAAATGCATGGTAGCGTGCCAATTGCTTTTTTTGGTACCTTTCTAAGGCTTCCCTTGAACGGAATCGATGGCACCATCTGGTTTCAATAAAGGTTTTCAGAAAGACTATTTTTTTCATTTAAAATCCTTTCAATCCGATCTTGCGGGTCGTGGCTGACCACAACTTGAATGCCATCGTGCAAGAGTGTTTCCAGCAAATCAGCTCCTTTTAAATAAGCCTTCTTATCATCCTGAACCAAGGAAGGAATGAGACGCATTTGCCGTGTGAAAGGCAAGAGGTCTACTCCCCAAGAAAGATCTGCTCCGATGAAGAGTTTGAGCTCATCCAGATAAAGACAACCTTGCCCTCTCGCATGCCCATCGATAGATGATACAAGAATGCTCCCATCATCAAAAAGATCCGTAGTCGGGCGATAGGGGAAAGCAGGATGCCTTTGATCTGCTTTGAGACAAGTCACCCGATCTTTGAAATCAGCTGGCAAAAACTCTTTAAAAATCAGATCTTTAAATTTCGGTTTTTGGTACACCTCATAGACTTCCTGACTGACAAAGAAATGAGCATTTGGAAAAAGGGCTGCTCCACCGAGATGATCCGGGTGCAAATGAGAAAGAATCACATAAGTAATTTCTGCTGGATCAATCCCACGCTCTCGCAATAAATAATCGATCTGGTCTTCCTTTTTCATCTGCATTGGTGTGGCTAGACGGTACCAGAAATATCGAGCTTTTTTCTTAATCTCGTAGTGATAGCCGGTATCGTACAAAATATAACCTTTTTCACGGTGATGAATCAAAAAGACACCTGCAGGAAATTGCATTTTTTCATTTGGAATCCCCTTAAATAAGAGTCCAGAATGACTACTGCAATAGCCTGCTGGGAAATAATCAATGTGCTTGATCATGTTGGACATAGTTGTCAATCCCTTCTTCAATGGTCATTTTTGGATAGTAGCCAAGTTCGGTTTGGGCCTTTTGAATATCGAGGGTTTGGCTATATCGAAGGAGATAATAGGTATAGCGAGTCAATGGAGGTTCAGCTTTCAGATGGAATAATCGATACACTCCTTCAAGGCTATAGGCCGCACCTGCTACTAGACCTGCTGGAATCTTCCGATAGCGAATCGGTTCTCCCAATCCTTTTAGTGTGGTTTCGATCAAATACTTAAAGGTCTTTGGTTCCCCATTTGTAATATTATAAACCTGCCCGTGTGCTTCTTTTGCTTCCAGAGCCAAGCGAATGGCTAGGGCAACATTTTCCACACAGGTCATATCCATGAGCTGCTCTCCTCCTCGAATCAAAGGAATTCCAATTTTTCGACTGAGGCGTAAGACACGAGGCAAAATACTGGTATCCCCCACACCAAATAATCCTCTAGGACGCAAGATGATACTTGGCACATCTGAATAGTCAGAAAAAAGTTTTTCAGACGCCAATTTACTTCGGATGTAATTGTTGAGGTGATTTTCTTTTGGAGCATCACTTTCCTTGATGTTTAATTGATCTTTTCCAGCTGCGTAAATACTAGGAGAAGAAACGTAAACCAAGCGTTTTACCGCATATTCACGACACAATTCAAGGACATTTTTAGTACCAACTACATTCGCCTGATAGAAGGCCTTCCAAGGTCCCCAGGCGGAAGATAAAGCTCCTGCATGAACAACAGCATCAACAGACTGAAAGGCTTGTCTTAATTCCTCAATAGAGCTCAAATCCCCTTTGATAAATTGGACGCGATCATTTTCCAGAGCTTTCCCATTTTTTTCGTTTCGGCCAAAAGCTACAATGGTATAATCGTGAGCCAACAACTCATCGATCACATATTTTCCAAGGAAGCCAGTCGCACCTGTTACAAGTATTTTCATAGTTTCCCATCCGTTCCACGTCTTAATAATCGTTGAATTTCAAACTCCAAGGTATCCAACGGCTTGTAGGTTTTTGAAAGTTTGTTTAGTCTTTCTAACTTTTCCCAAGATTCTTTTTCTAATAGGGCATTAAAACCTGCTTGAATCTCTTCGGTGCGATTGCGATGAGCTTGAAAGGCAATTCCTGCTTCTACTCCTCGAATCGCATAGTCAAATTGGTCATAATCATGTGGCAAGATCAAGGCTGGTTTTTTAAATTCGATACACTGATAAAAGATTCCAGCTCCTCCATGGTGAATGACATAGTCCATCTGCGGAATATATTCTTTGTAAGGCAGATAAGAGACGAGCGTCACATTTGGTGCTACATCTTCTTCAGAAAAGTCTTTTGCCCCATCTCCTAAGGTGACGAAAAAGTGACATTCTGGATGCTCTTTGGCCAACTGCTTGGTTTGTTCTAGCAAATTCTCCTTTGCCCAAGGCAACTGGGTTCCACATGTCACGAGTACCTTCGTCTTGTCCTCGTAAGAACTGATGTCTAAAGGATAATCTTCTGCTTTTTCAAGAGAAGTCCCCAAAGGGCCAAGCCACGCATATTGATGAGGGAAATGTGTCTTCAACTCTAGCTCCATCATACCAATTCCAAAGATGGCATAAGGAGAGTAGATGGTCTCCACTCCATTTTGATTGTACAACTTGAAATTGTAACGTTTTAAGCGTTTGCGTAAGAGGAAAGCCCCACAGTATTTTCCAATGCGCGTGAGTTTACGGCATAGTGCTTGGATCTTCTCTTCCTTCTTCGTGCGCGTGATTCCCATCCCTCCGAAGAAGCAAGGAGGACCATAAGGAGTTTCGATTGCAAATTGGGTTGCCATGGTGGTAATCCAAGGAATTTCCAACTCTTCTGCCACAAAGCCTGCTGATAGAGTGATAAAGTCAGCAATGACAATATCTGGACGGTTGACACGCCACTCCTCTAGCAATTGATCCGATACATGATTAATCAAATCAAGACTCCTAGACAATTGCCGATAAGCTGAAAAGAGATTGTATTTTTTATCGTTATTAGCCACACGTTCAAATTCTTCTACTTTGTCCTCTAGAATCGGAACGACCGTGAAGCCGAGACTTTCTGCGACGGCTTTTTTCTGAGGACCCGTGAAAATTCGGATTTCCATAGTTGGATCATCTAATAAGGGTTTAACGAGATTTAAAGTTGGGTACAGATGCCCACTCAAGGGAACAGCTACCACATCGATTTTAATTTTTTTCATTTTTTCCTGCCTTATATCTTTTTTTAGATCTAAAACTAGCTTCTATCTATTAATTCGTAAAAAAAATCAAAAATTGAAGAAAAAATAAAATATTTTTAAATCTTTTATTTTTGACCGTACTATCACTATTTAGAAAGAATGATTTCAACCTAAAAAAAGCTCCCAAATGCCAAAGAGAGTGAGCTCTCACACATTTGAAGAGTTTTCTATTTTTACGATTTGCGAGCTTAGTTATTTTCTAAATAAAATTCGAACCGCTCGCCGACATACTGACTTTTTACATACTCAAAAGCCGTCCCATCTTCAAAATAGGAAACCTGTGTCAGACCTAAAATAGCCTGCCCTTTTGAAATCTGTAAGTACTCCGCAATCTTATCCTTGGCCAATCGCGCATAGATGGTCTGGTGCGACTTCCCAATCTTATAGCCATGCCGCTCCAAGGTTTGGAAGAAATGGCTGGTAACCTCTTCACGATTGAAATTCTTAATAAATTTCTCTGGAATAGAGGCCACTTCATAAACAACAGGGATCCCATCAGCATACCGGACCCGTTCCATCCGAATGATGGTCTCTGTCTTATCGATGCCCAATTTATCCACTTCTTGGAGGCTAGGAATGGTTTTACGGTAAGAAATCACTTGGCTAGAAGGTTCCTTGCCTTGCGATTTCATAATTTCTGTAAAACTGGTTGTACCTCGCATTTTTTCTTGGACGCGCGTGCTGGTGATAAAGGTACCACTTCCTACACGTCTTTCAAGCACTCCTTCTTCAACCAGAAGGGTAATAGCCTGCCTAAGCGTCATCCGACTCACTTGAAATTTCTCAGCTAGATCGCGTTCGCTGGGAAGACGCTCCCCGATTTTCCATATTTTTTGATCAATCTCAGACTTAATCTGATCATGAATTTGAATGTAAGCTGGAATCATAACCTTGCTCTTTCTCTGTGTTATCTCTATTGTAGCGTAAAATTCCTAATTCTTCAATCAGAGATTGGTAAAGACAAGGCTTTTGTGTTAGAATAGAGGAAAGTAAATTTCTTTAAGAAGGGGATAAGATGACAAACCTATCAACTGATTTGCATGATGTTGAAAAAATCATCGTGCTTGACTACGGTAGCCAATACAATCAGCTTATTTCACGTCGGATTCGTGAAATTGGAGTCTTCTCAGAGTTGAAGAGCCACAAGATTTCTGCTGATGAAGTTCGTGCAATCAATCCAGTTGGGATCGTTCTTTCAGGTGGACCAAACTCTGTATACGAGGAAGGTTCTTTTGATATCGATCCTGAAATTTTTGAACTCGGTATTCCAATCCTTGGAATCTGTTACGGGATGCAATTGTTAACCCATAAATTGGGTGGGAAGGTCGTTCCTGCAGGTGATGCTGGTAACCGCGAATATGGTCAATCTGAACTGACTTTGACAGAATCTTCTGCTCTTTTTGCCGGCACACCAGACAAACAATTGGTCTTGATGAGCCACGGGGATGCTGTTACAGAAATTCCGGCTGACTTTATCCGCACTGGTACTTCTGCTGACTGTCCATTTGCATCGATTGAAAATCCAGACAAGAAAATCTACGGAATCCAATTCCACCCTGAGGTTCGTCACTCTGTTCACGGTTATGACATCTTGCGTAACTTTGCCTTGAACATCTGTGGGGCTAAAGGTGACTGGACCATGGACAACTTCATTGACATGCAGATCAAAAAAATCCGTGAAACCGTCGGAGACAAACGTGTCCTTCTTGGTCTTTCAGGTGGTGTTGACTCTTCCGTTGTTGGGGTTCTCCTTCAAAAAGCCATCGGCGATCAATTGATCTGTATCTTTGTAGACCACGGTCTTCTTCGTAAAGGCGAAGCTGATCAAGTGATGGATATGCTTGGTGGTAAGTTTGGTTTGAACATCGTTAAAGCAGATGCTGCAAAACGTTTCCTTGATAAGTTAGCTGGTGTATCTGATCCTGAGAAAAAACGGAAGATCATCGGTAACGAGTTTGTTTATGTCTTTGATGACGAAGCAAGTAAGCTCAAAGATGTGAAATTCTTGGCACAAGGAACTCTCTACACTGACGTGATCGAGTCTGGTACGGATACTGCTCAAACCATTAAGTCTCACCACAACGTTGGTGGACTTCCAGAAGATATGCAGTTTGAACTGATCGAGCCACTGAACACTCTTTATAAAGATGAAGTTCGTGCGCTTGGTACTGAGCTTGGTATGCCAGACCACATCGTATGGCGCCAACCATTCCCAGGTCCAGGTCTTGCGATCCGTGTTATGGGGGAAATCACTGAAGAAAAACTCGAAACTGTTCGTGAGTCAGACGCTATCCTTCGTGAAGAAATCGCTAAAGCTGGTCTTGACCGCGATATCTGGCAATACTTCACTGTTAACACTGGCGTTCGTTCAGTAGGTGTTATGGGAGACGGCCGTACTTACGACTACACTATCGCTATCCGCGCTATCACTTCGATTGATGGAATGACAGCTGACTTCGCTAAAATTCCTTGGGAAGTTCTCCAAAAAATCTCAGTCCGTATCGTTAACGAAGTTGACCACGTTAACCGCATCGTCTATGATATCACAAGTAAACCACCTGCAACTGTAGAGTGGGAATAAAAAAAAGGTCCGGGGGACCTTTTTTTCACGAGCCAAGAAATAGAAAAGCGAGTTTAAGGTCCGGGGGACCTTGATTCACGAGCATAACATAAAATATCTAATTAAGTATAAAAATAGGAAATCACACACAAAAAGCACTCTGACTTATTGTCTGCAGTGCTTTTGTGCTATTTTTAGCCAACTAAACCACTAAAGAATTTGACAATGGCATTCCAGATGGCTCCGAAGAAGCCGGCAATGGCATTCCACGCATTTGTGAAGAAATTTCCACTGTCTTTTAGAATAGCATTGGTATCAAAATTGAGATTGATATTGTTAAAGGTATCGCCTGCCTTGTCTACGATACTATCTTTCAGATCCGACAAGGTTTTGGTAAAGCTTTTGCTGCTAATGACGCTACTCTTTGAGAGGTTGACTGCGAAATTTACGATCAAATTGATCTGATTACCTGTCACAGTTGTATCCAGCTTATAATTTTTAAGGGTTTCTTCGACGATCTTTCGAATATCATCCTTGCTTAAATCCTGATTGTTCTGTTTGGCATTGGCTACTGCCGTTTTTATGTCGGTCAATGCTACGTTTAACTTATCCGCATCGAAGTTTTTCTTACCAGCGTTTTCTTCATTGATCCCGGATAGAGTCTTTAACTCTTCTTGAGCCAGATCTTTGCTTTCTTGAGAAACTTTGGCACCATTTTTCTCAAGCGAGTAATAGATCCCAGCTAAAGCACTTTCTCCAGTCACTTGGATAGGTGAAGCTACTGTAATTTGAGCATGCTCCAATCCAAGTGTAACGGCTGCATTACGATACATATCTGCAGTGACCTTGGTGATGTTTTGAGGCGTCACGATATTGACTTCTAGTGGCTTATTTTTGCCTAATTTTTGAATTTTAACAGAGGAATAAAGTTCCAAACTATCATCGTTGGCAACGTTCATAATCGAAGAATAAACCTCTGGTGTCATGGTCTTCCACTCTTCTTTATCTTTCGAACTATCGTAGTTCAAGAGACTCAAAGTTTGTTCGATTTGACTTTGGTCTAGTGAATAGCCCAAAACATAGTCTGGTTTGACATAGGTTTCGTCGATGACTTTCTGCACATTGTTATCTGCAGAAACCCGAGGGACAGCGGTAAACAAGGCTAAAGTCGTCGTTACAAACAATGCAATCTTCTTTAATTTCATCTTTTTCTTCTTTCTAACTCAAATCAACTCTGGGCATCTCTTATTACTTTTCTCACCTCACTAGAGATGAAAAAAGAAGTAAATAAAAAGTTTACCCACTTCGATTTTCATTATACAGGTGATTTCTTAAAACTAGCTTACAGTTTTTTTAAGAATGCATGACATTTTTATTATCCCTCAAAATCGGAGGCAGAACTGATCGACTTAAAAAAAGAGCCAATCGGCTCTTTGAAAAATGATTAAAACCATGAAAATAACTTCATAATCGTCATATTGGTTTCTACCAAACGGGAATAATAAATATTGCCCCCATTAATGTAGAGTTCCATCCCGTTTAAAAGAGAGATAGGGTGGAGGTAAAGATAAGTTTCACCGGTTACATTGCCAAGACTTGGTGCCACTACATCTCGTGAATAAGCGCGGGCCAACTCGAGGGAATTTGTTCCACCGTGTTTTGCGACGTAATCGATGTAGTCTTTCCCAAAATTATAGGCTTGAACCGCTGTCCAGCTATCAACGCCTTTTTTCTTGGCTTCTTTTAACTCATCTGAAAGAGTTTGAATTCCTTGGCGAATACTAGCCTTATTATCACTAATGGTATTGGTCTCACCACTTGCACTCTCACTCGCCTGCATGACATCGTCCTCACGGCCTTTGGTCTCCGTATAGATCATAGCCAGAATGAGGTTTTCATTGGCCGTGGTGTCCTCCTCAGCAAGGACTTCTCTAACCAGGGAGCGGTACTGCATGACTTGTTTGACGTCATGATGGATCTGAATTCCCTTGTAGATTCCAAATATTAGTAAGATGAATAAGAAGATCTTCACTATACGTTTAATCATTATTTACTCTGTATATCCTCAATATTTTTGATCAAAATAGAATAGGTTCCGTTCTCGTTTAGAATAAATTCAACAGATTCTGCATCTTCATAGACATTATTCGGAACGATTAGTTCAATTCCATTTGACAATGACAATTTCTGATTTTCGAACTTCTTCAACTGGCGACTTGCATCAATCTCTTCAAAGGTGACAGGCTCTGGTACAGCTTCTTTGACTTGGTCAATAAAACTGAGGCGAGCTGTCAGATTGTCGTTGAAGAGATCATCCGCTAATTTCTCAGGAGAGAGTTTATTTTCTTCCTCAATATGGTTAAAAATAGCTGATTTAACCTTTGATTGAAATTGAAAATCGTCTGTGTTAAAGCTTTCCGCAATCTTCTGGGCTGTTTTTTCCAGTGCCTTGATCGATTTTTTAGGAGAGATCTTGGGTTGCGCCTGCAACAGATTTTCCGAAAAATAGTTCAAGAACGTCCCGTTGTACTTGATCCTTTTTTCAATCAAGTGGTATTTGCGACTTTGAAGATTGATGACCAAGGCCTCATCAGCACCAGTCCCAAAACCAGGTAGATTATTTTGCGTCAGCTTAATCGGATTGTCCACTTCACCACCAAGATGCGTCAGGGTTTCCCGTAAGGCGATCCGAAGAAAGGCAAAATGGTCTACCCCTTCTTTTGAGAATTGAATGAACACCAAATCGTTGGTCTTTTGATTCTCAGAAACGATAAATTCTTCCTTCCAACGATTCGCTACTGCAACCGAGGTTTCTAATAGGTCATCTGAGATCATCTCAAGAAAAGGATTGTCCTCTTCGAAAATACCGGTCCTGGCTTCATCGGAATAGACCCGTTCAATCTTCTTACGCAAGTATTCCTCAATTTTAGGTGTGATATTGAGAAATTTATCTGCTAGATAGAGATCGGTATCGTCAGGGCTAAATTGATGAATGATGGCTTTTTTTACGTAAATATCCATAAGATGGTTTAGTCCTCGTAAAGTGGAAAAGCGTCTGTCAAGGCTTTGACTTGGCTACGCACTTCATCTAATACTTCTTGATTATCCGCATTCTTCAGCGCTTTGATCATGAGTTCAGCAACGGTGCGACTTTCTTTTTCACCAAAACCACGAGCGGTGATGGCTGCTGCACCAATCCGAATCCCACTGGTCTTAAAAGGAGACAAGGTTTCATAAGGAATAGAGTTCTTGTTGAGGGTGATATTAACTTCATCCAACAAGTTTTGCGCCACTTTCCCATTTTCAACGACTTTAGTGACGTCGACAAGGAAAAGGTGGTTCTCTGTTCCGCCTGAAATGACACGGAAATCAGGATCTTGCAAGAAGACATCAGCCATGGCCTGACTGTTCTTAATCACATTAGCTGCATACTCTTTAAAGGCAGGATCCAGCGCTTCTTTGAAGGCGACAGCTTTGGCTGCAATGACATGCTCCAACGGTCCTCCTTGAATACCAGGGAAAATAGCAGAGTTAATTTTCTTAGCTAATTCCTCGTCATTGGTCAAGATTAGGCCTCCACGAGGTCCACGAAGGGTCTTGTGAGTGGTCGTAGTCGTGATATGGGCATAAGGAACTGGACTTGGATGAAGACCTGCTGCCACGAGACCAGCGATATGGGCCATATCAACCATGAGCTTAGCTCCTACTGCATCAGCAATCTCACGGAATTTTGAGAAATCAATAATATGAGAGTAGGCTGAGGCACCAGCAACGATGAGTTTTGGCTTCACTTCTTGGGCTTGTTTTAAGATGGCATCAAAATCCAAGAGCTCTGTTTCAGGATCTACACTATAAGACACAAAGTTATAGGTTTGACCAGAGAAACTCACAGAAGCTCCGTGCGTCAAATGCCCACCGGCAGCTAGATCCATCCCCATTACGGTATCACCAGGCTCAATCAAGGCCATATAGGCAGCACAGTTTGCCTGACTTCCTGAATGCGGTTGAACGTTCGCAAATTTAGCCCCAAAGATTTCTTTGGCCCGTTCGATCGCGAGACTTTCGACCACATCGACCACATCTGTCCCGCCATAGTAACGACGGCCAGGGTAGCCTTCAGCATATTTATTTGTCAGAATAGACCCTTGAGCAGCCATCACTGCCTTAGAGACAACATTTTCAGAAGCAATCAACTCAATATTGTTTTGTTGACGCTCTTCCTCTTTAGCGATCGCATTCCATAGGTCTGCATCATAAGCTTTGTAATCTTCTTTATCAAAAATCATGGGTCTACTCCTTTATAAAAAATTATTTATGTACATTATCACTGAGGAAGTTCATCATCCTCAAAGGAAAGCTCGGGCACATGTGCAAGCAAATCAGCTTTGGTAATTGAACCTTGTCGCAAAATCCTTGCTTTGGAACCAGAGATATCCAAAATAGTTGAATCTTGTCCAGTCAGAAATTCATCATCCTCGACACCAGGAACCACTTGATCAAATTCGCTTATAATAGCCTTATACTTTGTTCCACTTGCATGACCTGAAAGATTGGCCGAAGGACCAACTAAAGGACCGTATTTACGAATTAATTCCAACGTTTTTGGGTGAGCCGGAATACGGAAACCAACTGTATCCAAGCCTGAATGAATCCAGTCTGGCACCTTGTCATTCGCCTGAAGAATAATAGTGAGAGGCCCTGGTAAAAACGAATCAATCAGTTTTGTTAAATAGCCAGGTTGATTTTTCGAATAAAGTCGAATATCTTCTTCGCCAGCTACATTTAAATTCAGAGCCTTTTCTCTAGGTCTACGTTTTAATTCGTAAATGTAATCAACTGCCTCTTTATCCAAAGCTTTAGCGAAAATACCATAGACTGTTTCAGTTGGCAGAATAACCACACGTCCTGCTTCTAATTCTTTCTCAATGTGATCCATTGTCTACTACTACCATTCTATCTTGTCCAAATTGGTCTTTCATAACCCGAACGCGTCTATCGGGAAATGCCTCTTGAAAAAGCTCTTTTACCTTGCTTCCTTGCTTATAGCCAATTTCTAGGTAAATCTTTCCATCTGGTGTTAAAACACTTGGTGCTTGCTGGGCAATCTTTTCGTAGATGGCATATCCATCACGATCCGCAAAAAGTGCTAAGTGGGGTTCAGAGGCTAAAACATTGGCTCCAACCTCTTCTACATCATCCCGAGAGATATAGGGAGGGTTGGACACAATCAGGTCATAAGGACCTTCTAGTTCGTCCAGTACATCTGACGACTTGAATTCAAGGACAGCTTCTAACTGCTTGGCATTTTCTTGAGCCAGTGCTAAAACCTCTTCTGAGACATCGCTAGCTTGAATCTGCCAGGAAGGTCTAGCAAGGGCTAGGCTAATGGCAATGGCCCCACTTCCTGTTCCGATATCTAGAACTCGTAAGGCTTCCCCATCGTTTTCCTCCAGTATGAGATCCACCAACTCCTCTGTTTCTGGTCGTGGGATCAAGACGCGCTCATCCACTGTAAAAACATGGCCATAAAATTCTGCACTGCCAATAATATACTGGGCAGGGACGTGATGTTTCAACTGCTCAAAGATGGAATCAAGCAAGGCCTGATCCTCTACTTCCACTTCTTTTTGCAAGGCAAGGACAAAGTCTGTAAAGGTCCAGTTTTTTAAAGCACGATACGCGAAGGAGAGGCTTTCTGCTTCCTCTCCAACGGCTATTAGTTCTTCTTCATACTGGGCTAATAATGGTCCCAACAACATTATTTGTTCAACTCTTCTAGTTTTTGTGTTTGGTCATACAAGACCAAAGCATCGACCACTTCATCTAATTTACCAGATAAGATGGTATCCAGTTTTTGAAGGGTCAAGCCAATCCGGTGATCGGTCACACGGTTTTGAGGGAAGTTGTAAGTCCGGATCCGCTCTGAACGGTCACCAGTCCCGATAGTAGACTTCCGCTCAGCGTCTTGCTCGTCTTGGGCAATCTGAGCAAAGTGGTCAGCCACACGCGCACGGATGATCTTCATGGCTTTTTCGCGGTTCTTCTGTTGCGTCCGTTCTTCTTGCATCTCGACCTTGATATTGGTTGGCAAGTGGACGATACGAACGGCTGTTGCGACCTTGTTGACGTTCTGTCCACCCGCACCAGATGCGTGGTAGATGTCAATCCGAAGGTCTTTTGGATCAATGTCGTACTCGACTTCTTCGATTTCTGGCATGACCAGAACTGTGGCAGTCGAAGTATGGACACGACCTTGGCTTTCTGTCACAGGAACCCGTTGCACCCGGTGGGCACCAGATTCATACTTGAGTTTTGAATAAACTGATTGACCAGAAACCATGGCTACGACTTCTTTGATCCCACCAACGCCATTGTAGGAGGCTTCCATGACTTCAAAGCGCCAGCCTTGGCTTTCTGCGTATTTTTGGTACATTTGTAAGAGGTCGCCAGCAAACAATTGGGCTTCGTCTCCTCCTGCTGCTCCACGGATTTCCAAGATAATGTTCTTGTCATCGTTTGGATCTTTTGGAAGAAGTAAGATTTTCAGTTTTTCTTCGTACTCTTCTTTTTCAGCCTTAGCATCTTTTAGCTCTTGCTTGGCCATTTCTTCCAAATCAGCATCTCCGCCTGCTTCCTTAATCATTTCCTCAGCGTCGACAATGTTTTGAAGGACTTGCTTGTACTCTCGGTATGCTGTCACCGTATCACGAGTGGAAGCCTCTTCTTTTGAAAGCTCCATAAAGCGTTTGGTATCAGAGACCACATCGGGGTCACTCAACAATTCTCCTAACTCTTCGTATCGGTCTTCTACAGCTTGTAGTTGATCATAGATATTCATGTTTGCTCCTTAATTCTAGGTTGTTAGATCATAGATTGCTACAATTTCGTCTTCTATGACTTCGCCAGTTTCTTTAAATCCATAATGGAGATAGCAAGATCTCGCTTGATTATTTTCCGGTTCATAAGATAACCAAAGACTTGTTGCTTTTCCAGCTGGCTCTGTTCGAACAAAGTCAATGACTGCATCCATAGTCGGTTTAAAATAGCCTAAACCTTGAAATCGTTTATCGATCATAAAACGAAATAACAAGTAGTTCCCCTTGCTGATCCCAATTTTCTGGTCATAGGCAATCATAACAAAACCAACTAATACTTCCTTATCATAAACTGCTAAGGGAGCTATAAAATCACCATTTTTATCATATACATAGGCTTCAGCTAAACTAATGGAATTGGATGCAATAAAATTCCTTTGGTTTGGATGAACTTCTAGATTTAAAACGTCAAAATAATTCTCTATTGTAATATCTTTTAAACAAATAGACATTATTATCCTCTCTAAAACGTTCTAGACGCTTTCAGTTGGAATGTCTGGATTAAAATAATGCTTGCGGCAAACGGAGATATAGGTCTCGTGTCCACCGATCTGGATCTGCTCTCCATCATAGACAGGTCTACCTGCTTGGGTACGCAAGACCATGGTTGCCTTGCGGGAACAGTATTGGCAGATGGTTTTGATCTCCTCGATCTTGTCGGCTAACAAGAGGAGGTGTTTGGAACCTTCAAAGAGTTCATTTCGGAAATCATTTTTGAGGCCAAAAGCCATAACCGGCACATCCAGTTCATCCACGACTCTTGCCAAGTCATAGACATGGTGGCGTTTCAAAAACTGAGCTTCATCGATTAACACACAGTAAGGTTTGATTGTTTGGTTTTTAATAAAGCCAAAGATATCCGTATCGTCTTCAATTGCAACGGCTTCTCGTTTCATACCGATCCGACTAGAAACCACTCCTACTCCATCTCGTGTATCGATTGCCGAGGTCATGATGAAGACGCTCTTGCCTTGCTCTTCATAATTATGGGCCACCTTCAAAATCTCAATGGTTTTCCCCGAGTTCATGGTCCCATATTTATAATATAATTGTGCCATTTTCCTTTTGTTCTCTCTAAAATGTGTTTCATTATCATTTTACCATAATTTTGCTAAGCTTTGTATCCCAAAATGTGATAAAATAGTCCTATAAAAAATTTAGGAGGTGGCCATATGCCATTTGTACGAATTGACCTATTTGAAGGACGCACCTTGGAACAAAAGAAAGCCTTGGCCAAGGAAGTAACCGAAGCTGTTGTCCGCAATACTGGCGCTCCTCAGTCAGCTGTTCACGTCATCATTAACGATATGCCTGAAGGAACCTACTTCCCTCAAGGTGAAATGCGCACCAAATAATGGTTCCACTAAAAAAGCCTTTCTTGCTTGTGATATCACATAGCAGGAAAGGCTTTTCCTTATTTTTCTTGAGCTTGACGTTCTGCTTTCCGTTCTTCGAATTCTTCGTCACTCATCAAAGTTCCGCCGACATTGGCTGATTTGGCAAAGGCTGTATAGCGACGCAACCAACCACTGGAGATTTTTGATTTGAAAGGTTTCAAATGTTTGCGACGTTCTGCAAGAGTTGCATCATCGACAAGCAAATCAATAGTACGATTTGGAAGGTCAATCACGATTTCATCCCCATCTTCGATTAGGGCGATATTCCCACCTTCTGCTGCTTCTGGAGAAACATGACCAATAGCAATTCCACGAGTAGCTCCTGAGAAACGACCATCCGTAATCAGTGCCACATCCTTACCAAGACCGCGCCCGACAATCTTAGAAGTTGGTGCTAGCATCTCTGGCATACCAGGACCACCCTGAGGACCTTCGTAACGAATGACAACGACATGTCCCTTCTTAACTGTTCCATTGTCAATCAACTCAAGGGCTTGATCTTGTGAATCGCAACAAATAGCTTTACCACGGAAAGTAGTCACAGATGGATCGACCCCACCGACCTTGATAACAGCCCCATCTTGAGCGATATTTCCGTAAAGGATCGACAAACCACCTACAGGTGAAATCGGATGTTCGATTGGATGGATAATTTCTTTATTTTTGATTTCAGCACCAGCTACGTTTTCTTTCAAGGTTTTACCAGTAACTGTGATACGATCACCCTTGATGGCTCCTTTTTTGATCAACTGATTGATAATGGCTGGAACACCACCAGCTTCATGCACATCATGCATAGTGTAAACACTTGAAGGTGCAATTTTAGAGAGATAAGGTGTCTTCTTGGCAATTTCGTTGATATCTTTGAGATCATAGTCAATCCCCGCTTCACGCGCAATAGCCAGCGTATGAAGCACCGTATTGGTTGAACCACCCATGGCCATATCGAGCGCAAAAGCATCGTTGATGGCTTCTTTGGTCACGATATCCCGTGGACGGATATCCTTTTTAATATTCTCTACCAATTGTTTGGCCGCTTGGCGAACCAATTCCCGTCTTTCATCTGAAACAGCTAGGATGGTACCATTTCCAGGAAGAGCAAGACCTAATACCTCCATCAAACAGTTCATGGAATTGGCAGTAAACATACCAGAGCAAGAGCCACAAGTTGGGCAGGCATTTTTTTCCAAGAAATCCAGCTCATCCATGCCCATATCACCAGCTTGATAAGTACCTACAGCTTCAAACAAACTTGAGAGCGTCGCCTGATGCCCCGTCATGTCAACGCCGCCCTTCATGGGTCCACCAGAACAAAATACGGCAGGCACATTGGTCCGCATGGCAGCTAAAATCATTCCTGGTGTAATCTTATCACAGTTGGGAATATAGAAAACACCATCAAACCAGTGGGCATTGATGACTGTTTCAGCAGCATCTGCGATCAACTCGCGTGATGGCAAACTATAACGCATCCCGATATGACCCATCGCAATCCCATCATCGACACCGATGGTGTTAAATTCAAAAGGGATCCCACCAGCCTCGCGAATAGCCTCCTTAGCAATATCCGCTAATTCACGCAGATGAACATGCCCTGGAACGATATCAATATAGGAGTTACAAATCGCAATAAAGGGCTTTTGCATATCCTTTGCTGATTTTACTTGCCCTGTTGCATAGAGGAGACCACGCGCTGGTGCTCGGTCGATCCCCATTTTGATCATATCACTTCTCATCTTGTTCTCCTTCTAGTTCTTCATTTCTACCTCCTAATCTTACCACTTTGATATCAATTGTCAAGAACTTTCAGAAAATTTATACTATTTACGGTACATAAAAAGCCTGGTCTCCCAGACTTTAGTTTAGTTTGTTTGCTTTTTTTCGACCTGCCAGAGCCGAAGTTGGTAGCAAATACCACTCACGACAAGGCTAGAAATTAGGCCAATCCAATAGGCATAGGGACCAAGGTTGGTCGCATGATCAAGGAAAATCCCTAAAGGAATAGAAATACACCAATAACTAAAAACTCCTAATAAGAATGGAACGGTTGTATCCTTATAACCACGCAAAATCCCTTGAAGGGGTGCTGCAAAGGTGTCAGCTACTTGGAAAAAGAGACTATAGGTCATGAAAATAGCAGTTTGCTGCACAAAGACTGGATCCTTGCCGTATAGTCCCGCAAGTTGGAAGCGGAATGTATAAAGAAAGACGAGGGTGACAATCGCAAAACCAAAGGCTGTCAGCCGTCCCAAACGGCAATAATGTTTGACCACTTCTGGTCTTCCTGCTCCCAGTTCGTAAGATACGATAATAGCCATGGTGCTCGAGATACTGACTGGGAAAGCATACATCAGGGTAGAAAAATTCATGGCCGATTGGTGACTAGCGATGGTGAGTGATGGGAATTTTGCCATTAACAGGCCAACCAGCGAGAAGATGATGACTTCTGCAAAAACAATTCCACCGATTGGAAGCCCAAGGCGCAATACTTCTTTCATCCCTTTAAAATCATAAGGTTGCGGCTTCCACAATTGGAAAGGTGCTACCTTAGGGTGCTTGCACAAGATCAAAACTGCAATAGCCAGCAAGACCCAGTAGGCCAGAGAGGTTCCGAGACCTGCCCCTGCTCCTCCCATCTCAGGAAAGCCAAATGACCCATAGATCAGGATATAGTTAAAACAAGCATTGAGAGGCAAAAGCAAGAGCATCAAGTACATGGATAGACGCGTCATTCCCAAGGTATCGAGGAAGGTCCGCACGATACTAAAGAGCAACAAAGGTAAGATTCCTAGAGAAAGGAAATATAAATAGCGAATGGCTATTTGGGCAACAACATTTTCTAAACCGATCTGCTTGAGAATCATGGGTGCAATGCCCCAAACAAAGCCTATTAAGAGAATGGCCATACCAAATGACATATAGAGGAATTGGTAAAAATCGCCAGCAATCCGTTCTTTATTTCCCTTGCCTAAGTGATGCCCGACAATCGGTGTCAGAGCAGAGATAATCCCGGTCAGGAAAGTAAAAAATGGATTCCACAGACTGGTAGCTGTAGAAACCCCAGCCAAATCAAGGGTCCGGTAATGACCGGTCATGGCTGTATCGACAAAGCTGGCTGAATAATTGGCCAATTGGTAGATCAAAATCGGCAAAAACAGACTCAAAAACAAGCGCAAGCGTTCTTTAAAGTGATAGGTTAAATACATGATTCTAACTCTCTTCTCATCAAATAAGATTTTCTCCACCTCCACTCTACTATATGTTTCCTTAAAAGTCAAAAAAAACCGAAGATCCAAAGACCTCCGGTAAATTTGAGATAATTATTTATTGCGGTTCAAAATCGCATTGAGAACGATCGCTAAGACACTTGCGACGACAATTCCGTTTGCAAAAAACATTTGGAACCCTGTTGGAAGGCCATTAAAGAGGGTGCTGTTGTTCAAACCAACCCCTGCTGCAATCGATACAGCTGCGATGAGGAAATTGTGCTCATTGTGTTCAAAATCAACACGCGCAAGAATCTGCATCCCCTGAATAGATACGAAACCAAACATGACCAGCATCGCTCCACCAAGAACTGGGCTAGGGATGATTTGTGCTAAAGCTCCAAACTTAGGAAGGAGACCAAGAAGAACAAGGAAAGCAGCGGCATAGTAGATTGGCAAGCGAGTCTTGATACCAGACAATTTCACCAAGCCAACGTTTTGTGAGAATCCAGTGTAAGGGAAGGTGTTGAAGATACCACCGAGGAGAACGGCCAACCCTTCAGCACGATAACCATTGCGAAGGCGCGTGCTATTAATTGGATCTTTGGTAATATCAGAAAGAGCAAGATAAACACCTGTTGATTCGACCATAGAAACTGTCGCGATGATACACATCATGACGATTGAGGTGATTTCAAACTTAGGAGCTCCAAAGAAGAAAGGCGTTGGAACGTGAACGACTGGTGCTTGAGCCACAGGTGTGAAGTCTACCAAGCCCATAGAAGCCGCAATAGCAGTACCTACGATCAAACCAATCAAAATTGAAATGGATTTAATAAACCCAGTCGTATAGATATTAACAACTAAAATGATGAGAATGGTCACCACAGCCAAAATCAAGCTTTGAACGGTTGGTTTTGGCGCATTATTTCCCATATTTCCAATCGCTACTGGAATCAAAGTCAAACCAATGGTTGTAATAACAGATCCCGTTACAATAGATGGGAAGAGATTGGCAATCTTAGAGAAGAAACCAGAGACAAGGATGACATAAATCCCTGAGACAATCAAGGCACCAAACATGGCACCACTACCATGGCTAGCCCCGATCATGCTGAGAGGTGCTACAGACTGGAAGGCAACCCCCAGGACTACCGGAAGACCGATCCCAAAGTATTTATTGAGCTGCACTTGAAGGAAAGTTGCGACCCCACACATGAAGATATCTGTAGAGATGAGATAGGTCAGTTGATGAGCGTTATAACCCAAAGCTCCCGCGATCATGATCGGTACCAAAATAGATCCCGAATACATGGCCAAAAGGTGTTGCAAGCCTAAAATGGCTGCCTGTGAATGGCTTTCTTGTTTTTGCATTAGATGTCTGCCTCCTTAAATACAACCTGACCATTTTCAAAACGGTCCAAACGTGCGAGGGATACAACTGGATATCCCAACTCTTCTAACAATCCCCGTCCATCTTGGAAGGATTTTTCAATCACGATCCCAATCGCTTCGACTTGAGCCCCGGCTTGTTCGATGATTTGAATCAATCCTTTGGCTGCTTGACCATTTGCAAGGAAATCGTCAATGATCAAAATCTTATCTGATGGATCCAAGAATTTACCCGCAATCGAAACGGTGCTGGTCACTTGCTTGGTAAAGGAATAAACCTCAGCCGTCAAAATGCCTTCATTCATCGTGATGTTTTTCGCCTTCTTAGCAAAGATCATGGGAACATCCAAGGCTTCAGCTACATAAAGGGCTGGCGCAATTCCAGACGCTTCAATGGTTACGACTTTCGTCACGCCAGCATCTTTGAACCGGTCCGCAAAGGTCTGACCAATTTCTTTCATCAATTTGAAATCCACTTGGTGGGTCAAAAAGGAATCCACCTTGAGGATATTCTCACCCAAAACATTGCCATCTTTTAAGATGCGCTCTTCAAGTAATTTCATACTTCCTCCTACTTTTTTAAAAATCCTCTACTTCATTCACAAAATACAAAAAGGCCTGCTAAGCAAGCCTTGAAATCTCTCTAGAAAGAGAAATAATCCCGACTTACTTATTGTTAGGTGTTCCGGCACCTTGTAGAAACATCACGCCTATTCGTGAAATAAATAAGTAATTCAATTAGTGTGCATCGCCATTCCAGATAGAATTCTTAACGATCACATAGTCAACATGTTTCAAATCTGCTAATTTTCGGCCTCCTGCATAAGAGATCGAACTTTGCAAATCTTGTTCCATTTCTGTCAAGGTATCTTGCAAATGACCCTTGGCAGGCAATAAAATCTTCTTACCTTCGACGTTCTTATATGCACCTTTTTGGTACTCTGAAGCAGATCCATAGTACTCTTTGAAAGACTCTCCATCAATCTCTACTGTTTTACCAGGACTTTCAATATGTCCTGCAAAGAGAGAACCAATCATGACCATAGATGCCCCGAAACGAATCGATTTGGCAATATCACCATGAGTCCGAATACCACCATCCGCAATGATTGGCTTACGCGCTGCTTTTGAGCACCAGCGAAGAGCAGCCAATTGCCAACCACCTGTACCAAATCCAGTCTTCACTTTGGTGATACAAACCTTACCAGGGCCGATCCCGACCTTAGTCGCATCAGCTCCCGCATTTTCCAATTCACGAACAGCTTCAGGTGTTCCAACATTTCCAGCAATGACAAAGGTATCTGGCAATTCTTTCTTGATGTGTTGAATCATCCGAATGACACTATCCGCATGACCGTGTGCGATATCAATAGTGATGTACTCAGGCGCATCTGCCTTTAATTGACTCACAAAGTCGTATTCGTATTCCTTAACACCAACCGAAATGGAAGCGATCAAACCTTGATCATGCATGCGTTTGACAAAAGGAATCCGACCCGCTTCATCAAAACGGTGCATGATGTAGAAGTAACCACCACGCGCCAACTGCTCTGCGACATTCTCATCTAAAATCGTCTGCATATTGGCAGGAACGACTGGAAGCTTGAAGGTATGCTTTCCAAATTGGACGGTTGTATCTGCTTCTGACCGGCTATTGATGATACATTTGTTGGGAATCAACTGAATATCTTCATAGTCGAAAATAGGAAATTCATTTAACATAGATTGAAAAATCTCTTTTCTAAAAACTGACCTACCTATGCGCAAGCGCATCGCTACGTCTCTTGACGTTTCCTTGATAGATTATACCAAAGATACGGACCTAATGCAATGGGAATGATTTTATAGGAAATAACGTTCGGAAATTACAAGACAAAAACCCGTTTCAAAAAGAGAAACAGGTTTTATTTATGAACATTTTGGAGCCAATTGTTCACTTCTCTAGCTACAATTTCAGGCGCCTCTGTATACAGTTCGTGCCCCAAACCATCTAGCAAGACTTGCTCGATCTGGGGATCTAGTTGCTTCAGAGCTTCTTTTCTCCATTCAGGCTCTTCTTGGTATCGAGGCCCGATAAATAGGACAGGCTTGTCTGCAACTGAAATCTGGTTAGCTTTGATCTGACGCCGTAGACGCAATAAGGCCATGACCTTTTCGAGATCCAGATTTAATTCATATTGTTCACTCACTGGATTCCAGCGATAGCTAGCCTCTACAGCTTTACGCGTCATAGGGCTTGGAACTACTTCATCACCGAGCTCTGCTGACACAGCTTCTTCTACAGTCGCAAAGACTTGTTGCTGCATGAAGGACGATGTACCCTCTAGTTCTTCCTCCAGAGGCAGAATCTTTTCCATATCCAGGTAGCCCCCATCCAAGAGAATCAGAGCCCGAATCTGAGGGAACTCAGCAGCTAGATAACGAGCCAAATCTCCACCCAAGGAATGCCCCAATAAACAGATCTCTTCATCTTGTCCAATCTGATCTTGAAACCAAGCACAAAGATCTTTTTCTGTCTGAATCATTTCCCTGTAAGGATCTAGAAAGGTTACAGGAAAGCCGAGCTCATCAATTAGTGGCGCCAAATGGTAGCCATTCCCACCTAAGCCACCAATAAAATAAAACTGCATGTGTTTTGTCTCTTCCTTTTTATTTTATAATTAATTCCTTCATTGGTTAGCGCCAGTCTTTTCAATCCAATATTGCTCCTCTTTTGGGATCAAATGATTGAATTTCCCTGAAAAAATCTTCCATCCGTTCGGAACATATCTTTCGTAGTTTTTCATCCCCAGATGGTTTGAATAAAACTCCTCTTTATCAAAATCGATTAAAAGATCCGGGAGTAAACCTTTTCCTTCAAAAATAATCTCTGAATGTAAGTCCTCACAATCTATTGAGCGTTTGATCATTTCGATCAATTCTTCAACCGTCACCTTCAGCCAATCATCTTTATACATTTCTAAGTAGCTCTCAAGATTGCTTTTTGTAATCACATGAAGATTCTGTTGAATCTCAGGTAAATAGGAGAAATCAACATTCATACCTGCTTCCTGGTATGCCTGAATATATTTATCGATATCCATTGTCCACATATCGTTTGAACAAATATACCAGTTAAACTGATGATTTGCAATAACCCCAACAATATTTATTTCTGGTTTCTCTATCAATTGGTCTTTATCCACTAGTTTTTCTCCTCTTCTCCTATCTACTTGTTCCGAACTGACAATAGGGCTACTTACCAAGCATTATATATCTATGATACCGAATTATACTTTGACAAGCAAGTTAGTGACCGAGTCGCTAGCAAAAAAAGACAGCTAAAAGGGTTTAGCTGACTGATGTCATATCTAATAAAAATTTTTCTCTGCTAGATCATCTAGCAGAGAAAGCAAGTATTCCACATTCATAAATAGATCTAACTGACCTAGGCACTCTATCAATTTTTGACATTTTTCATCGATCAATTCTCTATTCACCAATTGTTGTCCCCATTTATCTGGAATACCTTCCAGTTTATAGAGAGCTCCAGCAAAGCTTCCTGTGATGCCACCAATCGTATCGGTGTCATTTCCGAGATTGACCGCTTTTAAAGCAGCTCCTTCAAAAGTCTCTGTTGTCCCTAGACACCAGAGACTAGCTTTCAGACTATCAACCACATAGCCTGTAGACATTATTTCTTCTCGTTGTTTTTGATAAAAATCCTTGTCAAATAGCTCTCTGAACTGATCTTGGTATTCTTTCCAGTATTCTGAATTAGCTCTCAAATAATCCTCTAACAGAGGTTGAAGGTCTTCTTGGAATTCTGTCAATATTTTGGACACATTTTGGGAGAAAAATTTGAAGGATAGCGCCCTCAGGTTGCTGGACCCCTTCTACGAGATTGTAAAATGAATTTTATAATCTCGTAGAAGGAGTGCTATTAACTAAGCAATTTGTTTTTCAAATTCATTCGGACTAAAAACTCTTTCTTCTTCAAGCTTATCCTCTACTACTGTTTTCTCTTGCCCATTCCGGGTTACTATAATAGCGTACATAGAAATTAGGTTTGCCACCAGCTTCATCAATTTTATCTTTAATGTTAATTTCTGAATGCGTGACTTCTCCTGTTTTTGTAAAATACTCTCCGATTTTACCCGTGCTATTTTGAAGCCCCCACGCTACATCATTTCCTTGAATGGCAGCTAAGAAGCCATGGTTCTGCACGAAGTTAAAGAATTCAGCAACAGTGAGGCTTTCTGGCACCTCGAATGTCATCTCATGGTTGTAAATATCATCTCCGGCACAAACTGAATCTCGATCAACTATAATTTTCATCTGGCCACTTCCTCTAATGAAATACTTGTTACTCCATTATACCATATCCGTATTCTATTTTCTTATATTCTATAAAACAAAAAAGCACTCTGCAGAAACAGAGTGCTAAGATCTTGTAAGTAATTCCAGTAACGAATTAACCTTTACTAAATTGTGATGCTTTACGAGCTTTTTTTAAGTCTGGTTTGGAAAGTATGAGTTTCAGTTGGACTAAAAATAGCGTAATTTCAATATTCTATAGTTTTCAACTATCTTTTTATTTGCCCTGTTGAAAAATGAAGTGCAACACAAAAGACATGTTCATCTGATATACTAGAGTTGCGAAAAATAGGATATAGGAAGATTAGCATTTTGTCGTGTATATATTAGTGAGAGGCGTTTGAAATACTAGTTAGCAACTCTTGCGAGTTTTCCCTATTTATTGATAGCAATATAAATTGAAAATAGGCATGAAAAAGACGATAGATTTTTTATTTCTAACGTCTTTATTACTTTATATTCCGTTCGACAAACTTGAAATTGTTTACTTACAGTACTCCTCTATTTTGTAGCTATATTCTTTTAGAAGTCCCCGTGAATAAATTTTTTTATTTTTTGAA